>NZ_BQYI01000001.1:1032500-1340000 GCF_027923405.1 Paenibacillus sp. YYML68 | reverse complement strand
AGCACTCACTCATTGTTCAGTTTTCAAAGGGCAATTATATTGACTGCTTGTCCGCTTCTCAATAGCTTGTCTTGCGTGACAGCGAGAATTACTATACCACATTCGCGACCGTCATTGCAAGCACTATTTTTTCTCAACATTCGGTTCGTTTTATTTCGAACTCGTTTGTATCGGACAGCGAAAAGTAATGTACCACACTTCCGTGTAAGAATGCAAGTGTTATTTTTACTTTTCTCAACATCATTCGACCTCGTCGGCCGAGGAACATAATATAGCACAACCATTATGAATACGCAAGCTCGAATTACAGACATATTTCTCCTCTGCACAAAAACAAGGTAAAATGGAAATTGAGGTGAAACCATGAATCCATTATTAGAAGTAGAGCAGCTCACAGGAGGCTATAGCCGTCAAAAGCCGGTACTGCATGACATAAGCTTCACCGTCCATCCCGGCGAGATGATCGGTCTCATCGGTCTGAATGGCGCAGGCAAGAGCACCACGATCAAGCACATCCTTGGACTAATGAAGCCACACTCGGGTACCGTGCGATTGTCCGGTATCCAGCTCGAGGACAACGCCGGCGCTTACCGCAGAACGTATGCGTACGTACCGGAGACCCCCCTGCTGTACGAGGAGCTGACCGTGAAGGAGCATCTGGAGATGGCGGCAATGGCTTACGGCCTCTCACCGACCGACTTCGAGGGAAGGGCACCGCAGCTGCTCGAGCAATTTCAGATGACCGCCTATGCGAACCGACTCTCCGCGCACTTATCCAAGGGGATGAAGCAGAAGGTCATGATTATGAGCGCCTTCCTCGTTCAGCCGAGCCTGTACATTATCGATGAGCCGTTCCTCGGCCTTGATCCTCTCGGGATTCGTTCTCTGCTGGAGCTGATGGCGAGTGTAAAAAGAAGCGGCGCCGCCATACTGATCAGCTCGCACATCTTATCTACCATCGAACGGTATGGGGACCGGTACGTTGTGCTGCATAACGGGCGCCTGAAGGCTTACGGTGACGTAGACGCCCTTCGGCTTCAAGCGAAGCTGCCTGGCGGCTCGCTCGATGACGTATTCTGCACGCTTGTTACACAGGATGGTGGTCATCCATGAGCCGTTCTTCCATGAGCCGTTCACACCAACCGGACAGCCCAGCTGTTGAGCCGCTCACCTTATGGCGTCGACGCTCGACCGCCTTTTCCCAGGAAATACGTCCCTATCTGGTATACGCGCTGCAGTCGCTGTCTCTCATCATCGTTGTCGCATTCCTTGGCTTGATGTACACGTACGACCGCATATTGCCCGAGGCGCCGCCCGGCTTCCCATTCGCTGAGCTGATTACCGCGATTCTCGTTCCTGTTATGGCAATCACTCCGATTCGTACATACGTTCGAGCTGCTGACCTTGTCTTCCTGATCCCGTTGGAAAATGAGCTCAAGGCCACTTACATGAAGCATGCCGTACATCGGGCCTTCCTGGCTCAAAGCGCACTGCTGCTGCTCCTGTGGCTGGCAGTATGGCCAGCGTACATACAGATCGAAGGAGCGAAGCCCGGCTTCTGGCACGTGCTGCTCGTGCTCATCGCCATGAAGCGATTGCTGCTGCAGGCGAAGTGGGCGGAGCTGCAATATAGCGACATATACGAGCTTGTCATGTGGCGTGCAGCACGCTGGGCGGCGGCACTCGGCGGCGTGTACGGCCTGCTCGTCCTGAAGCCGGGCTTGGGGAGCCTGCTGGTAGCGGCTGTAGGCTTCGCATATTTATTCGTAATTAGAAGTACTGCGCGAGCAAGCATGAACTGGAACCGACTGGCAGACACGGAGCTAGCGCATCGGTCCTTCATCTTCAGACTATTGAATCAATTCGTAGATGTCGGTCATGTCCAGAGCCGTCCACGAAACAGACGATTCCCTCGACGACTGCTAGCTGTGCTCGCGGGCCTTCGATTCCGTTCCACAGATACGTACCGCTACTTGTATGTGCGCGTGTGGCTTCGCTCGGAGCTGTTCGGCATCACGATCAGACTGTGGTCGATTGGAGCCGGGCTGTTGCTCTCTTCGTCAGGCGACTGGGTGCCGTCTGCTCTGTATCTCCTATTCGTATGGCTGGTCGGCGTACAGCTTCAGGAGCTGCCTAAGGCGTACCTGCACTCCGACTGGTCGTACATCTATCCGCTGCCCGCCGAGCTGCGAGCTGTATCAGTTCAGAGGCTGATTCGGACCATCCACATGCTGCTGACAGCAGCGCTCAGCGTCCCGCTCCTCTTGGTGATGAACCACTTCACCAATGGACTACTCGTCACTGCGGCAGGATTAGGTATCGTCCTGCTCAGACGACTTCGACGCCAAACAAGGACATGATCCGAGCGATTGCCCGGACATGTCCTTGTCCCTTGGTATAGTCTTTATTCGATTCACATGAAGAGAGTTCTACAGTCGATCGAGAAATCTGCCTCTAGCCTCAGGTACAGGGAGCATACATGCGTCCGTCTTTCCGAAAAAACGGTACCGATTACGCGCAATAAGCGAGTACACCGCATCACGGATCGGTACGGGCACGATAATTGCCGCATATAGCAGCCGCCACCAGCCGCCGAGTCTAAGCAAGACACGCAGCCCTGCTGTTGAACGGACGTATGCACGTCCTGCATCAATGAGGACGAAGGTGCTCAATGAACTCGGGTCCAAGCCGTGCTCCTTCAATAATGCTTGACCGGTTGGCGATTGCAGTGCGGTATAATAGAATGCTCCATGCCGATCTCGCGGGAGCAAGAACTGTACAACTCTCTGACAAAAGCCGCACACCCCATCGTAGCATACGATCGCATGGTTGTCCGCAATGTCCTGCAGCCGCTTGTCCAAGGGCATCGCCTGCACCTCCTGAGGCTCATCACCTTCTTAAATGTCCATCCTAAGGAACGTGTTGACCGCTTAGACCTGTTCCTGCTTCTGCTCCAGCTTACTGCTCATAAATTCGAGCACAATACGAGTCAGCTCCTCGGGAGCCTCCATCATGCTCATATGTCCAGCGCTGTCGATCAATCGGTGCACCACATGGTCTCCCGATGCTGTGAACGTCTTCTCCTTCGGTATAATCTGATCCAAGGCTCCGGCTACGAGCAGCACCGGAAGTTCGGTGTTCTGCAGCACGGCACGCCGATCAGGGCGTTCCTTCATCGCGACGATGGTGCTGGCGGCACCGTCCGCGCTTGTTCCACGGGCGATCGTCATTGCCTTATCGACTGCTGCTCGCATCGTCTCGAGATGGCCAGGTGCGAACAGCTTCGGCACGAGCCCTTCTGCGAATGCACCTATCCCCTTCTCTTCAATTGTCTGCTTCGCCTTCATCCGATTCAGCTTCCCTTGCTCATCGTCTGGATACGCCGTCGAATGAATAAGGCCGAAGCCGCTCAGCAGCTCCGCATGCTGCTCCGCAAGCGCGAGCGTCACGTACCCGCCGAGCGAATGTCCGAGCACAACCGCACGCCCCAGGTCAAGGCGTTTGATGAGCTCCGCAATGTCTGCGGCGAGCTCCTCCATCGTGTAGGGACCGCTTGGCGTATCGGACGCTCCGTGGCCGCGCAGATCAGGCACGATTACCTTGTAGCTCTCAGCAAGTCGCGACACGACGTCATCCCAATAAGCGCCGCTTCCGCAAAAGCCGTGCAGCAGCACCAGCGGCAGCCCTTCTCCATGCACACAATACGCAAGCTTCCTGTCCTCCAGAATCAAGTACGATTGCTCCATCTCGATAACCTCCTATCTACTCATAACCTATTCCCGATCAAGCTGTGCTGTAATCTCGTAGCCGCTGGCTACATAAGTCTCAGCCGTTGGCTCGGTGATCACCATCGCGTTCATACTATCAGGAGCAGGGTCCGTCACCTTATACGTAATGATCGCACGTCCATCCTCCTCAAAGAGAATACCCGTAATTCGAATCGCATAACCAGCCGTTGGCTTCTCCCCGCGGGACAAAATCACCTTGTTCACATCCGCGTTGACCTTCTCCACCTTAACGGTTACCTTCTCCTGCTGCTGCGGCTTCGTATGCGAGTTCACGAATTGAACCGCTTGATACACCCATACGGCAGCCTCGCCGCGAGTCAGCTCGCTCTTAGGATTAAACCTGCGATCCTCCTGCTGCTTCACAATGCCGTGCAACACGAGCCGCTGGACGCTGTAGCTGAGCGCCGGGTCGATGTCCGCCTCGTCCTCGAAGATGATCAGCATTTTGATCACAGGAAACGTTCCCTTCGTATCGATCGCATGAATGATCATATCGGCAAATCGCTCACGAGTGACGATTCCATCTGGACTGATATCCTTGGGAAGCGGTATGCCGTTCAGATGCGCGATGACGAACGACTCCGAATACCACGCATCGTTCGGCACTTGCGTGAAGTAGTCGGAAGCCTCCGGTTTCTTAATAAACTTCATATGGTCAATGTTCAGGTCGAACGCCTTCACGAGCAAATGTACCGCCTCGGCGTAGCTCGTCTTGCTGCGCGGTGCAAAGTGCTTGCTGTCCACACCATTCACGATGCCTCGCTCCTTCAGTGACAGCACCGACTCGCGCTGACCAGCCTCCAGATCCTCGAACGCTGCAGCCGGAGCGGCCGCTATACTCATGATCAAGCTGGTTACTACCGCCAGCTTCGTCCATTTACATTGCTTCATCATTGATCATCCTTTCTAAATTCGGTATACAGCGTAACGACGACGCTTATTCCTTTGAACGAACAGAGGCGTGGAGATGTTGCAGTTTTTGTCTTGATTTTCCTACAGAGCTGTGAATATTAACGCACGATTCCGTCATGACTCGCCTGCGAGCGCATAAGTTAGGTAGTACCCGATGTGATTCCTAAGGAGGTCATGCGTATGCCTGAATCGTTATTCCAGATTGCCCTTATCATTATTATTGTCCGTTCGGTCTATATGATGTTCAGCTTGTCCCAGCGTCCGAAGAAGCAATGGCTGGAGATTGCCTATTCGGCAGCGGTCGCTGTTGCTGCAGCCGCGTTTTTACTTGCTAGCTAGCTTGAACACATAGTATGTAGGTTTTTGTAAAAAGAGCACGCCCGACATTGGTACGGCGCGCTCTTTTTTGTGCTGTTCGGCGACTAACTTCTATGGTACTATAGGGTGTTGTATCGCTAGATTTGTGCAAATTAAGGAGGAATCGTGTATATTTATGTCGAATTTCATGAATTTATAGTTGATTATAGCCTTATTCCTATATTGACCCTTGGTTGCCGCTTATGATAAAGTTTAATCACCTAGTAATTCCATTGGAATTATACATATTAGTAGAATGGAGAGAATGACGTACTATGAAGCTGCTCAACAAACCGTTCCTATTGGTTCTCGTATTCATCCTGTCGATCTCATTGGCCGCTTGCGGAAGCAAGCCACCGGAGGCTGCCAAGCCTGCGGACAACGGCTCCGCCGCTTCGAGCGTGAACCCGCTCGCCGGCAAAAAAATTGCTCTCATTATGCAAATCAACCTGGGCACGTTCTCCGCGCAATATATTGAAGGTGTGAAGGAGCAGGTTACGAAGCTCGGCGGCACTGTTACCGTAAGCCCTGCTGACGGCGACCTTGCCAAGATGGCCTCCAATCTGGATGCTGCCATCAACCAGAAGGTAGACGGTATTCTGATCGACCACGGCACAGCGGAAGCGCTCGAGAACGGCGTGAAGCGTGCGCTGGAGAAGAACATTCCGGTCGTAGCGTTCGACGCAGACCTGAAGGTTCCAGGCGTAACGGTACTGGAGCAAGGCGATGCGAAGATGGCTGAGCAGACGCTCGAGCAGCTGAGCAAGGATATCGGCGGCAAGGGTAACATCGTGAAGATCTGGGTAGCTGGCTTCGCTCCGATGGAGCGTCGTCAAGTCGCTTACCAGGCTTTCCAGGCGAAATATCCAGACATTAAGGAAGTTGCGGCATTCGGTGCAGCGACTCAGAATACAGCACTTGACACACAAGCACAGATGGAAGCGATCCTGAAGAAATACCCGAACAAGGGCGACATCGCAGCAGTGTGGGCATCCTGGGATGAGTTCGCCAAGGGTGCAGCCCGCGCGATTCAGCAAGCAGGACGTACGGAGATTAAAGTATACGGCATCGACATGAGCGATGAGGATCTGCAGATGATCCAAGATCCGAACAGCCCTTGGGTTGCTTCCGCTGCTGTTGATCCGAAGGATATCGGACGTATTCAAGTTCGCTACCTGTACCAGAAGCTGCACGGCGACCAGACGCCGGACAAGGTCGTACTGGAGCCAGTATTCGTATCCCGCGATCAGCTTCCGAAGGAGCAGATCTCCACAGCGCAGCTTAGCCAGCACGTGAAGGGCTGGGGCGGCAGCGAGCAAGGCTATACGGAGTGGATGAAGAAAGCGGAGCAGAAGTAAGCATACAGGTTGCATATCGATAATCCCATCGGCCTTCGAATTGAGGCACGGTGGGATTTTCCCATTCGAAGGAGCGTGAGCCTAAGCGATGGCCAAGTCCCCCCATCTACTCGCCATGTCAAGCATAACGAAGTCGTTCCCGGGTGTTAAGGCGCTGCAGCAGGTCGACTTCGAGGTGCGCGGCGGCGAAATTCATGCGTTGCTCGGCGCGAACGGCGCAGGCAAGAGCACGTTGATGAAAGTATTGTCCGGCGCCTATATCGCCGATTCAGGAACTGTGAGCATTGATGGACAGCCGCTCCATGTGCGCCGGCCGCTCGATGCGATCCATCAAGGGATCACCTGCGTCTACCAGGAGGTCGACACTGCGCTAGTCCCTCAGCTGACGGTAGCCGAGAACATGATGCTCGACCGGCTGACGTCGGGTGCGCTGTGGATTGACCGGGGCGGCCTCGAGCGTGAGGCGAAGCGCTTGCTCGCAGAGCTCGGCATGCCGGAGCTGGACGTGCGCAAGCAGGCGGGCGAGCTGACGATTGCCGAGAAGCAGCTCGTATTGATCGGCCGGGCACTGGCGCAATCAGCGAAGTTCATCATCTTCGATGAGCCGACAGCGCCGCTCAGCAGCGAGGAGGCGGATCGACTGTTCGGACTGATGCAGCGCCTCAAGCAAGAAGGCGTCGGCTGCATCTTCATCTCGCATCGCCTTGACGAGGTGTTCCGCATCAGCGACCGCGTCACCGTCATGCGAGACGGCAGGCGCATCTCCACGAAGGCGTCCTCGGAGACGAGCACCCGTGCTGTTATTGAAGAAATGCTCGGCAAGCCGTTCGAGGAGGAGTTCCCGAAGGTGAAGACGGCCATCGGGGAGACGCTGCTCGAAGCGCGAGCCTTGCGCTTCGGCACGAAGGTGCGCGACGTCAGCCTGACCGTACGCGAGGGCGAGATCGTCGGCGTCGTCGGTCTCGTCGGCGCCGGCAAGACCGAGCTGTCCCGCCTCCTGTTCGGCGCGGACAAGCTGGATGCGGGCGAGCTCGTGCTGCGCGGCCGCCCGCTGCGGCTGACCGAGCCCGCGGACGCGGTGCGCGCCGGGCTCGCACTGATCCCGGAGGAGCGCCGCAAGCAGGGCGTCCTCGTCGAGCTGCCGGTCATGGCGAATCTCGCCCTGCCGATCTTGAAGCAACTCGGCCGCCTCGGCTTCGTCCGGCGCGGCCTCGAGGAAGCGAACGCCGATGCCCGCATCGGCGAGCTGGGCATTCAGCCGCCGATCAAGGAGCGGCGAGTCCAATATTTGAGCGGCGGCAACCAGCAGAAGGTCGCCGTCGGGAAGTGGCTGCCGACGGGCGCTGACGTCTACCTGTTCGACGAGCCTACGAAGGGCGTCGATGTGGGAGCGAAGAGCGACATTTTCCGCTTAATCGGCAAGCTGGCGCAGGAAGGCAAGGGGATCGTCTATTTCTCATGTGAAATCGCCGAAATTCTCGGCATCGCGGACCGCATACTCGTCATGAGCTACGGGCGCATCGTGAAGGAGCTGACGAGAGAGGAAGCGACACAGGAGAACGTATTGTACTACGCTAGCAGCGGGGAGGCCAAATCGGAATGAAAGAAAAGTGGCTAGACTTCACTTATAAATACGGAGCGCTGGCGGTCATCGCCCTCGTCATCGCAGGGTTCTCGGCCGTCAACGAACACTTCTTGTCCTATGACAACATGGCGGACATTCTGCGCTCCATCTCCATCGTGACGTTCGTCGCGATCGGCGTGACGTTCTCGCAAATTGTAGACGGCTTCGACTTATCAGTCGGCGCCACCGTCTCTCTGACGACTGTCGTCGTTGCTACGCTAATGGTCTGGTATGAGCTGCCGCTCGTCGTCGTGCTGACCGTACCGCTCTTGATCGGTATCGTGATCGGTCTACTGAATGCGCTCCTGATCGTGAAGGTGCGTATCCCTGACCTGCTCGCCACGCTCGCGATCATGTACATCATCGGCGGCGTCCACAAGACGTATACGAAGGGCTTCTCGATCTACAACAACATGCAGATGACGGACGGGACGAAGGCTCCGGGCAAGTTCGATCCTTCGTTCCTGTGGATCGGTCAAGGCAAGCTGCTCGGCATGCCGGTGCCGGTCATTCTGATGATTGTGGCAGTCATTGCGGTACACATCTTCTTGACCTACACCCGCTGGGGACGGCAAATGTACGTGACTGGCGGCAACCGTGAGGCGGCCCGTCTGTCGGGCATCTCGGTGAACCGCATCCGTACGTTCGCGTACATCTTGTCCGGCATCTTCGCAGCGGTCGGCGGTATTCTGTTCGCCGCGCGCGTCGGCTCCGGCCAGATCGATGCGGGCGCACCGCTCTTGATGGAAGCCGTCGCAGCGGTCTTCGTCGGCTACTCCGTGCTTGGCGCGGGCAAGCCGAATGTGATCGGCACGTTCTTCGGCGCGGTGCTGATCGGGGTGCTGCTGAACGGCCTCACGATGCTCAACATGCCGTATTATGCCTTCGACATCGTCAAGGGATCGGTGCTCGTGCTGGCGCTGGCCGTCACGTTCATTCATCTGTCCCGTCGGCGCAGCTCGTAGCGCTAGCGCTACGTTCGCCTGGACGCTTCAAGCTTACGCTGAAGAGCCTTGTCCATCGTCAACGGCACTCCCAATTGGGGGGGCTGCGGATGACAGGACAAGGCTCTTTTTTTGCAATAACGAGATGCTACTACCCTACTCCTCCAGCTTCAGCACTCGCCCGCCATTGGAATGAACGACGTCTACGACCTTCTCGAAGTCACGGTCCTCGACAAGTGCGCTGAGCACGTAGCTGAAGCCGCGGAAGCCTCCGCCGTCCTCGCCTACCTCGTCATCCAGGTTAAAAAAGACGGGCATAAATCCCGGCGCTCCATTCGTATTGTTCCCTGCGCCTAATGCAGGTACGCCGACCGCGACGTTAGCCGAGCCAAGCGATGGCGAATACGGCATGAAGTTCGCATCGTCCCCGCTCGTCGACTGCAGCTGTCCGACTTCGATCTGCTCGACGGCATAGGTCTGGAGCAGGATGCGGACGTCCTCCGCCTCATTCTCCGTATGAAAGTACGCTTGAAGGTGCTTGCTCATGTGCATTCATCCTTTCCAGCCTGATGTGTGTAGCGTGTCTGTCTTACTTATGCCCAGCTTTCCCCTCTTTTAGCCGAAACATAAAACAGGCCGCAACAAGACAAGCTACGATTCGGAGGTGATACGCCATGTCAGGACGAAACAGCAAGCCAAAGAACAACGGCCCAGCATCGAGCCCTTCGCGTCTGGAGCAATTCGGGGACAAGCTCGCCGACGAAACGGTATCCCGCGAGACGCGCGAAGCATGCGATACGGACCGGAAGTAGGGGATTACAAATGAAGACAGCGGCGAACTAAGACGTGAGAGCACGTTCTTAGATTGCCGCTGTTTTTGTTTACTTGCTTAAGCGAAAGAGTTATGGTGAAAACCGACAACAAGCGGTATCTTGTGGATGGAGAGCGACTAGACCTTAAGGCGCTGTATGCCGTAGCACCACAGGTAGAAGGAGATCATCACACCATCCTTCGTTGTATCCGAACCCACCTCGTTCCGAACCTTCCGGTCATGGTCGTGTTTGTTCATCATCGTTCCAAGAAGAACGAATGGCTTGCCATTCTCTCCACGTGCACCAAATTCTTGCTGCGCCTGCAAAAAGAGTTACAAGGACGCTCTTATGACTTACTTGTCAGCCATACAACCATTGTGTTCACCCGCTACATAATGCTCGCATGGCAGCATCGTCAAAGTACAGATCAGCATCTGAAAACGGGAGCCCACCACACTGAGTCCACCACGGTTATATCTATACACTGGTGTAACAACTTGTAATTTCAATTTTTTGTTGTGTTTTTTAGTTTATACAGTCCAAACATAAAAAACAGCATACTCAGCGCCCATAATCCACCGGCTTGAGCAATTACTATTGAGTTTAACTCTGAAGCCATCGGTTCATCAGGCCTCACTTGGATCGCTTTTAGCCACCGACTTACACTAGCGATAAATAAAAGAAGGTGGAGAGTTAACCAGCCATAAGCCTGATTCTTATATCTTATCCACCAGCCAACGACGAAAGCTAGAACAGTAATTATTACAGCGCTAAAGCCAAGGATAAGATATATGGACACCTCCGCTTCCATTGGCATTTCAATCACCCCAGTTTAATTATTTGTTAAACAAAAGAAGCCCCCTCATTCATTATAAGGGGATACTTCTTTAATTCCCAATTCGTAGTTATAGCATATTAGTTCGCCGCTGTTTTGTTTACTTGCTTAAGCGAAAGAGTTACGTCAGTACCAGAGTACTTTAACAAAAAAGAGCCTTCAACCATAGTAACAATTGTGGGATTGAAGGCTCTTTCTTGCATTCTATCGTTTACGATCTTTTCGGTCAAACCAATTATAAATGAATAGAATTCCAGCAATAGATATAGAAAAAGATATGATGTAATAATACAAGTTTTTAGGAACTCCCAGCATATTACCAAAGTAAATAACTAAGAACAACCAAATTACGAATGTTGTATACTTTAAAAAATTTCTCAACTGGTATCAATCCAATCCGTTTTTTTAGAAATTAATCCATCCGTTATTAGGATTAGAGTCTCTAGAATCAAGATACTCAGCAATTTTCGCACCGATATCAAGATAATCCATAGCGAATGTCACCGCTGTCCCTACAAAAATAGCCAATTTAGGAGCAGCCCATGCAATTAACTTACTTGTTACTGTTGCAGTAAAGATTCTGGCAGCTTCTTTTTTTCCTACACTAATAATATATGCCTGAATAGCGCCTACGCCACCGCCAGCTATTAGATAATTGAGTAACTGGAGCGAATTAACAAATACTTAACTAAACCTCTTTTACATTTGTAAATATTTAGTAAAAAAGCAAGATAAGACTGAACACACTGAACACAATCTGAAATGATAGAGTCATGAAAAAATCTTCTATAGTTCATATTCGAAAACATCATATCTCCGTGCCAACTTAAAGCCGCAGAGCATCCGTACTTCCGCCAAGTTGGAGCCGATCTGTGATCTTATATTCAAGATAGTAATACGACCTGAATTGAACAGTTCAGCTATTCTCGCGATCTCTGCATACGTAATCCAAAAGTTCATTTTCCACATTGAGAATTGAACCTGACGCGCCCAGCGATTATGATGATACATAGAGCGGTATGCATGCCGCCTGTAAGCCGATTCACCCACTGATTCCGAGCATTGCTGTCGAAATATGTAGCATCACAAAGGAGGTCGTTCGCTTGAATTGGACGCGATGGACGAAATATAGCTGGTCTGCACTACTTACTGCTGCCCTACTGACCTCAGCCTCACCGCCTCCGCAGGCTACAGCTGCGGCGAGCTTCAAGGATACGTCCCGCCACTGGGCGTCCAAGGCGATCGATTGGGCGGTTACGAGCAAGATCGTCAACGGCTACGAGGACGGCACCTTCAAGCCGGATGCGACCGTATCGGAGCCGGAATTCATCGCGATGCTGCTTCGCGCCTATCCGTCCTCCGAGCTGCGGGTCGCTGCTTCCGGACAACAATGGTACGAGCCGTACTATGAGCTGGCCGCGAAGCGCAACTGGACGATGCTGAACAGCACCACTCGCACCTCATATAACCGAGGTCACGTCGCACGGCTCATCGCCTCGACACAGCGTGGCACGCTTGATCTGACGGGCTCGGTGCAATATTTGCTCGATACTGGACTGTCGAACGGCAAGACGGCGGCCACCGTCGACGGCTATCGGTCTGCCGACCCGCTGTCACGAGCTGAAGCTGTGCAGTTCCTCATGAATATGAGATCGAAGGTGAGTCAGCTCACTGCGGCGCCCGCTCCGTCCTCGACCAAGGCGAATGAGAAGCCTGCGGTCGGTGATGGCACAGCCCAGTCCCGCACGAAGGCGGCTGTCTCTGTACGAGGCATCGCAATCGGAGATGCCGAGGAGCACGTGCTTGCCCTACTCGGTCAGCCGGGCCGCAAGGACGTGTCCGAGTACGGCTTCCTCTGGTACGTGTATAACCACGATTACGCGAACTACGCACAGATCGGCATCAGCGAAGGTAAGGTGGTCGCGCTCTATTCGCAATCGGACAACTGGCATACCGACCGGGGTATTCAGGACGGCGCGGCGAAGAGTACGGTACTCAAGCTGTACAGCAATCCTCTTGCTCATATTCTGAAAGGCAACACCCGCTTCCTCATGAACTACGGGGACGGCGAATACGGCACCTACAGCATCGACGGCAGCTACGTGACGTTCTTCTATGATGTGCACCGCAGCGACGTGGTGACTGGCGTACAGGTGATCGGCGCCCAGACCGAGACGGCGCTCGCCGCCTTCTATCCGAAGTCCAGCGCCGCGCTCATTACGGCCTACGAGCGGCAGACGCTGGACCTCGCGAATGCGGCTCGTGCGAAGCTCGGCTACAGTCCGTTCGTCTGGTCGGACGAGGCTTCTGTCACCGCGCGCAAGCATAGCCAGGACATGGCCGCCCGCGACTTCTTCGATCATACGAATCCGAGCGGACTCGATCCGTTCGAGCGAATGGAGCGTGACGGCATCCAGTTCCGGGCTGCCGCGGAGAACATCGCCGCCGGTCAGACGAGCGCGATCTATGCCCATCACGGCTGGATGAACTCGGCAGGTCACCGCAAGAATCTGCTCAGCTCGATCGAGCGACTCGGTGTCGGCGTCGCCTTCGGCGGCGACATGCACATTTATTACACGCAGAAGTTCTATACACCTTAATCGGCCTCCACATGAGAAATGAAAAACCCGAGACAGGTCGCTTCCAGCAAAGAAGCGAGTTGCCTCGGGTCATTTTCTATCAAACTTAACTCTACAAGCCCTTCTTCTCCATGAACTCGAACAAGAATGACTGACCGTTGCGGTAAAACCTCGGGTCGTATATCCCTAGCTGCTTCCCGTCATCGACTACGACGACAAACGGCGACCATTCGTACAGTGTGCGTGCCTTCGGATTAGCGGTGAACAGCTGCTCCAGGTCCGCCTCCTCTGCCGAGATCAGCTGCTGCTCAAGCTTCAAGCCGCTCCACAGCGTCCCCTTCGACAGCTCGACTGTCGTGCCGGATTTGCCGATCACCGTGAATACACCCGGAACGAAATCGGCCGCCAGTGCCACCTGCTCATAGCGCGGAGCTGCTTGCTCATACAGCATATAGCCTTGAGCGGACTGGATGGCCACGTGCAGCACCAGCAGCCCCCAGACGAATCGGTATACCGGATAGGTCGGCTTGGGACTGCCTCTGCGCGCCCGTATGAGAGCGAACAGCCAGCCTGCCAGCATGATCGCCCAGAACGTCAGGTCGACGATCGGGATCGTACCGAACGTAATGCGCATCGTCGATACCGGCTCGAAGTAGCCGGTCCCCCAAGCGTTGAACAGGTCGCTCGTATTATGAATGAACACCGCGACAAGCCCAACGAGGAACAAGAGCCAGCCTCGTGTTCTCCATATCGCCCGGGCAAGCAGTGCCAGTACCCCCGCCCATACGGGCACGAGCAGCACGGAATGCGTCAACCCGCGATGCCACATCTGGTAACGGCCGGCCGTGTCCCACCAAGAGGAGATGACGTCGATATCTGGGATCTGCGACCCAGCAAGACTCGTGAACAGCAGCGCCTGCTTCTCCCTCCGCGTCATCCCTTCCTTATTCACAGCTCCGTATAGCGTAAGTCCGAATAGTGTGTGTGTGATCGTATCCACTGCAGCAGCTCCGCTCCTTACTCGTGTGACTTGCTTGTTCCCTATTATTGTGCCGCGACACGCTGATCCTCATAAACGTCAGCCATTATGGTAAACGTCAGACGAGTGCCCGCACCTTGCTTCGATTCCACGCTGATCGTGCCGCCCATCAGCTCCACAAGCCGCTTGCAGATCGCAAGACCGAGGCCCGTGCCTCCATACTTGCGTGCAGACGATTCCAGCTGGTAGAACGGCTGAAACAGATGTGGAACGTAGGACTCCGGAATACCTACGCCCGTATCTTGAACGACGAACTCGAGCTGCAGCCGATCTCCCTCGCGGACATGATGCCGAACCTTGATGTCGATCATGCCCTCCTCCGTAAACTTTACCGCATTGCCGATGACGTTCAGGAGCACCTGCCTCAAGCGGCCTTCATCGCCGAGCAGCAGCTCAGGCACCCGCTCGTCAATAGCCAAGCGTACGTCTAGCCTCCGTCGCTGACATTGCGGACATAGAAGCTGCAGCGTCTCCTCCAGTGCGGCATGCAGACTGAACACCTCTCGGTTCAGAACAAGCTTGCCGGATTCCATCTTGGAGAAGTCGAGCACCTCGTGTATGACGGTCAATAGCCCCTTGCTGCTCTTGACGATAATCTTAGCGTATTCCTCCTGCTCCTCCGACAGCGGCGTCTCCAGCAGCAGCTCACTCATCCCGATCACACCGTTGAGCGGCGTTCGAATCTCATGTGTCATAATAGCAAGAAATTCACTCTTCACCCGAGCTGCCTGCTCAGCCTCCAGCTTCGCCTGCAGCAGCTTCTTCTCGGCACGCTTCTGGTCCGTAATATCCTTCGAAATCGTATAGATGTCGATAATCATGCCGTCCGCCTTCATCGGTACAATCGTCGTACTCAGCACAAGCTCATGACCGGCCTTATGCCGAATCGAGCACTCGATCGTCTGGGGCGTTCCCTGCAGCGCCTTGGCGAAGGCAGTACGGATGCGGAAGCTGTCTCGCCGGTTCAGAAACTGTGGGTAATATCGTCCGACATAGCTATGCACCTGATACCCTGTAATACGCTCCGCAGCCGGATTGCACCTGAGCAGTCGTCCGTCATGATCGAACAGGCAGACGATATCGGGATTATGCTCGAAGATCGCATCATACCGCTGCTGTGTCAGATTCGCCAGTCGCTGTGTGTAGATACGCTCCATCGATTGCGTAACCGCAAAAAAAAGCAGAACCACTAATGCCGCCGCTCCGATCCAGGAGGCGAGCAATAGCTCATCCACTTCCTCATCATGATGCTCGTGCGATAGCTCTGCTCCGGCCGGCAGCGTAAAGTCCGCAGCAAACATGCCGGTGTAATGCATGCCTGCGATCGCAACGCCCATCATGCCGGAGGCGACCACCTTAAGCTTCAGCGTCGACGGCTTCTTCACCGCGACCCGGTGTAGGAACGGCAGCCCTAGCGCAGTGAACGAGATCGCGAGTGCCATAAGCACCGATACCGCCACCCAGTACGGATCGAACGTCATCTTAGCGGCCGAGCGCATCGCTGCCATCCCCGTATAATGCATGCCGCCCACAGCAATCGCTATGAAGAAGCCGCCTGCGATCCAGTTCATCCGTGGTACGTGGCGTGCTGTGATCAGTTGAAGTCCAGCCCATGCCGCAACCATCGGCAGCAGCATCGACAGCACGAGCCAATTCGTATCGTAGCGAACCTCCACCGGGAGATGGAACGCCAGCATCCCGACAAAGTGCATCGCCCATAAGCCAAGTCCGAGCAGGACAGAGCTGAAGGCAAGCCACGCTCCCTTCCTCCGTCCCTGCAGCGTTAACACGCGCTGGCACAGGTCGATCCCACAGTAAGCTGTGAACATGGAAATCAGTACAGAAAGCATTACAAGAGGAACACTGTACGTTCCATGCACATGTTCCATACGTTCACCTCATCCGCTTATTCATGAAACATCAAGTTCTTCATTATATAGTAATTCGATTGCGAGCTTGAAAATTCCTGCTTTTTCATCCATCGCCCTCATCTGGAAGCCCAAAAAAGCACGCTGCAGTCATGGTGACCACAGTGTGCTTTATTTAATAAATACGCCACCGAACGGCAGCACCTCTCGCAGCATTCGGCGCAGCAAGGAGTCCTGTCGCATCCCCTCTGTAAATACCCGATCGTGCGGTGACGGCTGGATGAGCACCTTGCCCTTACCTGTCATCTCCCACTGGTAGTTCATTCGCTGACTGGCGAGCGTGTTCCCATACACGCTAAGCCGCATGCTCGCATCCTCCGGGAAGGCGACGAGACACCCCGCATCCACATAGACCGGACGGGCAGTGTCGAGCGACAGCTCATACAGCGGTCCAGATGCAGCCAGCCCGAGCAGGCCGCCGCCTGAGAACTTCATCCGCACCCAATCCCGGGTGACGAGCGCCTGCTTCGCCTTCTGCAGCCGACTCTCCAGCTTCATACTTCCATCATATAGCAGCACGTGCCTAATATCGAAGAGCAGATTGCTGTGATCCGGCAGCTCCAGCGCCTTGAACCAGACGCCAGCTGGCAGTCCGAGCACGAATCGCGCCTCACCCGTAATACGCGACTCCACCCAGCTCTTCTTCCGATACATGCCTGACAGGTTCAAAAAGCGATCCTCTCTCGCCCGAGACTCTCCCTCAAAGGCGATAATGCGGCTCGGATGGAGAACATGCGCCGTCTCTCCCTCGGCGAGCTCGACGACAGCGGCCTGACCCTCTGCTCCAGCTTCCGCTGCCGAGGCTTGCGGCGCGAGCGAAGGAATAAGCGTCCGTGTGCGGGTCTCTGTCTGTATGTTCATTTCACGCCTCCCCGCAGCCCGCGCTGTCCGCGCCGCCACATCATGTAGCGGACGATACGTGTAATCGCGAAGTATAGCAGCGCCAGGGCGGCAGCGGTCAGTGCGGTTGAGGCGATCTGTCGGTTGCGGATCGCCTGCCTCTGGCGCTCCTGCTCCAGCTGCCGGACCATCGTCTGCAGCGCTTCATTGTTCTGACGCAGCTGCCTGTTCTCCTCGGCCATACGCGCCTCGGCCTCTGCGAGCCGCTGTGCGTTCGCCGCGGACTCGGCCAGCGCTCTCTCCAGCTGCGCTCTGCTCGCGTCGAGCTGCTGCTTCGTCTCGTCGTAGGACTGCTGGAGACGATCGACATGCTCCGGCATTTCGTATATTTGCTGTATCCGTTCAATAATCCCGGCCTTGACGCCTTCCGCTGGAAGTAGAGCGAGCAGCACGATACAGACTGCGGCTGCTCGAAATACAGCGAGTTGAAACCGGCTGAACGTTGATCGCTTGTGCTGCATATGCTCATCCCCCTTTGGTCAACGTGTACGCACACGGGCCCCATACGTTTCATTGTAATGGTTCATGGGCCAAAAGGGAACGGGTGAACATTAGTGAACCGGTACCAGCTGCTTGCGATTTTTAAGCTGATACAGAATGGCGGATACCCACACCAGAATGACCGTCGCATACACGACCGTTGCCCATGAGGCAGGCAGCGCAGCGGCTTTCACAATCGTCATCGAGTTCGTTAATATAATGAAGCCACCGACGATGACGCCGAGCATATAGGCGGGCAATATCTTGACTAGCCAGGCTGCTAGCGGGGCTGCGATGACGCCGCCGATCATGAAGGCGAACACCCACGGCCAATGAAATTGATCCCATCCGAGGAAGATGATAAAGCCTAGCGTAGCGGAGACAGCAATCGCGAACTCGCTCGTATCGACCGTACCGATCGCCTTACGCGGAGATATTCCCTTCTGCGTGAGCAGCATAGGGGTCGCAATCGGGCCCCAGCCGCCGCCGCCGACTGCGTCGAAGAAGCCGCCGACAATACCTACCGGGATGAGGAACGACCGCCGCGGACGTGCGCCATTCGCATTCGTGCCGCTGCCCTGAGGGAATAAGAACCGGAGCATAATGTACGCACCGAGTAATAGCAGTAAAATCGAGACGACCGGCTTCACATGCTGCCCCGGTATGCTGCTCAAGAAGGCAGCTCCGAGGAAGGCGCTGATCGAGCCCGGTACGACGAGCTTCCACATGATGTTGCGGTCTACGTTCTTGAACCACAGGTGCGAGGCGCCAGACGCTGCCGTCGTCGCAATCTCGGCCATATGGATGGAGGCGGAGGCGACGGCCGGGGCGACGCCGAACATGAGCAGCAATGTCGCCGAGGTTGCACCGTAGCCCATTCCCATAGCGCCATCGATAAGCTGTGCGATAAAGCCGATGATTGAAAAAACAATAAGCTGCTTCATAATTAGTCATCCTCCATTTAATTCCGAGTAATCTTATATGCATTATATGTTATGAATTTAGAAGTGTAAACCATTATTTTCTTGATCGCTCGCATGCAGAAAAGACCGCAGCAGCAGCTACGGTCTTCATCACATGTTATACATTCCAATTTATTGGAAATACTAAGGGTAGATTAGCTTTGATGCGGAGCTTAAGAGCGATTGAGCGAGCCACAGCCATCCGATCATCGACAGCCATAGCGGGATACTAAGCATGACTCCAACGAGCATTCCTACAGACATCCGACCTTCCATGAGTACATGCCTCCTTCTTCGTGAACGTCCGCGAAGACGTCCGTACCAAATTTATGAAGTTGTTTATATTATATATGAAAGCGCTCTATTTTACAGTACGTTTTCTGAATTTTTAGATATTACGCTATATTTTTTTGGTAATATGGCGATCTTTACACTATTTACATGTAAGATCGCGTAAACTATAGGAAGAACCCCATCAAGGTGTTGGAAGGAGTTGCTCGATCATGTTCATTAGCCCAAGTATTGGCTCGGTCACTCTTGAAGAGATGGTGCTCGAACTGCATGATTATGTCGGCCAAGATCCCAATTCCCTGTACAAGATTGTGATCGGTACCGATTCCCACACAACCCGCCGTACAACGACACTCATTACCGCTGTTGTCATACACCGTATTGGTCGAGGGGCCCGATTTTTTTACCGTAAAAAAAATAACCGTCCGCTGTTCGATCTGCGCACGCGGATTTATAAGGAAACAGAGCTCAGCCTGGAGCTTGTTGACGTGCTGAATCGTAAAGGGATGGACGACCTGCTGGCCCGCTGGCCGCTCGAGATCCATATTGACATCGGACAGCAGGGCGAGACGAAGGCGCTCATTCAAGAAATATGCGGCTGGGTCACCTCGGTCGGCTACGAGGCACGTATCAAGCCGCTTAGCTTCGGGGCCAGCTCTGTGGCCGACCGATTCGCAGAATAACGGCTATACTTGTTTATCTCCACCTGTTGCTTACACGCCAAAAAAGACATTCGAAACGGGGTCACGTGTACTTGCGTGACCTCGATCGAATGTCTTTTTCTATATCGCGACACAGAGGCTGTATGTATTCCGCTTGAAATTACGGACGGGAATGGATATAACTGACTATAGGCCTCACCTGAATATAGAGGAGACGATAAGATGACCCGAACGCTGCTAATCTGTATGCTTACCGCTATAATCGCCTTCAGCCTGCTCGGGCTGTGGAGCGTCAATCCCGATCATACGTACCGTAATCAAGTTGCCGTTCTCATGTATCACCATGTTCATCCGACCGATCGCAGCTCCAGCACGATCAGCCCGGACTTATTCCGCGAGCAGCTGGCCTTCCTGAAGGCTAACGGGTATCAGTTCATTACGCTGGATGCGTTCAAGCGCTTCTACGAAGGAGAGCCTGTACCGGATAAGGCGGTGCTCGTCACGTTCGACGATGGGTACACGAGCTTCCACGAGCACGCGTTGCCAATCTTGAAGGAGCTTGACGTCCCTGCGGTGAACTTCATCGTGACCGAGGACCTGGATGCGCCAGGGGTGAAGCCGATCCCGACGCTGACCCGCGAGGAGGCGCTGGACATCGTCGGCTATAAGCCGGGCATGTTCGATCTGCAATGTCACTCCCATGCGCTTCATTATAAGGTCGGCGACGAGGGCGCGCTGACCGGTCGGCTGCTCATACACGGACACCCTGAGAATGAAGCGGAGTACAAGCAGCGTGTGGAGCGTGACAGCGAAGCATGCGCACGCTCGCTAGCCGAGCTGTACGATGGCGACGTCTCGCGCACCAATACGTTCGCCTATCCGTTCGGCATCCATTCCGAGCTCGCCCAGTCGATCATCCAGCAGGAGGGCTTCGACTACGCGTTCACGATCGTGAGCGGCATGGCTACGCGGAACAGCCTACCGCTCGAAATTCCGCGCATCAACGCCGGCCATCCTGATGTGCTGCCGGAGCATCTGGACAAGCAGATCCAGCTGCGCGTCGAGCGGGCGGCGTGGATGCGCTAGCTACGCGGCAGCGCTCACACAGGGGGCCGCTGCACTGAGCATGTCGCAGCCGTCTGTGCAAGCTCCGGCGCATAGGCGCTGAGCTTGCGCACGAAGTAGCACGTCTCCGGCAGGTGGTGCTGCAGGAAGCGCAGCGTCGTGCGTGACAAGTACTCGGACTCCTTGTATTGACCGATGACCTCTACAATGAACGCGTTCATCTCCAGCGCTGCACGCCCCACCTCTACGGCAAGCAGGCGCTGACGAGGCATGCCGGGAGCCGCGAACCGCAGGTAGCCGCGGATGTGGTGATTTTGCACAATGAAGGCTTGGAATATGCTGATGTACCGCTCCGCCTGCTTGATGATGCCTAGTTCAATCGGATCGGAGATGTTGCGCAGCAGCGCCGCATGTCCGAGCTGGTCCTCGAGCCACAGATCAAGCAGCGACCACAGCGGAAGCGGCTCGGGAGCAGCCCCCTGCACATACGCCCGCAGCAGCCTTAGATACTCCTCATTCTCGTTCAACGTTCCATTGAAATATGTCGGGCTCAAATTAATCGTCAGCACATTCTCAATACGCAGCCGCTGAATCGTTCCCTCGAATTGAAAATACCCGTAAGCCGTGCTCCAAATGGAACGGGCCAGCCTGATCATCTGCTCGTCTTGAAACGATAGCGATGAATCCAGCTGGCCTAGCTGCTGCAAGTGTTGCTCAAACGCGTCGACATAATGGGCAGCCGCTTGTACATACGACGTCTGCGTGGTGGGAAGCCAGTCTCTGACGAAGATGGCATGATCCTGCAGGATGCCAAGCCAGAACAGATGCTCCTCCCATACGGACAGCTCCGATGAATCGTGCATTGCGCTCTCCTCCTTCAGCCGCCCTGTATCGCTATAGCGATGAAGTGCGGCGGCTTCTGAAGCATGTATATGCGCGTAGCCTGTCGTATACAACCTATGAGGGGTGAGCGCAGGCGCAGATATGGGCTTAGGGCAGGGAGCTAGCGGTTATCGACCTTCTCGGGGTACAGGTCATGATTGAGCAGCCGATGCTCGGCCATCTGCTCATACTTCGTGCCTGGACGCCCGTAATTGCAGTACGGATCGATGGAGATGCCGCCACGCGGCGTGAATTTGCCCCACACCTCAATATATTTCGGGTCCATCAGCTTGATCAGATCGTTCATAATAATGTTCATGCAGTCCTCGTGGAAGTCGCCATGATTGCGGAAGCTGAACAAGTACAGCTTGAGCGACTTGCTCTCCACCATCTTATGATCTGGAATGTAGCTGATGTAGATCGTCGCGAAGTCGGGCTGTCCGGTAATCGGACACAGACTGGTGAACTCCGGACAGTTGAACTTCACGAAGTAATCCCGATACGGGTGCTTATTGTCAAAAGACTCGAGCATCTGCGGCGCATACTCCATCGGATACTTCGTCTTCTCATTGCCGAGCAGCGTCAAATCGAGCTCGTTCTGTGGTCTTCCTGCCATACGGTTAATCTCCCTTCAATGCGGCGGCTCGTCAGTCCGCCATCTCCTCCATTATATCGGATTGTGCGGCTCGACGTAAGGCTGCAGTGTCGGCAACGCGGCGGCGATGTTTGACTCGGCTTGTCCGCCTTAAGTAAGATGGTAGCAATGCTGCAACACGGAGGCTGTTACGATGAACGAAACGATTCAACTTCTTCAACAACATCGCTCGATTCGCAAATTCAAGCATACACCGCTCACCACCGAGCAGGTCGAGGCGATTGTCATGAGTGCGCAAATGGCGTCAACGTCCTCGAATGTTCAAGCTTATACGATCATGGCCGTCGATGATTCGGCGCTGAAGCAGGCGCTGTCCGAGCTCGCAGGCAATCAGGCATACGTCGCGGAATGCGGCCTGTTCCTCGTCTTCTGCGCCGACCTGAGCCGACTGGACAAGGCCGCACAGCGGAATGGCGAGCAGCTGTACGCCAACACGGAGAGCTTCATCGTCGCTACGGTCGACGCCTCGCTCGCCGCTCAGAATGCAGCAATTGCCGCCGAAGCTCTCGGCCTAGGCATCTGCTACATCGGCGGCATCCGCAATGCCATGGAGGAGGTCAGCGAGCTCCTCGCGCTTCCTCCGCTCGTCTATCCGGTGTTCGGACTGTGCATCGGCGAGCCAGACCAGCAGCCTGAGCGGCGACCCCGCCTGCCGATGGCGAGCGTGCTGCATCGCAACCGCTACGACAAGGCGGCGGTAGAGGACGGCATCGACGCGTACGATCAGACGATGCAGGCGTATTACCTCGAGCGGACGCGCGGGAAGACGATGACCAACTGGTCGCGCGGCATCGCCGACAAGTACGGCAAGCCCATGCGAGTGCGGGTGAAGCCTTACCTTGAGGCGCAAGGCTTCAGGCTGGATCGGTAGTGCTGCGGCGTCGCTTCGGGTGAAGCGACAAGGCCTGAGCTCAGCGGTCGGTCACTTGCGACTGCGATCCATATACTTGAGCGCCTCTCGCACGCTGAGCGGCGCAAGACCGGTGCCTGCCTCCGCCACGAACTGGCGGACGGCGGCTTCATCGGTCTTGCCGTACTCACGCAGCGCCCACCCGATCGCCTTGCGGATGAAGAACCGCTCGTCGCTCCCTAGCTGCCTGCACAGGCTGAACAAGAGTGCTGTATCGGTCCGAGCCTTGTAGCCCAGCTGAAACAAGATGGCGGTCCGTTGGAGCCACATCGAGTCCGACTGGATCCACTTGGACGTCATCTCCTCCCTAAGCTCAAGGTGTCTGGCCAGCACGGCACCGACCTGATGGCTCGCCAACAGATCGACGGTGTCCCACCACCCCTTCGTAACGATTAGCTCCTCCAGAAGTGGCAGATCAGTCGCCGACAACGACTTCAGCCTTTTATCGAGCATAATCATCGCGACATATTGGAACTCCCTCTCTGGTAAGCTCCACAGCTGCTTCACAGTAACTGTCAGCGCCGGACCTTCCGGTATGCCGTACTCCTTGAAGAAGGCTCGCAGCAGAGCGTTACGCTCCGGTGTGCGGACCCCGAGAAACGGAAACTGGTTCTTCATATACGCTTCCATCTTAACGGCATTCGCCGCATCTCGCTGCTCTCGAAGCAATGCCTCGAGCTGGCTCACATAAGGAGCCGGCTGTGAAGCGAGTGCCTTCGAGGTCGATGTGGACGGCTTGCTGGACTGTTGTTCAGACATCATTTGTCGAGCTCCTTTGCCTTTGGTATGGTTAGGGATGAACGGTACTCGTAACATTTCCTTCGCGTTCAACGTTAGAAGGGAGAGACTGCAGTGAAAGTGAAAGGAAGGTATGACCGCATGTTGCATAAAGGTAGATGGATGCTCGGACCGCTGCTGCTGGCAGGAGCTCTGCTGACAGGCTGCGGGACGCAGTCGGGTCACGACGAAGCTAGACCGCCCGCTGAAGCGGATGCGCAGGTGCAGCCCGGCGGCGGCGAGGCGATCGGCCAGCCGCAAGGCGGCGCCGCCGAGCCTGCGCCGAGCAAGCCCGAGGCGCAGACGGGCGCAAGCGGCGCTCATGCTGAGCCAGGCAAGACCGGCTCAGCGACAGGCCAGTCTGGTGCAGGCGGCGGCCAAGCCGCAGGCAACGGTGACGGCGGCGCTGCGGGCAGCAGCGGCAAGCCAGCGCAAGACGCGGCTGAGGCTGATGCCATCCGCGTCGTAGCGAAGCCCGAAGCGATCAGCGCGCTCGTCAACAAGACGAACAAGCTGCCGGACAGCTACAAGCCGGACGATCTGGTGGACCCGGACGTGCCGTTTACTTTCAAGGAGAAGCTCGAGAAGCGATACATGCGCAAGGAAGCGGCCGAGGCGCTGGAGAAGCTGTTCGCCGCAGCGAAGCAGGACGGTCTGCCGCTGGCAGGCGTGTCGGCCTACCGCTCGCGCGAGACGCAGGCGGCGCTGTATGCGAGCTACGTGAAGCGCGACGGCGAGGCCGCAGCGAGCAAGTACAGCGCGAAGCCCGGCCACAGCGAGCATGAGACCGGTCTTGCGGTTGACGTGACGGCCAGCAACGGCAAGTGTGCCGCCCAGAACTGCTTCGGCGTGATGAAGGAAGCGAAGTGGCTGGACGAGCACGCCCATGAGTACGGCTTCATCATCCGATACCCGAAGGGCAAGGAGTCGATAACCGGCTACCAATATGAGCCGTGGCACCTGCGCTACGTCGGCGTAGACACGGCCAAGACGCTCGTTCAGGACGGACTTACGCTTGAGGAGTATATGAACCAAGGCGTTCCGGTCAGTCAGCCGAAGCGTTAATGGCAGCGACAGGGAGACTGACCTTGCACATGGCAAGGCGGTCTCCCCACTCACGCTGAACTGCCACCTCATCCATCATGCCGCTTTCTTCCCCCTTTCTCTAATCCGTGAGGCTCGCAAGCAGCACAACCAGCAGCAGCGGGCCTGCCAACGTCGCCACGAGGACGATCCAGCCGGCCGTTCGGCCGAGATTGAGCGTCCAGCCGACGCCGACTCTTTTCTCCACGAAGATGGACGGGTCCTGCGGGTTCACATAGAAGATGCCCCATCTCCAGTACCGATCATCCGCATTGTCGTAGCCTCCAGACGGCCCCAGCTTACTTCCCCCTTGACCGGTCACCGCAGATGCGATGATCAAGCCGACGACAGACAGGAGAGGCAGAATTAGAACGTATGGGAACATGTAGCCCGGCTCCAGCGCGTTCACAATTGCAAGCTGAATACACGTCATCATGATGAGCAGCAGCAGGGTGGAAGCGTGAAGCACGATCGCATGCACGCGGCGAAACGTACGGTTGTGCTGACTAGACGCTTCAGGCGCGTCAGGGTCGAGCTGCTGCTTGCTTCGCACGATCGACTCCTGCACGAATAGCATCATCAGCGCAAGAAACAGCTGTACCATGTTGGGCATGAGAACCGTTCCCCACGATTTATCCCCGTAACGATCTACCGTTCCTGTTGCATCATAGTGGAGTGGAAGCACGTCTGGTATCTGGTCGTAATACAGTGCAATCGCCAGCACATTGCAGCCAATATAGATGAACGGCAGCACGTTCCACAAGCGCGAGACGGTGCGCCGACCGCGAGCCGACAGCTGGGCCACAGCCTGCTTCGGCGGCTCCACGCTCCAGCCGTTCGCAGCCTTGAGCTGCAGCACTTGACGGTGCGCCCGCATATGCAGGACAACACTCGACGCTACGAATAAGGTGAGCGCGAACGCAATCGTCAGCTCCTCGTAGACGAGATTCAGACGAAGCAGTCCCGCTGACAGGCCGAACAAGACGATCGACACCACTACGGTGCCTAGTGCATAGCTCCGCTTCACCGCCTCGATCGACGGATGCTCCGCATGCTCGGCAGGCACCCGAATACCGAACGGTACGCTCGAACGCGACCAATAAGGAACGACTGCTGACACGAGCGTCAGAATGATCCACGCAATACCTAGAACGATGATGGATGACATCATGATTGTTACTCTCCCTTCAATGTGTGAAGTCCTTCGTAAATGTCACGTACGACCACCTGCAGTTCCTCCAGTGTAATGCCTCTGCAGATCGCTTCGGCGATGATCGGCTTCAGCTGCTGCTTCTGACGTTCGCGGAACGCCGGGGTTGCCTCCGGCATCCCGTCAGGCTGCACGATGACCCCCTTGTACCGATGAATCTGAATGTAGCCCTCCTGCTTCAGCAATGTATAAGCTTTATTCACCGTATGCAGATTAATACCTAGGTCACCGGCCAGACTGCGGATCGACGGTAGCGCCTCTCCGGGCTGAAGCTGGCCGCTGGCGATCCCCTCCATAATTTGCTCGGTCAGCTGGGTGTATATCGGTGTTTCCGACTGTAGGTCAATGTGCAGCATCATGTCCAGCCGCCTCCTCACGCTTACTCAAGTCAATTGTGCATCTGTTATATATATTATATAACAACTACTCTTCATATACAATACGTACTGCTCGAACTCTCTCACCCATTTTCAGGCAACGCCAAAAAAAGCCGTCGGCCCATCCGCCGACGACTTCTCTCTTCCTCATGATACACCACACGTATGCGATTATTTCTTCGCCAAATATTTACGAATATCGAACGAGATCGCCACCACACCAAATCGTATATTCTTATTGTTGATGGTTACGCTCTGTCAGGAAGTACACCAAGGCGATAACCCCAAAGGCGATTCCTATCGTCGATGCTCCAATCCATCCGTAATACGCGTATACCCACGTCCCTAAAGCCGAACCGATTGCGCCACCACAAAAAAATGTAGTCATATACAATCCGTTCAGGCGACTTCGGTACTCAGGCGACAGCACGAAGATGACACGCTGCCCCAGTACCAAGTTAGTCGAGACCGCGAAATCCAGTAGAATACCGGACAGCACGAGTATCGTTAGCGAAATTTTTGAACCTAATGGAACGACATGGGTGATCGCAAACGCTATTATCTCCATGATTAACGCAACCGCAGTTGCAGGTCTGATCCAGCCACGATCCGCAACCCGACCTGCCAATGGGGCTGCAATTGCTCCCGCTGCACCTAATAAGGCGAACAACGCAATTCCTTGCTGGTTCATTCCAAAATCAGGCCCGGCCAATACGAGAGGAATGGTGGTCCAAAATAGACTAAATGCACCAAACATGCAGGCATGATAAAGCGCCCTTCGACGCAGCGCAGGCGTGTTTCGAACTAGCCTTGCCATGGATGCCAGCATCTGAGCATACGGTATGTTCACTTTCATTTCCCGCTTCGGCAACACGATGCGAAGCAAGAGCGCTAACCCGAGCATCACGAAGAAAGACAAATAAAAAACCGTCCGCCATGTCGAAAAACTGGTGATCAGGCTTGACACTGGCCTAGCCAACATGATCCCAAGCAGAAGACCACTCATGACGTTACCAACTACTCGTCCGCGTGTCGCCTCAGGAGACAGGCTCGCCGCGAAGGGCACAAGAATTTGAACCGTCACAGAGCCAAGCCCCACCAAAAAGGAAGCAGCCAGAAATAACACCGCTGAGTTCGATATAGCAGAGATCAAGAGCCCAATCGCTCCAATGCCGAGGATCGAAACCGCAAGTCGACGGTTCTCGAACATGTCACCTAACGGGACAACGAGCAACAGTCCCAGCCCATAACCAATTTGAGTCAAGGTCACAATCAGACCTGCGGTCGCTTCGGACAGGTTCAGCTCCGTGCTAATGGGTCCAATAATCGGTTGAGCGTAGTAAATATTAGCAGCAGTTAACCCGCATGCACAGGCGAACAATAGAGTGAGCCATGCTGAAATCTGTGTCGTGAGGGCGTCTGGAGCATCAACGATTTTGGTTTTATTAATCACTGAACCCTCTCCTTAGTTAACACACGCAGGACATGTTCACGTAAGCAGTCGTCTGCATTAGCTGTGTTATTCCCCGCCCAAGCGATATATCCATCCGGTCGAATCAAGAGGCATTCTTGCTCGTCGCTCTCCCATAGACGTGCCAAGTCGCCATAAGCGTCCTGCACACTCAACCCTGGACCAATCTGGACAATCTTGATTTCGATACCAGTATCAGTCGTCAGCTTCCTAGCTGCCTGAACCCAGGCCTCCCCTTGAAGCCAACACAACAGGGTAAATAGACCTCCACCTACCAGATCCAACGTTGAGACCTTATGACCGTCGCGAACCATCCAGCCGTGCGGCAGCTTGTGACCCGGAATGCATGAAGGGAAATAATATAAATCCTCGTCGCGATTTGGAGCATTTTGGAGGATGCCTTCACCAACAATCGCCGTTGAACGATAACAAATATTCGTTTCCACTCCGAGAGCCGCAAATTCATACGCTTTGAACCTAATGGCATCCCTAAGCCTTGCCCGCGTTTCAGCAGCCAAACGACTCGCCCCTTTCAATGATTCGATACCTGCCTGCATATCTTCTGTGCTGTACCGCCCATCAAGGTTAAGCGCTTCAAAGATGGGTCTGAATTCCCGAACGCTTTTATTCGAACGCTTGACTATTCTTTCTCCAACAGGGGCACGTTCGTCACTATAGCTGTCGAGTAAAGCTGACCCTGCTTTTCCTTTTAGCACGAACGCAAGCTTCCAACACAAGTTGTGAGCATCTTGAATGGATGTATTTAATCCAAGCCCATTAGATGGTGGGTGACGATGCACCGCATCCCCCATACAAAACACTCTACCATGGGAATATTGCGTTGCGTACATCTCATTAACCGTCCAAGTGGATGTACTTTTTATCCGAATCTGAATTTCAGAATCGCCGATCAGTTGATGGCAAATTGAGATAGCTTCTTCTGTTGTTAGTTCTGGTGCAGACTGCGTAATGTCATAGCCCCAAACAATCTGCCACTCATTCCAAGCTCTTACCATACGCAGCAAGCCTAAGCCGATTCCGCCTATATTGGCACCGGGTTGTATAATCCACCACAAATACCCGGGGCGATGGGCCATGTACTTAGTCAGGTCAGCATCAAAGATGATGCTAATACTGCCGCTTTTCCCCATTTCACCCACCATGGGCAAGCCTAATTGGCTAGCGACGCGACTACCTGCTCCGTCAGCGCCTATTAAATATTTACAACGAATTTGAAACGTCGTCCCCGTAAGATGATCAAATAAATCTACTGTAACACCATTCTCATCTTGTTGATGAGAAAGGTATTCTGTATCAAAGCGGACATGTGACCCGCGTGATGCAGCGTTCGAAAGCAGAATCGGTTCAAGGAGATGCTGAGGCAGATCACATTGTTCGCACGGACTGGCTTCTAAATAATCCGTGGTCCGTTGCGGACTGTTCATTCCATATGGGAATCGGCCGAGCTCATCTCCTGAGACAGAGGTGCAGAACACGACATCACCCATTATTTCCTTTGGGGAAGCCTTCGCAATCACTTCATCGGAAATGCCAAGATCTCGGATCACCTCCATCGTTCGCTGACTCAAATAATGAGCGCGTGGAGAGTTCGCTAACCATCTGTGCTTGGTAACGATCATATTGTTGATACCGTAAGTGCTCAGCATCAAGGCTGCTGATGAACCGGCAGGTCCACTCCCAATAATCACAACATCAATCTCCAACATCATATCTCCTCCGCATGCGTTTTTACTACTAATGGACAGCTCCACGCATCATAAGAAAATAACCACGCCGGATCGGTGGGTGTTCTCATCCAGCTGTTTTCACTTGAAATTCGCTGAACCTTCGCCACTCGCTCGTGCCGAGTGTTCTGGTACCACTCACACGCAAGCGCCCAGTTGTCTAAACCAGCAGCGATCAAGCATCTGACGAGCACTGCACCGTCCTCAATGGCCATAGCCGCGCCCTGTGCCATGTGAGGCCGCATGGGATGACAAGCATCACCAATGAGAACGATACGACCTTTACTCCAAGCTAGATCCGTTGGACGCTCATATAGCGGCCATTTTCTAATCTCCTGTGCAGCCTCTAGCACACTACGCGGTACAGGATGAAAATCAGAAAACATATCCAGCATTTCTTCACGATCCGCGGCTAAAGATTGAACATGGTGCGGCCATTCTTTTTGCGTAAATCCAGCAACAAAGTAGAGCTGATCACGCTTCTCATTCAAGTAGTAAGCGATGACGAAGCGGTCATCGCCCCACCATTTGGTTAGATCATTCAAGAGATATTGATTATTTCCGAGTTTCGTCAAATCAACAAAAGCACGAAAGGCCGCCTGCTTGGCGTAATAAGGCGGGGAGTTGAGGCATACGGCATTTCGAACCACGGACCTCAATCCGTCTGCACCTATCACCAAATCAGCGTATTCCTCGCTACCATCTTCGAAATACAAGCTAACCCCGTTGCCATCATCAGCAAGCATCTTCAGACGCTTACCAAAGCTGAGCGTCCCAGGCCTAATAGCCTGGACCATTACTGCATGAAAATCGCCACGATGAACCGTAAGGTAAGGTGCGCCGAACTTCTCAATACCTGCATCGCCCAGGATCAACTCGGCCATCACATCTCCTGTGTGTGCATCTTGACTCGTGAATGTCTTGGGCTTACATGACATGTTGATGAGCTGCTCTGTGAGTCCCATCCATTCGAGTGCTTTGACCACGTTAGGTGTGAGATGAATACCGGCACCCATTCTTGATAAGCCCTTCTCTCTCTCGTACACGGTAACCGAGAACCCCAATCTTTGAAGCATTACAGTGATTGCAGCCCCTCCAAGACCACAGCCAACAACGGCAATGCGTTTCACGTTGCCCTCCTTCATTGGGATTCGTATTTGCCAAGTAACAGTTCTAGTAGCTTATCACGATGATCGATCATATTGGGGATGTGATCAATCTCCTCGACCTTGTCCACATATTGCCAGAAACTGTCGCTTTGATTTTTTCCGTATGTCTGCGCCATGTTCACAAGCCTGATCTTTGACATGAAATCCGGCTTTTGATTCGGATTATGGGGATCGCGAATGGTGCCTGCGTTCAAGAAGTACGGAAGGATCGAAACGTCCGCTGTATCAGGAGTCCATATTAAATAGATTTCTTGAGGCTCCTCTGTCACATTAGCAAATCCGTGAACGATATTTCGTTCGACATAAAATAACTCCTTAGGTCGCATATGTGCTATTTGCAAGGTATCCTTCGGTGCACCTTCACCTGGTGCTTGCTCCAAATCGAAGTATCTATTCTTACCTACAAAGATGGAGAAGCCCCCATGCGGCGCGTAGAACCATTCATCTATCCAGTGATGTACGTGAGGCGGTGGCCCTACATGTGGCGGTACAACTAGCTTGGCAAATAAATAGCTGCCACACGTTGTTTTTCCCGTCTGTATAAACTGAAACGTCTCTCCTGCCGGACCGAGAACTAATGGCTCGTTCGCATTATTCGGTAATTCCGGAAAATCAAAAGGCTGATAGTCGCCCGTAATTAAGGGTTTTCCCTTGTCTTGTATGCTATTCATTGAGTAGAGCCTCCTTCCGTAAGTACTGGTTTACGTTCATATCTGATTCATGAATTTGTTTTAACCAATCCATGTCTTGCTTCAGCACTTGAAATGGCGAATGTCCAAACCATTCCAAGGAGGCTGACAAAGAACCACCATCAATCATCGAAAATTTCATAATCTCCTTATAGTCAATGATTCCTTCAGCTAAGGAAACCATTCCGTCTCTTGAACCATTAGGCGAGAATACATTAGATGAATTAAAGACAGTTAATCGCTCTCTACTGGTCACATTCTTCAAATGCACAATTTCGACCCACGAGCGTAGTGCACGAAAAGCATCAAAAGGCGCTGTGCCCGATTCCCAGAGATGAAGATAATCCAAATTAATTCTAAGTTGCTTGTGATCAACATCGTGGATGAGCGCCAGTGTAGATTCCAAGGTATCTGCCAATGTGTCAGGATGAGTTTCAATCACCAGTAATACATCATTCGCATGTGCCCGAATAGCCAATTCTCGTAAACGCAAGGTACAAATTTCCCATTCATGAGATGTAATCTCAGAGCTGCCTTTATGACCTGCAAATATACGGATTTTATTCGTCCCAAATGCGTGAGCCATATGTATTAGCTGATTGAATTTAACAAGTTGAGCTTCATATTTCGAATCACTTGTCATCAAGTCCAGATAATCGCTGATCATAGAAATAGTTAAGTTTAGCATCTGAGCTTCTTTCATTAGCTGTGAGAACACATCAGGGGCATAGTTGACCAGCGCCCTCGCATGTACAGCCCACAATTCAATTCCGCTGAAGCCTGCCTCGTGTGCATAATGAATTAAATCCCTAAATGACACAAGATCATGCCTGAATGATATCGTGCACAAATTAAACTTCATACAAGAACCATCCCATCTCGATTGTTACTTAAGAACAACCTTGCTTATTTCACACGAGCAATGGCCAGACCATCGTATGCAGGCAAAATCGTGCTTGCGAGACGCGGATCAGAAACAATACGATGATTAAACTCACGAATTTTTTGTACATTGCTTCCTTGCGCAGCAGCATCCATGACAGACCCATACTTCATCATCAAAGAATTATCAGCGACGATGACAGCATTCGAATTCCCCAGCTGCAAGGCCCAATCTAAGTAGTTCAAATAATTCTCTTTGTCCGCGTCTATAAAGACAAGATCGAAGCGCTTCCCTTCCTCATCCAATTGTTGAAGCAAATCAAGTGCTTGGCCTACGCGAATCTCCACCCGATCAGAAAGCCCCGCTTCTGCTAGATTTCCTCTGGCTACTTCTGCGTGTTCAGAACTCAACTCCAAAGATACAAGTCTACCATTCCCTTCCAGTCCGCGAGCTAAGCAGATCCCGCTATATCCGCCTAGCGTACCTATTTCCAACACCGTTTGAGCTTTTATCATGGAGACGAGCAGCGTCAATAAGCGTCCATAACCCGGCGCAACGGAGATTTCAGGCATACCTTGATCACGGATACGTTGGCTTGCTTTTTCTAACTGTTCATCCTTACCATACAAGGACTCTACGTATTCTTCCGCATTAATCACCATAGCAACAGATCACTCCTTTTCTCTTGAGGACTTACACAATTTTCTATTAACTTCTAGAATATAACATCGATAAGTGTGAAAAAAAATCACCCAAAAGGGTGAGATTAAACGAATTTTTTCAGAAAAGTAATTTTATTATGGGCATCTACTTTTTTAGAAATATTTCGCAGGTGTGACTTTACCGTTTCTTTGGATATTCCTAGCAAGCTTGCAATCTCTGATTGTGTTTCCCCACAAATCCAATAATGAGCAACCTGTTTTTCTTTATTGGTTAACTTGTATTTGTCACAGTTTTCCTCAAATCTAACATTAGACTCTGATTCGGAAGCTTCAATTAATTTAAGCTCTATGTTATGTACGATTCGCTCCATTAGGGCCCCGGCAAATGCTACGTCATTCTCATTATGAAAAGATAAATCAAGGTAACCTACTATATCTTGTTGGTTTCGGATTGGAAAACAAATACATGACCAAGACTTAAAAATATCCATACTGTGCTCTATTCCTTGCACAATCGATTTATCTTTTAATTTCATCGCAACGGATACTGCATTTATTCCTGCTGCTTCGAGAGAAAAGGATGTCCCAACTCCGATATTATAAGATTCAAGAGATTGAATAACATGACTTGGGGCACTCAAATCATAGACCACCCCGTGATGGTTTGTTAGGAAAAAAACGTGGGGGATGCTTATATTTTTCGCAACATTCTTCAACTCATCTTTAACGATGTCAATCAATTTTTGTATTTCATCCATTGAGTTTAGAACTACACGTTTTTTTAATTTGAATGAATGTTGGTTGAATCCTCTGGAAAAAAATGTGCTTTTCCAACTATTTATGATATTGATATCAACATCCATTAATGTTACCCAAGTTTTGGCTAATACATCTGTGACTTCAAATGGATTTAACATGCATACCTCCAATAAGTTGGTAGTTTACGTTCACTTCTACATTTACATTATCCAGATTATACCATAAACAGTTACGTGTTTATACACATACATAATTTATATTTAACTATATATTTCACTTAACAATACCCCACTCTACCTAGCACCAAAAAAAGCCGTCGGCCCATCCGCCGACGACTTCTCTCTTCCTCATGATACACCACACGTGTGCGATTATTTCTTCGCCAAATATTTACGAATATCGAACGCGACCGCCGCGACGATAATCAGACCTTTAATAATGAGCTGCCAATACGGGCTCACCCCGATGAACGTCAGGCCGTAGTTGATGACGCCGAAGATCAGGACGCCGGCCAGCACGCCCGGCACCGTACCGATGCCGCCTGCGGTCGAGACGCCGCCGACGACGCACGCCGCGATCGCATCGAGCTCGTACATGTTGCCATAGTTGTTCGTGGCGCCGCCTGTACGCGCCGCCTCCAGCACCCCGCCGAGGCCGTACAGCGCGCCTGCGATGGCGTAGATGTAGATCAGGTTGCGTGCGACGTTGATGCCTGATACGGTCGCCGCCTGGACGTTACCGCCGATGGCGTACATATTTTTACCTAGACGCGTCTTGTTGAAGATGATCCATACGATAAAAGCGACGACGAGCGCGATAATGACAATGTACGGGATCGAGTACGGACCGTTCGGTCCGATGAAGCCGGAGCCGAGCTCCGTGAAGTCCTTGCGCAGGCCCGCGATCGGCTGGGACTCGTTCGGCTTCATATCGAAGTAGATCGAGTTGACGCCGTAGACGATCACCATCGTGCCGAGCGTGGCGATGAACGGCGGGACGTTGAGCTTGGCGACGACGTAGCCGTTAATTAAGCCGACGACAAGACCGGCGAGTATGCCGAGAATGATCGGGATGCCGACCCACAGCTCCGGCAAGTCTGGGAAGAAGCGCCGCGGGTAGTCGCTGATCTGCAGCATCGAGGCGGACAACACTGCCGACAAGCCGACGACGCGGCCCGAGGACAAGTCTGTACCGCCAGTGATCAGAATGAAGGCAGCGCCGAGTGCGATGATGGCGCGGGTCGAGTTCTGCAGCAGGATGTCTCTCAGAATATCGACTTGTAGAAATCGCGGGTCCTTCAGCGCAATGCCGACCACGAGCAATATCAATACAATATAGATGGCGTTCTGGGTAATAAACCCTGTAATACGTTTCGTATCCATCACTATGCCTCCTTCGTTAGCCCAGATGCTTCGCAGCCAGGCGCATAATTTCTTCCTCCGTCGCTTGCTTGCCATCGATGACACCGGACAGCATCCCGTCGGACATGACCATGATCCGGTCAGACATTCCCAGCAGCTCCGGCATTTCTGAAGAAATCATGATGATGCTTTTGCCTTGCTTGGCCAGGTCCGCGATAATCGAGTAAATTTCGAACTTCGCACCCACGTCAATGCCTCGCGTCGGCTCGTCGAGCATGAGAATGTCCGGCTCGGTGAGCAGCCAGCGAGCGAGCAGCACCTTCTGCTGGTTGCCGCCGGACAAGTTCTTGATGAGCGCCTGAATATTCGGCGTCTTGACGCGCAGCTTCTCTACGTTCAGCTCTGCATCCTCTCGCGCCTTCTGGTCGTTGATGAGCCGTAGCGGGTTCAAGTACCGATCCAGATTCGCGATGATCGTATTTTCCTTAATGTTCAGTACTGGGAAAATACCAGTCACACGCCGCTCCTCGGTGAGCAGCGCGATCTTGTGCTTCTTCGCGTCGATCGGCGACTTGATCCTCACCTTCTTGCCGTGAATCGTAATGTCGCCAGCCGATAAGGCTCTCATCCCGAATATCGCCTCGATCAGCTCCGTCCGCTGCGAGCCGACGAGCCCGCCGACGCCGAGCACCTCGCCCTTGCGCAGCTCGAACGAGACGCCGCGGAACGACTTCGGATGAATGGACGTCAGGCTGTCCACCTTCATCAGCACGTCGCCCGGCACATTGTGGCGCTCCGGGAACCGCTGGCTCAGGTCGCGGCCGACCATGCGGGTAATGATCAGATCAGTCGTCAGCTCCGCTGCCGGCCACGTGCCGATCAGCTTCCCGTCGCGCATAATCGTGACGTCGTCGGAGATGCGCAATATTTCTTCCATCTTATGTGAGATGTATATGATTGCAACGCCCCGGCTGCGCAGCTGGTCAATAATGCGGAATAGCTGCTCGACCTCGTTGCCGGTCAGCGAGGACGTCGGCTCGTCCATGACGATCACCTTCGAGTTGAAGGAGACCGCCTTCGCGATTTCGAGCGACTGAATTTTCGATACCGACAACGAACGGACGATCGTGTGCGGGTCGATGTCCATATCGAGGTCGTCCAGCAGCCGCTGCGTATCCTCGAGCATTTTACGGTGATCGACTATTTTGAACGGCCCGAAGCCTTTCTCAGGGAAGCGGCCGAGCCAGATGTTTTCCATCACATTGCGGAACGGAATCGGATGCAGCTCCTGATGAATCATCGAGACGCCTAGATCCAGCGCATCCTTGGAATGGTTCATTTCGACCTTGCGGCCATCGAGTATGATCTCTCCGCCGTCCGGCTTGTAGATGCCGAACAAGCATTTCATGAGCGTCGACTTGCCTGCTCCGTTCTCACCCATCAGCGCGTGCACGGTGCCCGGACGCACCTTCAGGGTGACGCCGTCCAGCGCCTTCACACCGGGGAATTCCTTCGTAATTGCGTTCATCTCCAGCAAGTAACGGGGTTCCGTCATCTCTTCACGCCTCCTTGCGTACGAAAAAAGGCAGGGCCGCTCGCACCTTCATCAGCCCTGCCCGCTTGTGCTGCGTATGCCTCTTGCAACGCTTGCACCACTTATGCGATGCATCGCGCCGCTCGTCTTACTTCGCGTCGTTCATGTTCGCCTTCGTAATCTTCTTGTACGGCACCCATACGTACTTGCCGTCTGTGATGTCGTAGCCTACATTCTCCTTCGTCGGCGCTTGACCGGAAGCGAGCACATGAGCCAGCATGAGCGTCGCCTTGCCTTGGTTCTTCGCATCGTTCAGCACGGTACCGAGCAGCGTGCCTTCCTCGAGCGCCTTGACCGCAGGTGCTGTAGCGTCTACGCCGACAACCGGAATGTACTTGTTGTCCTTGAAGTAACCCTTCGCCTTAAGCGCCTCGATCGCGCCGAGCGCCATATCGTCGTTGTTCGCGAATACAGCTTCGATCTTATCGCCGTGGGATGCGAGGAAGGCGGCCATTTTCTCCTGACCCTTGACACGATCCCACATCGCAGTATCCTCTGCCAGCTTCTCGACCTTAACACCTGCATCCTCGACCGCCTTAACGGAGAACTTCGTGCGCAGCTCCGCGTCCTGGTGCCCCGGCTCACCCTTCAGCATGACGTACTGCAGCACGCCATCCTTGTTCTTATCCGCCTCCGGCTTCGACTTGAAGTAGTCGACGACGAGCTGACCGGCCATCGTACCGGACTGCTCCGCCTTCGCGCCGACGTAGTACACCTTATCCCACTTCTTCATGTCGTCCGCCAGCGGCTCTCGGTTGAAGAAGACGATCGGGATGCTCGCGTTCTTCGCCTTGTCGATCATGACGCTCGCCGCCGTACGGTCAACCGGATTGACCGCAAGACCGTTCACCTTCTTCGTAATGAACAAGTCCACCTTATCGTTCTGCGTCGGCTGCGAGTTCTGACTGTCCACGATCTCAACCTTGGCCTTCCCCTCGGCTGCTGTCTGAATCGCGTTGCGTACGCCCGTCATGAACGTATCGTCGAACTTATAGATCGCGACGCCAAGCGTAGGCGTTGCCGCTCCACCGCTGGCATTGCCGCCTGTGCCGGGCTGAGTCGTCGCTCCGCCGCCACCGCATGCGGTCACCGATACCGCGAGAGATGCTGCTGCCATCATCGAGATGAGTTTCTTATTCATTGATCAAGACCTCCGTTTGTCTTTGTAGTGGGTGTGTCGGCTCGTGGTGCTGCTTACGTCTTTCATTATGTGGGATTTTCGGTCCAAAGCACATGCAATATCCTCATCTGTTCTATTGAAATTCTCATATGTTCGCGATAGAGGGCATTATGGAACATGAAAAGCCTGCGACGCGGGCCGCAGGCTTTTCGAGAAGCATTCATCAAGCTCTGACTGGAATTAGAATCTCTACATATTCTTCGTCCACATGATCTTCCAGATAATAAATCTCTATAGGGAACGAATTGTCCAGAAATTTCTGAGCATACCCATTCTCCTTCATCCAATTGAAGATCAGGCCATACGCCTCATCTATCGATCTATTGGTGCAGTTGATCTTAACACCTCTAAAGGATCATCCAGTGGCTCCGCCACTTAGCCTCGCAGGGTTGTCTGCCTGATTCCGCTTCTCCGAGTTAGCTTCGGGCAGACCAAGACTCCACAGGAGCCGCAGCGTGAATACGGTGTTATAGGATGATCCGGCCTTCTTCGAGCTACTCGAAAAATTCCTTGACAAGGTTAAATAGGTCTTTATTCAGGTCTTTATTCATTACTTCGTATTCTCGGGTTTTCATCGTCTTTTAATTATGATATGATCTTTATAAGAAAAACCGAGTGCAGCGAACACTCGGCTATACAGTTGGCTTGGATGGGGTTATCCCCTCTAGTCAAAAGGACAAAAACCCACCTTCGGCATGTCAACCTTGGGGTGGGTTTTTACTTTCTCTTGATGATCATCACGATGTACGTTAAAAGTGCAAGGACAAACATTCCAAATTGGAACATGAGTTGTAATGCATCTTTAACTTCCATGGCTTCACCTCCTTCCGAAGGGAAACCATGCCCACCCAAGATTCAATTGTACTCTATTATTCTACCACATCATTCCAATAGTTGATAGAATGTTTGTTCGTATCGATCTTTATCCCTGAAGGCTATCCCTATATCTGATCACCCTCAGCCCCAGGATCAACCCCCCAAGGCACCTTGAAATGTGCTAATTGGTATGAAACCCACTCCACTCACTTCACAAACGGAAACAGCCGCTTCTGATTATCCGTCCAGAACATATTGTGCTGATCAATCACCGTCGTACCAGTGTCGTAGCGCTCAGGCAGCTTCGCACCCTGCAGGGCGTCGACGGCGTACTTCACGCCGAGGTAGCCCATGGTGAACGGATTCTGAACGACGGTCGCTTGGATCACACCCTCCTGTAAATATTCGATGTCCTCCTGCGTGCTGTCGAAGGTGACGACCTGCACCTGGCCCTGCAGACCGAGACGCTCGAGCTCGCGGGCGACGCCGAGCGACGATACCGCATGCAGCGCTGCGATGCCATTCACAGGCTCATCGTCCTCCAGCAGCTCCCGCGCCTGTTCGACGCACAGCGTCTCGCTGGAGGTGCAGTGCGCCTTGGCGATGACGCGGATGCCCGGATGACGCTGCAGCGCCTCCAATACGCCGCGCTCGCGCTCTGCCGTATGGCGCAGCTCCGGTCTGAAGCTGACGATGGCGACGCGTCCTGCACCGCCGAGCAGCGCGGCCAGCTTCTCCCCTGCCTTGCGCCCGGCGTCGTAGTGGTCGATGCCGATGAAGGCGGCCGTCTTCGCTTCGTGCAGCTCGGTGTCGATGGAGATGACCGGTATGCCTGCAGCAGCTGCCCGGTTCACCGGCGCGGCGAGCGCCATCCCGTCGTTGGCCGCAAGCACGATCGCATCCCGCTTGTAGTGTACAGCCTGCTCGACAAGCTGCAGCTGCTCCTGCACGTCCTCCTCGCCCGATGCGGCCTCGACGAACAGCTCGACGTTGAACTCCTTGGCCGCCGCCTCCGCTCCAGTCCGAACCGTCTTCCAGAAGTCGCTCGTCTGACTCTTCAGCACGAGCGCGATCTGACGCTGCTCCTGACTCCGGTGCGGCTTCGTATCATAGTCCGACCCGTTGCAGCCGGAGAGCGTGAGCAGTAGCCCTGCCGCTAGCAGGAATACAGCTAGCCGCGAAGTAAGGCGGCGATGGCTTGTATGCTTTACCTCCCCAGTAACCCCGAGCCGCACTAGCACCTCTGTCGCACCACCTATACGCATCCCGACTCCCCTTCTCTCGTAGCACTCGCCTCCAGCTCATACGGCAGCCACAGCGTAACGGTCGTTCCGACCTCCAGCTCGCTATCGAGCTCTACCCCATACGGCTCCCCGAACTGCAGTCGCAGCCGCTCATGCACGTTGCGCAGACCGACGCCGGAGCCTTCGACGCTTGTCACGTTGCCTTGCAGTAGCTGCGGCAGCTTGTCAGGCGCAATGCCGGGCCCGTTGTCCTGCACCTGCAGACGGACCCGGCTGCCGACGCGCTGGGCCGTCACGTCGATGAAGCCTTCATCGACCATCATCTCGATCGCGTGGTAGATCGCGTTCTCCACAGCAGGCTGCAGCACGAGCTTCAGCGTTCGGCAAGCGAGCACCTCGTCGTCCGCACGGATCGCGAAGTCGAACTTGCGCTTGTAGCGCATTTTCTGAATCGTCAAGTAATGACGCACATGCTCGAGCTCCTCCTGCACCGTAATAACTGGCTTCCCCTTGCTGAGACTGATACGGAAAAACTTCGACAGCGACGTAATCATCGTCACGACGTCCTCGCTCTTGCCGCTGCCCACCATCCGTACAACAGAGTTCAACGTATTGTATAGAAAATGCGGATTGATCTGCGCCTGCAGCACCTCAAGCTCTCCCTTGCGCTTCGCCTCCTGCTCGACGATAATCTGGCTCATCAGCTCACGGATGCGCACGACGGTCAAGTTGAAGCGGCGCGACAGCCGCCCGACCTCATCATCCCCTTGCACCTCGAGATGAATGTCGAAGTCGCCCTGCTCAACCTTGCGCATCGACCGCTCTAGCCGCTTGATCGGCATCGAGATGCGAGCCGACATGAACATCGAGATGAGCAGCACGAGCACGATGACGAACAGCAGCAGCCACACGAGGAACGCTCCGACCTCCCGACGCGTCGTCACGAGCTCGTCCATGTACGAGACGCCGATTATTTTCCAGCCGATATTGTTCACCGTCTTGATCGTAATCAGCCGCTTCTCTCCGCTAGACTCGTCGACATAACGACCATACGTGTACTTCAGCGCCTGCTCGACATTCTCATACTTCAAGCCTGCATAGATGAGCTGCTGCTGCGGATGGTACACCATATTGCCCGCCGACTCGTCGATAATGTAGACGTAGCCCTTCTTGCCAAGACTGACTCGCCGCAGCAGATCGTCGATCGTCTTGAAATTAACATCGATCAGCAGCACGACCTGCTCGGGCTTGCCTTGCCGCGTAATCGTCATCGCCTTGCTCATCGACACGACCCACTTATACTCGCCCTTGTACAGATTCTGCACGTGAGGCAGCGAGAAGGTGAGGTGATCCGGCGCCTCCAGCGCTCCCCGGAACCAGCTCTGCTCGGTCAGCCCCGTATTACGGCGCATCGGAACGTCGGGGAGGCTCCCAAGCAGCGTCCCGTTCGAGCGGAACAGTCCCATCGACACAACATCGCTCCGCGATTCGAATAACGCCTCGACCTGCTCCAGCACCCGCTCCTCCGACTTGCCGTCCGCCGACTGCAGCCTCCGATCGACAGCCGTGAACAGCTGCGCCATATTGTGCAGGTAGATCTCCAGATTGTACTTCACCTGCTCGACAATTTGCTCGTTGCTGATGAAGGCGTTGTCCTCGGCCGTACGGGCAAATTTGTTGTACAACATCCCGCTGACAATGACGATCGCCAGCAGCGTGATGAAGGTGAAGGAAGCGGTCAAGAGGAACTGGATACTTTTCCCGCGCCACGTGTCGACGATACGCTGCACAAGACGTGTCAGCCGCTCTGCAGCCCCTCGACGAGCACTCATGACGAGCCGCCCTCTACGGCAGCGCGGTATTCCTTCGGCGAGATGCCGACATGCTTGCGGAAGCAGAAGCTGAAGTAGTTCGGCTCTGTGTAGCCGACCTTCTCAGCGATTTCAAACGCTTTCATATCTGTCGTCCGCAGCAGCTCCTTCGCCGCCTCCATCCGAATGTGCATCAGGTACGCGCCGAACGTCAGCTTTGTTTCTTTCTTGAAAATGCTGCTGAAGTACCCCGCACTAATGTGCAAATGTCCGCACACCTTATGGATCGAGATGTCGCTGTCGTGGTAATGAGTGAGTGTGAACGCCTTCGCCTGCTCGACAAGTGAGCTGTATGACGATTGCCGATCCGACGCGATGCTCTGCGTCAGCCGCGTGCATAAGCCGAGCATCCAGCCTCTCGCCTCCTGCAAATTCGCCAGCCGATGCAGCTCCGCGAGCGGACTGAAGTCCGCGCCGAAGATCGCATCGAGATCCGCACGGGCGTCCTTCGCCGCCTTCAGCACCGCCGTCAGCAGCTCCAGCAGGTAGATGTGACAATCCTTGACGGACACGTGCGCATCCGTAAGCTCGTCGAACAAGCTATGGACGGTAGATTGAATCTCCTGCAAGGTCCCCACCTTCAAGCAGCGAATGAGCGATTGCTCCTTCAGCTCATCGAAGACGAGCTTGTCGACATGACGCGACTCCACATCTCCGATGTAGATAAGTCGATTACCGCCCAGTACAAGACGATAATCGAGCGCACGGACGGCGTCCTTATACGAATAGGACAGCTCAGTCACATCATAGCGTACCGTTCCGACGCCGATCGTGACCGTAAGCTTCAAATACTTTTCAATACTCTGTCGAATTTCCTCTAGTACAGCAAGTGTGCTTGGGAGCAGCTGCTCGGGGCTGCCTGACCTGCACATCGAGAGGACCACGAGCTCACTGTGATGGACGAAGATGAGACCTAGCTGATGCTTTGTGACAATTTCCCCGGAAATATTTAGCGCTGCGAACGCCTTCAATTCCATATTCTGCGAGTATTTAAGCGAATTCCGACCGATTATGTCGGCGCGCTCGTTCCCGTTCTCATCGGGCTTGTCGATACTAATGACAGACACGGCGTACGACTGAGCGTCCAGATCCAATTCGTAGCTGGCCGCCTTATCCGTCACCTGCTGGCGAGGCAGCTTATGAGTGACAAGGGAAGACAAGAATACTTCGCGGAGAACAGGCAAGCTTTGGCGGTAATGCTCCTCCAAGGTATGCAAATTCTTCATCCGGTCTGTATCCTCATCGATCTTAAGCTTGATACGGAGTAGCACATCAATCAATTCCTGCGCGGAAAAAGGCTTAAGCACGTATTCATCAATATGGAGCCGAATCGCCTTCTGCGCATATTCGAACTCGTCGAAGCCTGTCAGAATGATGATTCGGATCGCCGGATATTGCTCCCGCAGCCACGCGGACAGCGCAAGTCCATCCATGAATGGCATCCGAATGTCGGTGACGACCACATCTGGCGCCCACCGCTCGACAAGCTCCATCGCCTCCTTGCCATTCTCCGCCGTGTCGACAATCTCGAAGCCGTACGCCGCCCAATCGATCTCTTGAACGATGCCCTCGCGTACGTCCTCTTCATCCTCTACCAATAGGAGCTTATACATGGTTCATCCCCCCGTTATATTGGCTCATGCTATGCAGCTGAGAGCTGATTGTCCAATCGTGTCTACAATGTATCAAAATCGGTTGAGGTTGGGTAGTGCAAAGAGCCATATATCGCTATACTACATATAGGGGGCTGCTTCCATCTCGGCCTTCGAGTGGAACGATCGCCAGCGCGTCTTCATCGGATCTTCATCAAACCATCATAATCCGATCATGCGCGCTCGCACCACCGATTGATATAATACATAACAAACCACTTATACACATGGAGGGTATTACTATGTACAAAAGCATCGTCATCGGCACAGGACCGTCCGGCCTGACTGCCGCCATCTACCTCGCACGCGCTAACCTGAACCCGCTCGTCATCGAAGGACCGGAGCCAGGCGGCCAGCTGACGACCACGACTGAGGTGGAGAACTTCCCTGGCTTCCCGGAAGGAATCATGGGTCCTGAGCTTATGGCCAATATGCGCAAGCAAGCCGAGCGGTTCGGCGCGGAATTCCGCACCGGCTGGGTGAACAGCGTCGACCTGTCCGAGCGCCCGTTCAAGCTGCAGGTTGAGGGCATCGGCGAGCTCGTCGCCGAGTCGCTGATCATCTCTACAGGCGCATCGGCCAAGCTGCTCGGCATCCCGAATGAGAAGGAGAGCATCGGACGCGGCGTGAGCACCTGTGCGACCTGTGACGGCTTCTTCTTCCGCGGCAAAAAAATTATCGTCGTCGGCGGTGGCGACTCCGCGATGGAGGAAGCGAACTTCCTGACCCGCTTCGCCTCCGAGGTGACGCTCGTGCACCGCCGCGAGGAGCTGCGCGCCTCCAAGATTATGCAGGACCGTGCCCGCGAGAATGAGAAGGTCAAATGGGGCCTGAACCGGACACCGCTGGAGGTGCTGTCTGGCGACAAGGGTGTCACGGGACTGAAGGTAAAAAATAACGAGACCGGCGAAGAGGAAGTTCTGGAAACAGATGGAATATTCGTCGCCATCGGACACCGCCCGAACACCGCCTTCCTCGGCGGTCAGATCGAGACGGATGAGACCGGCTACATTCTCGTGAAGCCAGGCTCAGCGATGACGAATGTCGAGGGCGTGTTCGCCTGCGGCGACGTGCAGGACAGCAAGTACCGCCAAGCGATCACAGCAGCAGGCAGCGGCTGTATGGCAGCGCTCGAGTGCGAGAAGTTCCTTGAGGGCCATATGGTACACGACTGGAGCGTCAGCCTGAGCAAGTAAGGGTTCGCAGGTGCATGCTAATCCGTAAGGAACAACGAAAAGCCCCAAGAGACAATCCGCTAGTCGAGCTATGCTGACGATGCGGATCTCTTGGGGCTTCGTTGTTATTCATTCGACTTATCGGGAATAGTAGCTGCCTGCCATCTGGTCCATCACCCGGTTCGTGCGGATGGCCGATGCGCCTGTGCTCGAACAGGTGCCAAGACCTAGAATGTCCTGCACGACCGTCTCGATGAGCGGCTGCTGAATATGCTTCGGCGCCTCGAACGCCCACTCCTGCACACCTTCAGCCGTCTCGAGTCGAATCGGCTCGTGACCGAACGTGGAGAAGACGAGCTTTCCCTTGCTGCCGACGAGCTCGTTACGGTCCTCGCGTGCATACGCGGAGAAGCACCACGTCCCGACCGCATGAACGCCTGACTCGAATCGGTACGTGCCCGTGACGATGTCTTCGGCACGATACAGGCCAGCCTGATTCGAGGCAAAGCCTTGCACCTCGGCGATCGGGCCGAGCAAGTGATCGAGCAGGTCGAGCGTATGGCTCGCCAGATCATAGAAGAGACCGCCGCCTGACAGCTCTGGCTGCACGCGCCACGGCAGTGCTCCCCCATCAGCTACGTTCAACGCTGTCTGGTACTGCACCGTCGTCACATAACGAAGCTCGCCGACCGCTCCTTCGGCCAGCAGCTCCTTCACCTTCTGGAAGCGCGGCAGCGCCCTGCGGTAGAACGCTACATACAGCGGAACGTTCGCCGCACGGCAAGCGTCGATCATCGCTTGAGCCTCGATCGCATTCACAGCCATCGGCTTCTCGACATATACAGGCTTGCCCGCCTTCGCAGCAGCCAGCGTATACGCCATATGCGTAGAAGGAGGTGTCGCGATATAGATCGCATCGACCTCCGGATCGTGAATCAGCTCCTCTGCGTCACAGTACCAGCGCGGCACCTGATGACGGCGTGCGTAATCCGCTGCAAGCGCAGCATCCCGCCTCATGACGGCCACGAGCTCCGAATGCGGGACGAGCTTGAAGGCCGGACCGCTCTTCACCTCGGTCACATTGCCACAGCCGATCATTCCCCATCGTACTTTATTCATTCCGATAGCCTCCTCTGCGATCGTACAACATCCTTTCTTCCATCATAGACCTAGGTATCGATCGTTTGCAAGACGCAGAATGTATGGAGAGCTGTGGAAAATCCGACAAGGTGATTCACTACCCTAACCTTTCACTAGGTTGAACATAAACACCGCAACTGGTTCGCCCCATTAATGACCGCTCAGCTGCCAGCTCTCCTCGATATAATCCGCGAAGACAGCCATCGCCGCCTTGCTGCCGGAGGCTGCGGCATAGATGAGCTGCGACGGCATGAGATAGGCCGAATCTCCGGCCGCGTACACGCCTTCTGCGGTACTTCGCCCCATCTCATCGATGACGATGCCACCGTGCTCGGTGAGATGGTAGCCAAGAGGTTGATGGAATACCGCCTTCGACGTCAAGGTCGGGTCGATGAAGCCGCCACTGCGGGCGAGCGAGGTTCCGTCAGCAAAGTGAACCCGCTCCAGCATTCCATTGCTACCCGTCAGGGAGACGACTCGACTGTCGACAACACGAATATGACGGTCTGCGAGCTGCTGCCGCTGCTCGATGCTCAGCACGCTACTGCCATTCGTGCACACGACAAGGTCAGCGCTCCAGTTCAGCAGCAGCTTCACCTTGTGCATCAAGGCAGGAAACTCGGAGATGACGACCAGCGGACGATCCCGCAGCTCCCAGCCGTCGCAGAACGGGCAGGCGAATAAGCTTTTACCATAATAATCGCTCAAGCCCTCGATCTGTGGAAACGTCTCCTTCAGCCCTGCAGCCAGTATAATTCTGCGTGCTTCTACAGCTTCACCCGATGCCATCCGAACGACAAATCCATGCCCCGTCCTGCGTATGTCTATCGCCTCGGCCTGCCAATGATAGACGGTCGGATAACCGAGCACCTCCTCATAAGCAATACGTCGAAACTCGGACGGATGTATACCATCTCGCGTGATGAAGCCGTGCGAGGCATGGGTGACCGCATTCCTTGGGCGATGATCGTCAAATAGTGCAACCGTCCGTCTAGCCCGGCCGAGCACTAGAGCTGCATTCAAGCCAGCTGGTCCGCCGCCAATAATGGCGCAATCGTAGATCATACTTGTAATCCCTCCACATCATTATAATAGACTTCGAAGACATTCAATATCCGTAATTACAATAGACTTGAAGCTTGCTCAGCAAGCTTCAAACTCGTGGAATTTGATTCGCAATATCCACCAGACGAGTGTTCTTCAAATGCTGCTCCATCGCTTCCTCCGAGGCCAGCATGACCTGGTGAATCAAGCATGGAGAGTTGTCATCGCCACAGCATTCAAACAGCGAGACGTTGCCCTCTATCGCGCGAATAATATCAAGGAAAGAGATGTCTTCTCTAGCCCCTCTCACCCGATATCCACCGTTCGCTCCCGAAGCCGATTCGATCAGCCCCGCCTTCACAAGCTTCGTCAATATTTTGGACAAATACGTTGGTGAGACGCTCTGCAGCTCAGCCAGCTGCTGTACCCCTATCGGCTTGTCAGTAGCATAAGCTATCAGATACATCATGGTGTGGAGGGCGTAGTTGGTCGCCTTGGAGTATTTCATGCTCACCGCTCCAATCATAGACTTAATATATCTATGATAGCGTTCATACAAGCTGTCTGTCAAGTGCTGGACTTGCGTTCCCATAAATAAACATAGAGGCCGCCCGCAGGCAGCCTCTATGTTCAAGCGGCAACGTCCCAGCCTATATTACGGCTCGATCACAACAAGAGTGGCCGAGCGTGCTGGAAGCTCCACGGACAGCAAGCCTCCCTCTTGTACGGCTAGTGTGCCTGCTGCCGCAACGTGCGACTTGGCATCGAATCGATACAGCGATGCGGCAGAGCCTCCTTCCGCCTGCGTCGACGTATTCGCCGTGCGCGGTACGGAGTCCTTGTTGAACAGCAGGACGAACAGCTTGCCGTCCTCGCCCTCGATCGAATACGTACCGACCGCATCAGCGTTCGAGCTCCTCGCACTCACGCTCGTACCGGTCACCTTGGAGCCGTGACCATCATAATCGAGGTACAGCTTGAACGCATCCTCGATGAACGTTCCGGCCTTCATCGCGCCGAAGCGGGTGGCGAGGTCGACGCCCTCGCGTCCGAATATAGCGAGCGCCTCGGCCTGAGCGAGTCCAGCGCTAATGCCTTCTCCGTTCCCGAAGTTATACTCGGTAATCGCAAGCTTCGCTTCCGGCAGCTTCTCCTGCATCATCTCCTTCATGCGTGGGATGAGACGAATCGGCTCTTGAATCCATGACTCGTCAACGAAGGAAGGGTCGTAGAGCGATTTTAACGACTGGAAGCGGCGCTTGACAGCTTGTGGGCCTTCCTCACCGGAGGTTACTACGTGCTCCTGCGGGTAGAAGTGAATATCGAGATAATCGACCAGCTGAACGCCGGTCTCCTCTTTATGAGCGGCTACCTGCTCCAGGTACCATTCCAGGAACGGCTTGCCGCCGTGCGCTTGACGGTCTGGTCCGTCTGCACAATTGTCCGCTGACGAGTAGAAGTAAGCACACCAGCCCCAAGATGTCGGACCGAACACCTGTGCGTCCGCGTCCTGTTCCTTGATCGCCGTACCGTAGCGCTCTGTGAACTCCCAGATCTCATCGTAGGTAGGAGCCTCCGGATGCACATCGCGATGCGTCACGTGCCAGATCTCTGGCTCATTATCCAGCGCATAGAAGTTCACCTGGTCTCCTGTCCGTTCAGAGATATGCTCCATCCAGCGTGTGACGAACTCAGGGCCGATCGGCTTCGACGTATCCAATGGGTCGTTGCCGGTGATCAGCTCGCCATTCGGCCGAACGCCGTTGCCTGCATCTCGAAGCTCGGTTGCAGAATCCTGCTGCTGGCCGTATTTCGCCTGGGAGAAGCCATACGTTACGGTGCGGTCCTTCGGCGTCCAGCCGATCGTCGGAACAGTCAGCAGCACCTTGCCGTTATGTGCGTGCGTCTCGTCCATGAAGCGGTCGGCCATCGAGCCGTGCGGCAGCTGCTCTGGCTGCTCGTGCTCATACGGGTAGTTGATGAAGAACCAGTCAGATGCGCGGTTCGCAACATCGAGCTCCCAGTTGTAGCGAGTCGTATTGTTGCCACCCCAGCGCTGAACAGGGAAGTCCAGCTCCGAGTCATTCACATGCATATCATTGAAGTTAATGCCGTAAATGTCAGGATTAATCGGTCGGCGCTCCGCATTCGGGTCTACCGTGATCGTCACGGACGGCAGCCTTGGCATCGGAAGCTGTCCGGCGTTCACGTTGCGCAGCAGGCTCACATCGTCGATGTAGACCGCGCTCTGATTCGCCTCCGTTGCCGCCTGCACGATGATGCCGTCGAACTCACCCGCACTTAAGCCCAGCTCTGCAAAATTAACCGTCAGCTTCGTCCACTCGCCCGCTGGCAGGCCGCTCGGAAGCAGCTCGTTCACCTGAATCGCTCCGAGTCCAGTGTAGCCGTTGTAGGCGTGAAGGAGCAGCTGCTGACCGCCCGTAGCGCCTCCGTGCAGCCATAGCTCGAAGCCGTAGTAGTCACTGATGCTGCGCTTATCGCTCGCCGCTAGCCACACACCGTCCCAGCCATCCGGCTCGAACTTAATGGAGAGCTCACCGCTGTGCGCCTGCTCGTGATTCGCTATATCCTTCTCATGCCAGCTCAGGTTGTGGAAGCCGGGCTCGAATGCATCGGTGTACATCGCCTCTGCTGCAGCCTCGGTGACCTGTACATATGCTTCAGCGGTGTGCCCTGAGGTTGTTGCTGTAATCAGGGCAATGCCGGGACGAAGAGCCGTTAAGGTGCCGTCGTTAACCTGCACGACATCAGGACGGTCGCTCAGCCAGTCGGCTTCAGCCGTGAGCACCTTCGTCTCTCCATTGCTCAGGAACGATTCAGCTGCAAGCGACTGGCTCTCACCTGGAAGCAGCACGAGCTGATGCATATTCATCCGAACCTCGACGATCTCAGGCGGTGCTACATATTTACGTACCAATGCCAGATCATCCAGATAGACAGGAGGCTGCTCGCCATCGACGGCACCAGCGACGATAACGCCGTCAAACAAGCCATTCGGAAGGTGCTCTGCCAGCTGCAGCTCTACCGGACTCCACGTATCGGCTTGCAGACCGCCTGGGATCAGCTCGTCGAGACGAAGCTCCTTGACCGGCTGACCGCCTGAGGTCAATACGAGCTTCAGCTGCTGGCCCCCAGAGGCTCCTCCATGAACCCATAGTCTAAGCTTCTCGTATTCCTTGCTCGTGATCGGCAAGCTGCTGTAGAGGTACAGTGCGCTGTTGCTGGAAGGGGCGAGCCGAATCGATTTCTCCCCGGTGCGAGCGTTGGAGCTGTCGTTCAACGCGTAATCGCCCCAGCTATAGCTTGTGATGGAAGCATGAAGCTCATCGCTGAACATATAGATGCCATCCACCGGCTCGACGGGCTGAGTAGGTGCAGGCTTCAGCACCCGCACCGGAAGCACGGCCTCACGTCCGCTATACACCGCACGAATGATAGTCTCACCCTCGCTCATGGCGCTGACTAAGCCTTGTGATATGGTCGCGATGGACGTATCATCCGAGCTCCATGCTACGCCCTCTGTCAGCTCCTGCGCCGAGCCGTCTGCTCGCACAGCTGATACACGAGCTGCCTGCAGCTGACCGGTACGCAGCACAAGTGGCGCCTCGGCGAAGGCAAGGCCGGTAATCGGCTGCTCGCTCGGACCGTGAGAGCCGCCTGTCGTACCGCCGCCAGATGTGCTTCCTCCTGTCGAGGTGCCATTGCCGCTTGTCGAGCCGCCAGAGGTCGAGCCGCCTACATCCTTAGGCATGAAGCGCATATCGTCGATATAGATCGACTCCTGCTCTCCTTCCCCCCACAGCCAGATGCCGTCGAGGAGCCCCTGCACACCGAGCTCAGACAAGCGGACGTTAACCTCAGCCCATTGACCAGCAGGAATGCCTCCAGGAAGAAGCTCATCCACATATCGTTCTGCCATACCTTGACCGCCGAGAGAAAGCACAAGCTTCACCTTCTGTCCGCCGGTCGTGCCGCCGTGCACCCAGAAGCGCAGGGAGTCGTAATCGTCCGCTACCATAATACGGTCCTTGTAGAAGTACAGCGCCTTGTCATGATCGGGGTTCAGCCGCACAGAGCGACTTCCTCCGTGAACGATCGTCGACTCCTCCAGATCCATCTCAGCCCAGCCATAGTTGATAAACTCCGGTGACAGCAGGTCGTCATACACCGTGAGTACGCCGGACTGCTCAGCTCTTGCATCAGGCTGCGCTCCTCCCAGCATCGAGGTAGACATGGCAAGTCCTAGAATAAGTGCGATTGCTTTATTCCTCGTTCCCTTGCTCCTGAATGATTTTCTCATCTTATGAACATCTCCTTCCATACATCGCCGTTCATCGTTCGGAACACCGAAAACGAACTAGCTATGGTGCTATCGTATCGGTCGGAGGCGGCCTTGAATAGTGATCGGTTGTCATCGCTTTTGTCACAATGTGTCATTATTCACTTAACCGAGACTGCTCTCATCCGTTATACTAGGAAGAGGTTGTAATCGAATAACGACTTCTATTAAAGGAGCTTCATATATGCCGCGTGTACTTATAGTGGATGATCAGAGACTGCTGCGGGATGGGCTGCAGACGATCTTGAATCTCGAGGACGATCTTGAGGTCGTCGGAGTAGCCGAGAATGGCGCACAAGCGCTGGAGATGACGGAGCTGCTGCAGCCAGGCGTCGTGCTCATGGATATCAAGATGCCCGTCATGGACGGCATCGAAGCGATGCAGCGGATAAAGCAGCGTCAGCCTCAAGTCAAGGTCATCATGCTGACGACGTTTCCTGAGGATAAGTTTATTGTGAAGGCAATGTCTTGCGGTGCAGATGGCTTCCTGCTCAAGGATATGCCGGCCGACCGAGTCATTCAGACGGTTCGCGACGTTGTGGACGGAGAGCTGATTCTGCCTGCTGCGATCGCAGCAAGGCTTGCCTCACAGCTAATCCGAACGAGCCAGCTGAAGGCTGATCTATTCAATGAGGGGCTACTGAAGCAGGAAGGTCTCGTGTTCACGGAGCGTGAGCGGAAGATTATTCTGCACATGGTTGAAGGCTATTCGAATAAACAAATTGCGTCGGCGCTGTTCATGGGCGAGGGTACGGTGCGCAATTACATCAGCGTCATCTACAATAAGATCGGTCTTAATGACCGACAAGCAGCCGTCCTCAGGCTGAAGGAGCTGCTGCTGACATGAAGCCTAGACGTATGGACCCGATCAAAAAGCATAGAAGCAGGCCGCTTGCGCCTTGTTTACAGGCTGCCGTCTTCATGCTCCTCACCTGCATACTGCTGTCTCTAATGACAACAACTGTCCTTGCGGGAAGCAGCTCGCCTTATCTGGAGGAGAGTGAGTCGAAGCCCATTCATCTAGGTCGAAGCTGGGAGGTGTTCTGGGGCGATCATCCCGGCCCAGCTGACGAGAAGCGCTGGGAGCCATTCGATGAGGCGGCACAATCTCGGCTGACATCCTATGAAGGCATGCTCTGGCTTAGACGTGAGCTGCCGGAGCTGAGATATCGAGATCCGTTCCTTTTTCTGTACGGTATGAAGTATGCGGAGGTGTACGTGGACCGCCAGCTCACGTATGAATTCAATATGAAGCAGCAGAACATGTATGTGAATAGCTTCAGCCTTTTTCACCCCATGCAGCTGAAGAAGGAATATACCGGCAAGCTGCTGCAGCTGCGGCTGAAGTGGAATCGAGGCCCACTGCTGCCAAACTGGAATTCAGTGATGAGCCGAGATGCGATGGTGCTTCATTTTGTTAAGCAGGATACTTCCCTTCTCGTGTATGCCGTGCTGTGCATTCTTCCGGGCCTTGTTGCGCTTGGACTGTTCCTTAGACGTCGGCAAGAACGGCTGTACGCTTGGTTCTCCTTGCTGTGCCTGTCAGCAGGCTTCGGTTTTTTGTCTCTCATGACGAGCTGGCAATTCTTTGGAGACTTCGGCGCTGCTTACTACTGGCGTGATGTGTTACTGCCGCTTGGCATTCTCGCGTTCATCGGCTTCTACGGCGAAGCGTTGGGCAATACATTTGGACGTATCTATCGCTGGTTGATCAGCAGCTTTGCAGCATACACACTATTATCAGCAGTGGTCGGAGTGATAAGTGATCGATGGTATTTCGCGATGCTGTCCTATGGGCTGCCGTACCTGTTCGTACCTGTACTGCTTACGGTAGCTTACACGCTCATTCGGTTTGGAGCACAATCGAAGTGGAATCAAGATGTGCGATGGCTTACGGTCGGCTTCGTCGTCCTGCTCGTGTCCGCCTCCGGCCATTTAACCAAAAACTACATAACTGATTCTCTCCGTGACCTGGACGGATCCTTATTCGTTTTCTACCTATTTACGCAGGATCTGCTGCCCAGAGGCTTCATCGTCTTCCTGTTCTGTCTTGCGGTCATGATGTTTCGACGGTTCTCAGACATTCATAAGCGTCTTGCCCAGTATGCAGAAGAATTAGCAGTCAAAAATGCCGCGCTCGCGCAATTCGATAAGCTGAAGGATGACTTCCTGCGCAACACCTCCCATGAGCTGCGGACGCCGCTGCACGGTATTGCCGGTCTGGCCGAGTCGCTGCTGGCTGATGATACCGGGGCACTAAGCGCTAGAACGCGCGAGAGCCTGCGCATGATACACCATAGCTCCGATCGGCTGCTCCGACTTGTCGGAGAAATCTTAGACTTCAACAGGCTGAAGCACAAGGATGTGGAGCTGAAGCTCGCCCCTGTCGATGCGGCCCATGCCGCTAACGTCGTCATGACGATGCTGAAGCCTCTCGCGGATAAAAAAGGACTGTCCACCGAGCTCTCCATCCGCCCAGGCTGTCCGCTTATTGTGGCAGACGAAGGTCGTCTCGAGCAGGTGCTGTACAACCTCATCGGCAATGCGATCAAATATACCGAGCATGGCAGCGTGAAGGTCATGATTCGCGAGCTGCCGGAGCAACGGTACGTGGAGTTTATTGTCGCGGACACAGGCGAAGGCATTACGCCCGATAAGGCGGAGCTGCTGTTCGAGCCCTTCTCCTCCTCGGACGGGATGCGCGGTACGGGTCTTGGTCTGTCGATCTCGAAGCGGCTCATCGAGCTGCACAGCGGTACGCTGATCGTGAAGCCGAATGAAGCTGCTCCCTCGGGTACACAGGTCATATTCACACTTCCTGTCACGGAGCTGCCAGCAGGAGCATCCCCGACCCCAGCTGCGAGCATCTTGGAAGCTTCCCATGACTGGAGCGAGCACGTGAATGCTCCCCTTGCCTATTCAGATGGCAACACACACCAGCAACTGCCCGTAGTTCTGATCGTCGACGATGAGCCGGTGAATGTGCAAGTACTGTATAATTTCCTTGGAAATGGAAGTCTCCTGCTCAAGTCCTGCCAAGACGGAGTCGAGGCGCTAGCACTGCTCGAATCGAGCATGTCCCCTCCGGCCCTTGTGCTGCTTGATGTGATGATGCCGCGAATGAACGGCTACGAGGTATGCAGACGTATCCGGGAGCGATGGAATGCCAGCGAGCTGCCGATTATCATGCTGTCGGCCCGCAGCACGGTAGAGGACTTAACACTTGGCTTCGAGGCCGGTGCGAACGATTATATTCCGAAGCCGTTCTCCCGCGGTGAGCTTCTGGCTCGTGTCCAGACGCATCTGGAGCTATCCCGCTTCCATCACCTGCTGGAGGCGTTGGTCGATCAGCGAACCGCTGAGCTGAAGGAGACGAGTGAGGCACTTGTTGGCTCCATCCGTGAAGCTGCCGAGGCTATGGTCGAGGTGTCGGTGCTCGAAGAGCGCAGCCGAATCGCACACGAGATGCATGATGTCGTCGGTCATACGCTGACCGCAGCTGTCGTGCAGCTGGAGGCGGTCAAGAAGATTGCCGAACGCGACATAGGTCTCAGTCTGCAGCAGATTAACGATGTGCAGTCGCTTGTGCGCAAGGGTCTGGACGACATTCGGCGCTCCGTCCGATTGCTGGCAGACGATGCCCAAGCATTCGACCTCCAGCAGGCCGTCAATGAGCTGCTCGCTGAGACGACAGAGCATACCGGCGTCATCATCGAGACAGATATCGACCTCCCGCCCATGAGCATGAGCAGCCTGATGCAGCAGGTGCTGTACCACGCACTAATGGAGGGAATTACCAATGGCATCAGGCACGGCGAATGCCGCCGCTTCCTGCTGCGTATACACGCCGATGGCCGTGAGCTTCACTTCAGTCTAGCGAACGACGGGAGGGCGTATACATCTGCGAAGCTGGGCTTCGGGCTGTCCACGATGATGGAGCGGGTGCACCTGCTAGGCGGTACCGTCTCCATCGGTCCATTCTCAGGACGGAGGACCGAGCGGGAGTTATCCGGCGATAGCAAGCGTTCCTATACGTGCGAGCTTGCGATCTGTCTACCGCTGCAACACGATGTGAGTGCGCAAGAAGAGTAGAGTGGTGCCGTGAGCGACCGACATACGCAAGAACCCGTCACCTGCAACGAGCTGAGCTCCTTGCGGGTTGACGGGCTCTTCTTTTATCTGCGCATGCTCACTAGCCTGTACACCTACTCTGGCTCCACCTGAAAAATCGTATCAACGACGACCGGCAGCTGGTCCCGAAGCGCAGCGGCGCCGAGCACCGAGCGGGTATGAGCGCCCTTCTCTTCGCCGAACACCTCGAACATGAGATCGGAGAAGCCATTGAGCACCTTATGAATCTCCTCATAATGGTCGGCAGCATGGATGAAGCCTTGAACCTTGACAACCCGCTTCACCCGGTCAAGCGAGCCGAGAGCGTCCTGTACAACTGCCAGCACCTCCAGCCCCGCCTGACGGGCGAAGGCATAGCCCTCCTCGGTCGTATAGTCCTTGCCAAGCTTACCCTTCGGACCGCCTGATGGTCCCTTGCCTGCGAGGAACAGCAGGTCGTTCACCAGCACATAATTCGCGTACTTCGCCGCTGGTCCGCTCGCCTTCGGCAGCACGATGCCAAGCTTCTCCAGACGACTAGCTACAGTTTGTTCGGACATCGGGATCACCCCTTTGCGATAAAATAGTAGTTGTCACAGCCTCTGTACATCGACAGCAGGTACAAGTCCTTCCTCAGCTGCGCGCCCCAGCAGAGCCTGAACCGCCTCGAGCCCGCTACGACCGAGGTCGGCCGTATACGCATTCACATACAGCTCGATATGCGCCTTCGCCACCTCCGGCGACATCTCCTGTGCATGCTGCAGCACATAAGCCTCAGACTCCGTCGGATGCGCCCATGCATACTCCACGGATGCGCGAATCCATTGCGCGATCGCTTCCTGATCCAGCGAGCGTCTTGCCACGATGGCACCGAGCGGAATGGGCAGTCCCGTATCGGTCTCCCACCAGCTGCCAAGATCCGTCATCATTGTCAGCCCATATGACGCATAGGTGAAGCGTGCTTCATGAATGACAAGCCCAGCGTCGATAGAGCCATCACGAACGGCAGGCATAATCTCATGGAACGGCATGACGACGATGTCGCCGACTCCTCCGGGCACATGCCGGGCCGCCCATAACCGGAACAGCAGATAGGCGGTCGAGCGCTCGCTCGGCACCGCCACCCTCCGACCTGCTAGCGCGGCAGCCTCCGTCGTACCCCCTAGAGCGGCGCCCGACAAGATGAGCGGTCCGCAGCCGCGGCCGAGCGCTCCGCCGCACGGTAGCAGCGTGTAATGCTCGAGCGCCCAGGGCAAGGCGGCGTACGATATTTTCAACACATCGGGACCTTCTCCCGACGCCACCCAGCCGTTCGTCTTGTCGATATCGGCATAGGTGACCTGAAAGCGCGGTGCGCCTGGAATAAGTCCGTGTACGAGCGCGTGAAAGACGAACGTGTCATTCGGACAAGGGGAGAATGCAATCTTCATATCAATACCTCCTTCAATGCTGCCGCGGCGGCCTCCAGCGTGCGCAGCGCCTCCGGGATGCGCCATGCAGACCTGTCACGAGGACCGACTGCGTTCGAGATCGCACGCAGCTCCAGCACGGGAATGCCTGCGGCCTGTGCGGCGACGGCCACCCCGTAGCCCTCCATCGCCTCGGCAGCTGCGCCGGGCACACGCTTAGCAAGCCTCGCGGCTGTCTGGGCCGTGCCTGTAGCCGTCGTCACCGTCAGCACCGGACCGACATGCACCGCGGTAAGTGTCTCCGTGCTCTGTGCACTGCTGCTCCGCATAGCTTCGGCCAACCTCTGGACTAGCTCCATAGCTACAGCCACCTGTGACGCGCCGAAGCCGAGCTCGTCCACGCTGAGAAAGCCGTCTGCCGTCTCAACACCGAGATCAGCCGCTATGATCTTATTCGCGATGACCAGCGAGCCGATGTCCGCAACACCGGGAAAGCCGCCGCCGATGCCCATGCTCACGACGAGCCGATACGGCTTGCCGCTGCGAGCCAGCGCCACCGCTGTGCTTGCCGCCGATGCCGCCGGACCGACGCCCGCGAGCAGCACGTCCACGCCGTCGAGGCCGGACAGTCCCCGAAGCACCGCCTCACGCTCCGCCTCGACGGCTGTCATGATGAGCACGCCGCCTCTGCTCGGCGCCGATTCTCTCTGATCAGCGGAGCTCGTCTCGCTTCCCGACTTCATACCTTCTTGCTTCTTCATAGGTTCACCTCGAACTCGCATGCTTAAACTGTTATTCAAGATCATACCACGTTCATGTAGGTAGTTTCATCTGCGTCCGCATGCCGAAGAGCCCTTGCTTGCGCAAGGGCCCCGCTCTGAAGTCAACTCGATCCTGGTGCGAGCCTAATGATGAGAGACTAATGATGCGCCATACTAGGCTCCGATGAAGTCGCCGCCATTCACATGCATCGTCTCCCCTGTCACATAGCGCGAATCATCGCTTGCCAAATACACATAGGCCGGGGCCGCCTCGAACGGCTGACCGGCCCGCTTCATCGGCGTGCTCGTGCCGAAGGTCGATACCTTCTCCGCCTTATAGGTAGCAGGCGTAAGCGGGGTCCAGAACGGCCCTGGCGCTACGGTGTTGACACGAATACCCTGATCCACAAGCGACATCGACAGCGATCGGCTGAACGTCACCGTTGCCCCCTTCGTCGCCGAGTAATCGAGCAGCGTTGGCGATCCGCGATAGGCGGTAATGGAGGCTGTGTTAATGATCGCATCGCCCTCCTTCAAGTAAGGAAGGGCTGCCTGCGTGACATAGAAGTATGCGAACACATTCGTGCGAAACGTCAGCTCGAGCTGCTCCTCACTAATATCGAGAAGACTCATCTGCTCGAACTGCACGGCTTGGTTGTTCACGACGATATTCAAGCCGCCGAGCTGCTTCTCCGTCCGCTCTACAGCGTCCGTGCACACCGCCTTCGTCCGCATGTCGAGGCTCATCGGCAAGCATCTGCTGCCATATGACTCCACCACACGTGCCGTCTCCTCCGCATCTTGATGCTCATAGAGGTAGGTGAACGCAACATCAGCACCTTCCTTCGCGAAGGCGACAGCTACCGCACGTCCGATTCCGCTGTCGCCGCCCGTAATGAGCGCGATCTTGCCCTTCAGCTTTCCGCTCCCGACATAGGCCGGATTGTCGTAGATCGGCCTTGGGGTCATCACATATTCAAGTCCGGGCTGCCAATCTTGCTTTTGCGGTGGAAAAGCGACCGGCTGTTCCTCACATTCCGTCTTCTTGCTGTAGTACGGATATTCCGGGTAACTGTTCATGTGCGCGAACCTCCACTGCGTTTTGTACATCACTCGCAGTGTATTCGCACACAGCTTCACTCATTCGCTGTGGACTAGCTCCCGCAGCACTTCTTATACTTCTTGCCGCTGCCGCAAGGACACGGCTCGTTGCGGCCGGGACGCACGGCGACCTTCGAGGAGGACGTATCAGAGCTCTCAGCTCCGCGTACCTTCGTGGAAGACTCCTTCACCATACGCGCGGGATTCATTTCATCTGGGGAGTAGCCCTTCAAGCCCCAGTGTCTACAGGAGTTATGGAGAGCAATGAGATGTCCCATGAAGGCTTGCACGGTCGCAACATCCGTCATCTCCAGCTGCTGCTGCAGATGGAGTACCAGATTGCCTGGCAGCTCTCCATTCTGGATCGAGTTCAAGCACTCTGCCACGAGCGAATCCGCATCGCCATCCGATAGCGCATACCGCGAACGGATGAACGCGGTGAATGCATCGAACTGCCCGTTACGCTGGACATAACCTCGCTCGCCGGCCTCCAGCAGCTGCTCCTCCGTGAACGGGTAGAACGGAAGCTCGGCTCTCAGCCGGTGCTCCTCCTTCACAATACCCGGGTCTTGGACAAGAGCATGCGAGAAGCCGTATGCGCCAAGCTCGATCTGCTGACCATACTCCTCCGCTTCGAACAAGACCGATATCCAGTCGGCACCCACGCCGCGAAGCCCATCATATTGCTGAAGAAGCTCTTCAAGCTCGAATAGACTCAATGTACCGTAATAGTACAGCATGCCGTGTGACAGCTTGACCAGCCTCGTATTCGCTTGCACGATCGCCTGGTATGCCTCGCTGTCATGCTCGTCGAAGGAATCCAGCACCGCCTTTGGCATCGCTGCTAGCCGCTTGCCTTCGATCGTGCCGGGAAACAACAGCCCCCGGTCCTTAAAGTAATAGATATGCTGATAGTCTAGCTGCTGCTCCAAGAGACCGTCCTGCGTCGCCGCCTTCTTCAGAATGTGGTACTGGACAGCATCCAGCTTGTCCAGCAGTCTTGGCAGCTGCTCAGGCAGCTGTGCCGCAATCGTATCGACGAGCTCCTGCTTCTTCAGAGCGCTCGAGCCCTTCAAGCCAAGATTATCTCGAATCGAGAGCAGCTCTTGTTTGGTCAGCTTGACTAGCTGCTCCTCGAGGATGAGCGGCTGCTTCAGCTCCATCCACAGCTTCTCATCCGCTTTCTTCATCCTAACGTTCACATCTTCGTTCAGCCTGTCCATGCCTTCACCCTTTAAGTCAATTTCCGAAACTATCGTTCTCAGCTAGTATTCGCCTTAATGTATGATTTTCCTCCATGAATCTGCGACAAAAAATGACAATATTGAGTGAAAGCGAGTTCATATCTACACATTTTCTCCACGATAACTTAACAAATTCTTACAATGAATTCTATTTCACCCTATTATCCATTGTGATAGAATCCTAGTTGTGGCAGATCATTTAATAGTTACCATTATCAAGGGCGTTGTCATTAGCTCTGCCGCCTAATGGCAGCCACAATCTATTATTGTTGGAGGGTGAATTTAATGAACAAGAGTAAGAAGTTAATCGTCGCTTTAGCCATTTCCTGCACAGCTGCGGTCTCGATCGCATCCAGCGCCCTGGCCGTTGCCGGTCACGCCAATGTTGCAGCCGTCGGCACAGCCAGCTCCAACAGCTTCTATGGTGTAAGCTACCAATCTACCTACTCTTATGGCCAGACTCACACGCAGATCGGCGTCCTGAAGAGCAACCTGAAGACGTGGAGATCGTACAATGAGTCTTACTTCACAGGCATACCCAAAATTACAAGCACGGACAACTACTTCGACACAGCGACAAGAGACAACCTGAAGAAGTTCCAAAGCTTGAAGGGCTTGACAGCTGACGGTATCTACGGCGCAGCAAGCCGCAACGCGATGCACGCTTCGCTCGGCTTCTCGCCGAAGGGCTACGTACGCGTTGGCAACACGTCCATCTACACGAACTACAACGATACGGCAAGCGGCTTGGCTGGCGACAGCACGTACAAGCTGGACCATAGCTATGTGACATCTTCCACATTGACGACCCTTGGTCAAATCGCTCAAGGCTTCTACAACACGTACTACAAAAAGCTTGAGATCAACGACGCAAGCTTGATCGATGGCGCAGACACACCTGAGCACAGCACGCATATGGACGGCAAAACGGTCGACATCCGTAACGCCGGCATGACTGCTGCTCAAGAGAAGAAGGTGATTGAGCTTGCTGTTGCGAACTCCAACGTGAAGCAAGTAATCTTCTACACGACACATGGCGTAGTCAGCTCCAAGATTCTCGTTCGCGCGGACCATGCGGACCACTTCCACCTGGGTATGACTAACTAATTCGTAATGATACAGCAAGGCTGTCTCTAAGCAAGCTCGGAGCTATGACGAGCGAGCGCCGGGACAGCCTTGTTTTTTTCACCAGGGCCTTCACACGTTATCAGTCTATTACGAGTACCGCCATCGCCACTGCCCGAGGCCGCCTGACCTCGCATTCAGCCATCAGCTAAAGCTCCGGTCAAACCCTCCAGTCCGATCTGTTACCTATAGATAGGCTGTATGCTCCTAAAAAACTCAGCGCTTCGTATCATCGGTGTACAATCGCTGTGATCGCCCGCGAGCCCAACCTCGAAGATGAAGTCACGGTCCGCTACATACGGCTTCACCATTGCCCAATCTATGAGGCCTTCGCCAAGAGGCAACGAATCGTGGACAAGTCCAAAGCTATCGACGAGGTGGTAATATTGCGCATACGGATGCGTCTGCTCCAGCGTCTGCCTCAGCTTATCATTATCACCGCGGAAGCTGATGAACGTATGACTTACATCGACATTCAGCGGCAGGTTCAGCGGTACGACCAGCTCCTCCATTAAATACGGATTCGCATATGCGAATAACCCCTCAATCGTATCCTCCCATAGGAAAACGTCACGTCCGTACTCCAGAATCGACCGAATCTCGTCCCGCATCCTACGCGTCTCCGACGGACCAACTCGTCCCGAGCTTTCTGTGTGACTGTAATGTGCGTGAATGACGCATCTAACATCTTCCTCGTGACACAGCATGGCCAGCTGCTCAGACGATCGGTGATAGAACGTGCGCACCTCCTCATCACGGGACAAGATGTCAAGCCGCTTCCCCTGAACCTTCGGAGGGTGATGCAGATAGACGCGAATCCCTTTACTCTGCAGCTCACGTATACGCTCACGGATCAGCTCAGGCTGCAGCAGGTCGGTTTCCCCAAGATAGAACTCTATAATGGACGGGTTATATTGCAGCCGATCGGCGATGTTGCTTGGCTTCAAGTTCGTTTTCAATCGAATATCGTTCATCTGGCCTGTTCCTCCTTCGCTTTAATCTCGCGCAAAAAAAGCCTGCGACCTCTGCCGCAAGCACGTTTCCGAGTTAATGAAGCCCTTCCTTGAGCTGCGTTAATTCTGCATCTGTAAGGCCTGTCAGTTCAATAATTAATGCGTCGCTTAATCCTTTATCCAGCATATTTTTAGCTACTAAGAGCGCACGTGCTTGGCTGCCTTCTTCTCTGCCTTCTTCTCTGCCTTCTTCTCTGCCTTCTTCTCTGCCTTCTTCTCTGCCCGCTTCCTTCGCCCCTGCAATCATCGAGATCTCATCGCGAAGCGCCTTCTGCCTCATTTCATACAGCTGCCTAGCCTCCCGGTCCTGGCTTAAAAATTCCAGCGTGTCCATCGCCTTACGCAAGGTTGGTTCGTTCATCGCCAATTCCTCCCATTTATCTCTTCTCACACCTTTGAGAAACAGTAGCCATTTCACCAGCTTATTGTTCAATACAGTACGCTGCTGCTCCAGCTTAGGCAGCTCCAGAAAATGTATCTCGATCAAGTCCGTCAGCACGAGGCCCGTCTGGTCTTCTCTTAAATGGAACACGTTATGATATCGTTCAGACCGTCCGCTCCATCCTACTTTCTTCCATTATACCATAAGGGTCATCTTCATGGCAGACATAATAGGCTGTAAGGCCGCTGTTACGACGGTACACCAAACACAGCCGCGAAGCTCTAGCCCGCGGCTGTTATTAGCTACCTATAACGAGCTGATTCACTTGAACCAGCCCTTCTCCTTGAACCTCATGATCGCCTCGATCCGGTTGCTCACATCGAGCTTATCGAGTATGACAGATATATAATTGCGTACCGTCCCGGTTGTCAAATACAGCTGACTAGCAATTTCCTTCGTATTCTTGCCGTCTGCCATAAGCGACAGCACTTCCTTCTCCCGCTCCGTTAGCGGATTGTTGTCCTGCGTGTAAGCCTCATCCACGAGATCTGCAGCATAGATGCGCCGTCCGGCCATGACGCTGCGGATCGTCGTCGCGAGCTCCTCGCTCGGGCTGTCCTTCAGGAGATAGCCATGTACGCCTGCCTTGACCGCACGCTCGAAGTAGCCAGGCCTTGCGAAGGTCGTCAATATAATAACCTTGCAGCCTTGACCCTTCAGCTCCTCAGCTGCCTCCAGTCCGCTCTTCAGCGGCATCTCGATATCCATGATGCAAATATCCGGCTTATGCTCGTGCACAAGCTTGACCGCCTCTTCCCCGTTGCCTGCACGACCGACGACGGTCATATCCTCTTCCAGATCAAGCAGCGAGGCAAGCGCACCGAGCAGCATCCGCTGATCCTCGGCGATTACAATTCTAATCATACGTCTGCCTCCTTAAGCGGCTGCTTCAGCATGGCGGGCACCTTCATCAGCAGCGTAGTGCCTTGCTCGGACACAATCTCCAAGCTGCCGTTTACAAATTCTAGACGTTCTTGTATGCCGCGCAGTCCGTTCCCCTTCATATAGCTCTCAGGCTCCCCTATGCCAATGCCGTTGTCCTTCACGCGAATGAGCAGCTCGCCGCGTTCCGGCTCAATGACTACCGAACAAGTCGAGGCACCGCTATGCTTAACCACGTTCGTTACCGCTTCCTTCAAGCACATGCTAACGACGTTCTCGGTAATGAGCGAAATATTCAGCTTCTCCAGGCTACCCTCCAGCGAGAAATCGATGTCCGCCGCCTTGCAGATCTGCTGTACTCGATAGATTTCGTCCTCCAGCCGCGTGCCCCGCATCTGGGTCACCAGCTCCCGCACTTCCTTGAGCGCATGACGAGCCGTCTGCCTGACGTCGCTCATCTCCGCAGCTGCCTGCTCGGGATTCTTATGAATCAGCTTGCTCGCCAGATCGCTCTTCAGTCCGATCAGCGACAGCTTCTGGCCGAGCGTATCGTGCAGGTCCCGAGCAATTCGCTGGCGCTCCTCGAGCTTCACCAGCTCGGATATACGCTTGTTCGCATCCTCCAGCTGACCCTGCAGCTTGTCACTCTTGTTCTTGTTGTACGTGTTAACAGGAAGCAGAATGACGCCGATCATGCTGAGCATGACGAACGGCAGCTGCGTGATGAACACCGGATTTTGCGTAGCGAAGCCATAATTGATCGTTGCGAACGTGCTGAGCAGATGAATCGTATACAAGGTGAAGAAGCCGATCCGATTCTGTATGTTGCCGATGAAGAACGCGAGGAACAGCGAGAAGTACACGTACCCGAACAGCAGCGTCATCGCAATGGAGATCATAATCTGCACGCTTGTCCAGAAGTAGACCTGCCAGCCCTTCGAGATGAAGGCGAGCACGTAGCAGACGAAGAACATGATGATCATCGCGATGCCCGACGCAACCTGATACGGCGATGAAGCATGGAAGATGAAGTAGAACGGCAGGATGTAGAAGACGACCCATACATAAGGACTTAGCCCGGTGTTTTTATGAAAGATTTGATGCCACTTATGCATGGGTGCTTCTCCCACCTTTATCACGTGCTGTCAGTTTATACAAGTATATCACAATTCACGCGTAACACGGATTATTTCCGTTGAAAATTCGGCTTCGCTGCTGCCGCGGCCATCGATTGCTCAGAAGCAGACTTCGCCTTGCGTAGCATATGCTTGATGTCTCTGAAGCTGACGAATTCCTTCGCCTTCTCATCCCACAGACGGTAACGAAGCGACTTCAAGCTAGTGCCGATCGTAATTGTCGTCGCCTTCTGCAGAGGCTCAGACGCCTCGTGCGCCGCCTCCAGATTGTAGTTCGGCACCTTCGGGCTCAAGTGATGCACATGATGGAAGCCGATGTTACCCGTAATCCATTGCAGCAGCTTCGGAAGCTTGTAGTACGAGCTGCCTTCAACGGCTGCCTTCACATAGCTCCACTCATCCTCATGCTCGAAGTACGTCTCCTCGAACTGATGCTGAACGTAGAACAGCCAGACGCCAAGCGTAGCCGATACGATAAATACAGGTCCCTGCACAAGCAGGAACGCCTGCCAACCGATCGCCCAGATGAGTACAGCGAACAGACCTACTATCGATACGTTCGTCAAGTACGTGTTCAACCGCTCCGGCCATCTTGCTCCAGCACGATTGAAGCGGTAATCAATCAGGAAGATGAAGGCCGGTCCAATCCCGAACATCACAAGCGGATGACGGTACATGCGGTAAGCCAGACGACGCCACAGCGGCGCTGCCAAATATTCATCCACTGTCAGCACCCACACATCGCCCACTCCGCGCTTGTCGAGGTTGCTGCTCGTAGCGTGATGGATCGAATGGCTTGCTTTCCACTGGCTGTACGGCACCATCGTCAAGATTCCGGTAATCGTGCCCACGATGTCATTCGCTCTGCGGCTCTTGAAGAATGACTGGTGACAGCAGTCATGGAAGATGATGAACGTACGCACGGTGAAGCCGCCAGCAAGCGCGGCGAACAGCAGCGTCAGCCCATACGATATCTCAAGACTGGCATACGCCGCATACCACAGCACAAACAGCGGCAATATCGTATTGGCCATTTGGAACAGACTCGCCTTCAGGCTCGTTTTTTCGTAAGGGGCTACATCTTTTTTCAGATCAGCTAACTTCGCTTGAGTCATAACATGTTGTCCTCCTTGGTTCTGATGCGGGAGCTACTCCCGACAGGTTCGGCAGATTATACTGTTATTATAACCAGAAGTCGCCGAGTATTTTAGTCATAAACGTCAGTTGGACAACATGACAAATGTCATATGCGCTTACAGAATGCTGCCAGCCGGTCGACGGTGGAAGTAAATAAATCGATACGACCGAAGTCCTTCTCATTCGTCTTCACAAGCTCGAAGCAAGCGCCGAAGAGCCGCCGCAGGTCCTCACGGTCTGAAGGTGCCCAGAATTGAATCGTCTCTGTCTGTGTATACCGTTCCTGCAATGTAGTGACGAGCTGTCGCAGCATGGTGAGATAAAGTGCCGACCCGCGGTGGACACTGGCTATGTATAGTGCCTCAAGCTGACAGACCCGCTCGTTCTCGTAATAATCTTGGCCTGTCCCGAACACGAAGCCAAGCGCGGCGACTGTACGCCCGCTCTCCCTCTCTTGTGCGATAAGAGCATTGCCAGCTACCATCGGGTTGCCGATGAAGCTAAGAGCCATCTCGAAGCCGTAAGGAAAGCTCAGCTCCTCGTAGTGGTGCAGCAGCAGCAGCAGGTATTCATCCCAGCAGCCCTCATCCTGATTACACAGCTTCCATTCGATGCTCATCGGATCAATCCCCCTTAATAACGATGCCTTGCGACTAGCGGAATTCGAGCTACTCTCTATAACGAACAAGGCCGCCCGGCAAGTCCATGGGACTAGAGGCAGCCTCGCTCCAAGCTCTAGACAGCAGCCCGTCTGGGCACCAGCATCTGAGCACTATCCGTTCACTTCGTACGCATTAAGCGCGCTTATCGTCGTTCTTGGTAGCGGAACCGAGCATGATACGCGAGCCTTCTTTTTTTTCAAATGAGACAGGCTTTAAAGCTTGACGAATATTCATCTGACATAACCTCCCTTCATCTGTCTGGCACATTAGGCCGAGCGAACTTCCTGGGAGTCATATAAAATATGCGAATAAATACTCAGCCCTGTTCCCAAATTATATATGGTATCTCCTTATTTGTTAATGCTTTACCGGGAAAATGGTCCAAATAGGCTAGGAGATCGTTCATACTTGTTCGATATACAAGGAAGTGGATTCCATCCTCTTCCAGCTGCTCGACCTGCTCCGTGAACTTGCTGTACAGCCTGTTGTTAGGCTTGTGCTGCGCGTCTGCCATCAGCATGATCTCACTCACCTCGGGGTGACCAAGATGAATGTGCTTCATGAGCAGCTTCAACCCGAGCAGAAACAGACGCGACCCGTGTCTGGATGCTTCGGCCAAGCAATATTCAATGTATGCGACATGACGATCCTCATAGCTCTCCTTCGGAGTCCCGATCGTATAGCAAGCAGCGGCGACGATCGCTCCCGTCTCGTCCTCTACTCGAAACAGCCTGCCATGATCCACTACACGAAGCAGCATCGCATAGAGAGTAACGGTGCCGAGCTGCGGGTCAGCCGTTCGTCTGGCTTCGAGCAGGAAGCATACGGTGCGTGCATAGTCTTGATCCGCTGTACATTCACAGCCTCGATAGGCAGCCATTATTTCATCCGCTCCTTCAACGACTTCTCCAGCGTCACGCCGATGATGGGGTACGTCGCTGTGAGCTCTGTCAGCTGCTCCCGCCTGAGCGACAGCAGAATCGTCTGCGACAAGGTGACGATACCGGCTGTACGTGGAATGTGACGGAGCAGTGCAATTTCGCCGAAGTGGTCGCCATCCTCAAGGACAGCTACACGGTCCGTTCCCTTCATGACACCGACACGTCCGCGCACAATAATATACAGCTTATCTCCGCTCGCCTGCTCATGGAAGACGAACTGCCCAGCCTCGTAGCGTTCGGTCACGAATAGAGCCGAGATCGAAGCTAAGTGCGCGTGAGGAATACCATGGAAGAATGGAAGCTGCGACAATCGCTCCACCTCGACAGTGGCAGAGAAGCCGTCGCTTGAGAGATGGAAGCCGTGCTGCTTCTCCCACATCTGCCTGTACGTGCCGCCCAGCTCCAACAATTCGGCATGTGTACCGGCTTCGACGGCTTGCCCCTCCCGGAACACGACAATCTGATCTGCGTGCTTGACCGATGCAAGACGGTGCGTGACGGTGACGATCGTCGATGCACCCTTAAGGCTCTCAATCAGAGCATGAATCTCAGCCTCTGCCACAGGATCGAGCGCGGAGGTGATCTCATCCAGCACGAGCAGCTGCGGCTTCCTTATGAGCACACGAGCGATAGCAATACGCTGCCGCTGTCCGCCTGACAGATTAGCCCCGTAATCCTTAACCACCGTGTCATATCCTTGAGGCAGCTGCATGACGAATTCGTGAACCTGAGCAGCCTTGGCCGCCTCGATCACTTCTTGCTCCGTCGCTTCGGTGCGGTCCAGCCGAATATTATCTCGAATCGTCGCATGGAACAGGAACGAGTCCTGAAGCACGACTCCGGTCAATGTGCGAAATTGCTCCTCGTCAAGCTGACGAAGATCGTTACCGTCAACGGTGATGCTGCCTTCATCTGGATCATAGAACCGCAGGAGCAGCTGCAGGGCGGTGCTCTTGCCCGAGCCGCTAGGCCCGACGAAGGCGGTCATGCCTCCTGTTGGGAGCTCGAGCGTAATACGCCGAAGAGCAAGACGCTCTCTATGCTGCGGGTCATATCCGAACGACACCGCCTCGAAGCGAATGCCCTCCCGTATGCTCTGAAGTGGCAGAGGCTGAGCAGGTGTCACAAGCCTTGAACGGTAGTCGAGCACCTCGTCAATGCGTCTGAAGCTTACCTCCGCTTGTATGAGGCTTGGAATCACCTGCGACAGCGCACTAACCGACTGGCCGACACTCAGGAAGATTGTATAGAATGCGATGAAGGCTCCGACCGTCAGGTCGTCTTGCATGATGAAGTAGCCGCCGAGTCCGATGACACCTGCATTCAGCAGCAGGAAGGCGGTGAGCGGAATACGATCCATCAGCGCGTACGTGTACGTTATTCTGAAGCCTGACTCCAGCATCGCTCGTAGATGGCGGGACATCCGGTCCATCACATATCGATGAAGGTGAAGCCCCTTCGTCACCCGATGACCTTTCAGCAGCTCGTCGATTCCGCTCATATACGAATCTTGTACCGCGCGGTAATGCTCAGAGCTAGCGGCCGCTTTGGTGCGCAGCAGACCGGGACTTAGGAACAGCACGACGAAGCCTCCGAGCATCGCAAGCGCCAGCTTCCATTCGAGCTGTAGCAGCAGGCACAGACCGATCGACAAGCCCAGCAGCTCCTTCAGCGCACGAGGCAGCGCTCCGGTCAGCGTGCGATCAACTGCCGCCACGTCCGACGTCAGCCTCGTCAGCAGCGCCCCCTGCTCGAACCTCGCGTAGAAGTCCAGCGACTGGCGAGTCAGATGTGCGAGCAGCTTGTTACGCAAGTCATGGAGCACGCTCTCGCTCATCCGTGACAATATATAATCCCCAGCCAAGCCAGCACCAAGATAGATCAGACCTCCGATGATCAAGACAGCCAGCACCAGAACGAACATGTCTACATTTTCCGGAAGGAACGCATCATCTATAAGGTACTTGAAGCTCAGCGGAGACAATGACGTATACGCGATCTCGATGGCTATGACAAGCACCAGAAGCACAAGCATCGGAAGATACGGCCTACATTGCCGCTCTACCGCCTTGATGACGTACATGCCCGAACCCCTCCTCCATATGGGTGAATATGACTATTCCACCATCATAGTCCGTTTGTAGCGGTTCGTCTATATGAGGAGATTGTTGCTAAGGTCTACTTCGATATTCGAATTAGGTTTGAGTAAAAGTAGTCTCCTACTAAGCTCTTCAGACTTAAATCATCTAGCTTCAGCTCAACTATTTGAGGTGGAATTCGTCCACCGTCGGCGACACTACTTGTGAACAGAATTTTCCCGTTATCTGCAGACATCTTATCTACGATGGTAGGGAGTTCAAGGCCTTCTACTGTGAAATCGATCAAATTTACAATCGAGAGCTTCCCACCCCACATAGGAGTATCCACATAGGACATATGCAAAATAAAGAGTCTTTCATTAATTCTCAACATGGAAATAGGCGATTTCGGAATTTCCAAGCTAGCTTCTATCTGCAAGGTTTTCTTATTGATTTTATACAATTCAGTCATAGTTTGAGATTTACCTATTAATAGCACAGGAGCAGCATATAGATATTCACCGTGTTCCTGTAGAGCGTTTAATCTTACGGCATGATGTAACACCAGCTTAGATACGGAATATGTTGTCCAATCGATTTGGTATAGGAAGGACTTTGCGTCCCCTTCCTGTTCATACGGATCACCGGCGGTGACGTACAAATACTGTCCATCCATGACTGCATCTGTCAGATACCCAGTTAATTCAACGACTTGTTCAACGTGATAAGTCGATTTATTGATGATAACGATTTTACCTGAATCTCCTGTATCCAAATAAACGATTGCATTCGTCCCATTTTCGCCTTCTATAACTTTAATGGGTCGATTGTATTCTGAATTTAACGTTTTTATAATTTTTCCATCTTTAATTAGACTTACGTTATCTCGCTTACCGGATTTTTCTTCCGCAATAATAGGTACCCAAATCACATTATCCTGATCCATCGTGATATTCGACGATCGTGCGGATGGGATCGTAATCATAGAATGGGAACCTGAGACCGATTTGAGCTCTAATCCCTCGCTTGTTCTCTGAAATCCATAGATTCCTTCAGCATTCTCCTTGGCACAACCCATAATGGTCAATAAGAAAAGTAGCATTGTAAAAGAACATACCATGAATTTAGCCATTGAATTCATACTAAAACCTCAATTCTAGGTACCACCTGTAGCGGGATCAAGCATCACCTACGGTGTAAAAATCACAATACGGCTCTCATCGTCCCACTGCACCTTCGCTCCGAGCGCTTCGCTGACGAAGCGTATATTTAGCAACCTACTTTGATATTCTATCACGGTATACAATCACAGTGATTACATTTAAAATGATGGTAACGATGAGTAATAACGATGAGACAACCGCCACAGCACCCGTTACATCCATAAGTGCAGACCAATCCTCCATCTTTACCATATGACGATTGTAGAAAATCTGGAACAATAGCGAAAAAGCAGAACAACTGATGCTTATAAAAGCTAGAATGGTCCAATTCTTATGACCTTGCTTTTGATATCGCATGAGATTAACAACAGGAAGGATCCAAGCAATTAGTCCAAGCACGAGGCTCACAAGATTCAGATAACCCATACCCACAATTAATTCCACCTTTCCTTTAAACCCTTCCTTGGGTTCTGTTTAATCCATTTTCCAACTCCAGTATTTTGTTCCATTGGTGGAAATGAATCGATACAGCCAAGTTTCAAAATTGCAATGTAAATTCCCACAAGGTCTATGCATTGAAGCAAATTCTTTAACAAATATATAATCGTTTTCCCCATTAGTTAATCTTTCTAAATCAATAACAATGTGGTCTTGCAAAATACAAGCTACTTTTAGTAAATTCTTATCGTCATCTCTAATATGATGTAAATGAATAACCTCAGTTATTGAGTATATTATATTTTCTCACTAGCGTTGCATAAAACTCATCATCACTAATAACAAAAAATTCAGTCATTTATTCTGGGTCAATCAGCCAAAAGGTCGACCCCCATATAAAGGTAACCTGTCCATTTGGTAATTATATGTAATATGATCAATGTTTTGTCAATTGCACTAAACTCTCTTTCGCCTACCTGCAGATGTTCGACTGGGTTTGTAATGAATACGTTCCATCCAGATTTCTGCTGAATTCCATAGCAAGACCTTTAGCCACCGGTATAGATCCAGCAGACTGTGTTTGGTGCCCGTTTCCATCTTCACCAGCACGAGCAGACAAAAGGCGATGAGTGCCATCCACACCTGATTCATAACGGCTTGCTCACTGGTTCCATAAAATGTCTTGATGCGTACGTGCTGCTTCATCCATTTGAAGAATGTTTCAATCGCCCAGCGTTCCCGGTAGATTTGTCCGATTTCATCCGCCTCTAAGTCGAAGCGGTTCGTGAGAATGGTAATCGGATTGCCTTCGGTATCTTCCGTTTGGATCAATCGCAAGACGTTTTCCATTCGCTTCTGCGGTGTTCCGATGTACACCATTTCATCCGATTTCACACGAGCATCAGCTGGCAGTTTAAACGACTCAATCTGACGGATGGCGGTATTCTTTTTCGTCCGAGTCACAAAGAAAATGCCACGGTCGCAGTAGTCGTCAAACTTGGCGTAGTCGATATAGCCGCGATCAAACACGTAGGTGCAACCCACTTCATCAACCACGTCATCCAACTGACTGCGATCACTCTGCTTGGCGGGTGTCATCTTGACCTTCTCGGGAACAGCAGTTTCATCATCCATATACGCCAGGCGAAAGTGTAGCTTGATTCCAGCTTTCGTTTTCCGAAACTCAGCCCATTTGTATTTCTGCAGGCAAAGTCCGATGGTCGTAGAGTCGATGATCTTAAAATCTTTTCGCAGGGAAGGAGGAGCTTCGCTTCGGCGAATGTGCTGCACCAGCGACTGGAATACTTGTTCCAGCAAGGAAGAGTCGACTTGATTATGCTTCCGGCTTAACTGGGAGGCGGAGATTGATTGGATTCCGAGTTCCCTTTGAAAGTTTTCACAAAGCACATCGGCAGCTATTTCACGAAGCCCGTCTCGCTGCTGAATTTGCGCATGCAAGAACAATTTAAGGTACGACAATGTTGTAAGCTTCTTCACATATTTATCTTGTTCCATTTCACGAACACGATCTGTGAACGTCTTCGCACAAATTGGAGAAATCCATTTACCAAATGAAGAAAATAGGGTATCCTTGTCCATGGCTGATCCTTTTCAGTGGATTATGGACAGGTACTACCTGCCATTCCATTGTAAAGGATTTTTTCATGTCTGCGGAACAATTAGAGTGAATATTATGATGATTCTGAGAACATTAATGCAACGCTAGTGATATTTTCTCCACCGTACAAAGTGTGATCAAATAAACTGCAACCATTGCAAGTTTCGAGAAAATTCCGATAATCAAGTGGTATGTTTATACCTATCTCAGATTCTAATCGTTCTATGTCACTTTTACTTGCAGGCGGGTGAAACGTACATGAATAGGTGTCTATCTCACCATTCTTATTCTGTATATACATGAGATTATTAGTAACTTCTAATCTTTTCTTAAGACCTTCTATAGTTTTGCTCATGAGTAACCATTACTCCTTTCAAAAGAAAAGTCGAGGACAACAGAAGAACAGACTGTCCTCTTCTTTATTTTAAGAGTATAGCCACCAACCTTCAACTATAATTTGGTAAAAAAGAGGAATCGAGGATGCATCGCATCCGTTTTTCGGCGATAATAGTATCGTACATTCTTACATAAAGGAGTTGCCTCCCATGAGCTCGTTCCCCAAAATACTGATCATCACCGGAGCCATCCTGATCGTTGCTGGCTTGCTGTGGTCCGTTGTCGGTAAATTCATAAACCTCGGACGACTGCCAGGCGATATTGTCGTCGAAAAGGAGAATTTCAAGCTGTACTTCCCGATCGTGACGTGCATCGTGCTCAGTGTCGGGCTGTCGCTTGTGATGTACATCATTCGGCTGTTTACGAAGTAGACCGCTATGATATAACACAATCACTCGCGACATGACCTGCAGCTGTTCGTTCGAGCTGAATTAGTCCTTGTACGGGTCAAATTCATCCGCGCCCGCCATACAGACGCCGATCGGCTTCAGCACATGCAGCACCTCGATCGTCTCCGCATGCGCGTCCAGCACCTCCTGCAGCCTGCGGTAGACGAATGGGCTCTCATCGGTGCCAGCTCCTCGTAGCTCGACGCCGAAGCCGCGGACGGCCTCATACATCTGAGCGGCGGTGATGGCGCCGCCCGAACGGGTGCGGGTCTTCCAGTTCATCTTGCCCGCCGCCTGCGTGCGGCTCATGATGCGTCCTGCGCCGTGTACCGTGCTGTAGAAGGCGTCCTCATTCTCCGCCGTAGCCTTGCCCCTCACGATGACCGATATGTCGCCCATGCTGCCGCCGATGAAGCCAAGCTGTCCCGGCGCAGATGGTGTCGCTCCCTTGCGCACGACGACCGTGTCACGACCATGATGCTGCTCCTGCCACGCGTAGTTATGATGGTTGTGCACCTCCATATCCGCCTGAGCACCGAGTATGGACAGCACCTGCTCCATGACGACATCCCGCCCTGCATACGCATACCGTCCGGCCAGCTTCATCGCCCGGTAGTACATGTCGCCCAGCTCGCTCGCCAGCTCCAGCAGCACAGGCGGCTGGTCCATCGTCTCCCCTGGTGCCTTCCCGAGAAACTCGCGGCCCGCCGCCATATTCATGAAGCCGCTCGCCGTCTTATGTCCGAAGCCACGGCTGCCGAAGTGATTACCGACCCACAGTCGCCCTGTCGCCTGCTCCTCGAACAAATCCACATAATGATTACCGCTTCCAACCGTTCCTAGCTGCTCGCGGGCTAACGCCTTCAGCTTATCGTGCTCCTGTCGTCCAATCGACTTGTAGACCGACCAATCCGGGTCGTCGAATAGCTCGTGGTCGATTCGCTCCTTATTGACGCGTCCGACCCCGAACGACACCTTACGCGCGAGCTCATCCATGATCCGAGCGAGCTGAGGCTTCACCTCATCGGCCATGAGGTTCGTGCGAACCGCCTTGTTGCCGCAGCCGATATCGTAGCCGACCCCTGACGGGGAGATCTGCCCGTCGTAGGCGACAACTCCCCCGATCGGCTGGCTATAGCCCTTATGATGGTCGGCCATGAGGAGCGTCTGCACGACGCGGCCGTGCTCTTGGCACATCACCGCCTGTGCCAGCGCTCCCGCATCCGGTGAGCCCCATACCCGGACACCGTTGATGATTTGGTAAGACATGTTGATTACACTCCTTAACTAGTAGCTGGTATAGATAACAACAAAAAAAGCCATGGACCTAAGTGTCCATGACCATAATTTCATATATGCTGAGAAACGCACACCTGTACTTACACCATGCTAAGACGTAAGCCAGCTGCCCGTGTCAGGCTTCTCCCAAGGTCCGAGACAAATCCGTATGAGCTGATATATTCAGTTGCGAAGTAGGAACGTTCGTCTTGTGTTGTTTTGTTGAGTTGTGTGAATAGCAACGTCATCGGACTCCTTTCCTTGGAAAAACTGAGATATTCAGATCTTACACGACGAACCAATTACTGTCAATGAATTTATTGAGGCTGCAAAGGCAGCTGAAGCTTGCCCGCCCGCTGCACTGGCTCGCTACGCCAGGCTAGGAGCAACACCGACGTGTAGATCATCGCTGCTCCGCACAGCTGAATCGGCGTGATGCCTTTGTTCAAGAACACCCAATTGAGGAACACCGCTGTAGCAGGGAAGAACAGCTCCGCGACCGTCGCGTAGGACGCCTTCGTCTCACGCAAGCCCCGGTAATAGAGCAGCATTGCCATCATGCCGGGCACGAACGTCAGCAGCACCATGTACATCCATGAAGAAGCAGACAGCGACGCCGCCTGCAGCAGCTCCCCGCCCTGCACGATCAGCAGCCCGAGCAGGAACGGAACCGCGAAGACGAAGCGGGCAGCCGCCAGCTCCGTGAACGAGAGCTTGCCGAGCAGGCTGCGTCCGAACGCCGTCCCGCAGCCCCATAGCAGCGCAGCTCCGATCGCGAGCAAGGAGCCGATCCAGTCCTCGTAAGGGACAGACAGGAACGGAGCCTTCAGGCCGAAGGAGAGCAGGTACGCCCCGAGCAAAGCTAGAGGAAGCAGCAGCAGATACAGCCTCGGCAGCCGCTCGCTGAGCATGAGCCTCGCGGTCGTTATGGCGAACAGCGGCTGAAACTTTTGCAGCAAAATGACAACGCTCGGGTTGCCATGTCGGAACGCCTCAGTGAACAGCCATGTCGCGAGGCCGGAGCTTCCCCATGAGATCAGCAGGAGCAGCACCCAATCCTTGCGGCTAAGACGGGAGAGCGCTGTGCGTCGCATGAGCAGGAATGGCACGGCGATCAGGCATAGCAGCAGATGCTCAGTTAATACAATCTCCGTCGAAGTCATCGATTGAAGCAGCGGGGTGCGCAGGATGGCGTCGGTTCCCCAGAGCGCAGCGCCGAAGCCGACGAGTGTAAGTCCGATCGAAGTACGATTCATCGCGTAATCATCTCGTTTCTGTAGGATTAGTTCGAATCGATGGCGGATTGCAGCAGCTGTGCAGCTTGATCTACGACCTTCGGCTGGTTCGACTTGATGCCTATGAAGTTGCGGTTCTCCTCAATATCATGGGTGCCGAAGCCGTCGAGATCGTAGGCGGTCATCATCATTTTCATCACAGGCGCCTGGATGACGAGGAACCATTCCCGAATAAGCGGATGATCGGCTGGGAGCGACACATATTCAATATTCGGATGGTGCGGCATCTCCTTATCGTTCTCCCCGAATATGTAGACCTTCTCCGCATGGTCCGCCATTGCGCAAAAACGCTCCAGCACAGGCTCCACGCATCGCGATAGCTTCTGGAAGCCCGCATATATACGTGCCCGTGGCTTCTTCGTGATGACCATGTTCTCCATGATGAGGCACATGTACTCCAGCTGCGGCACCTTCGTCTCATACTTCAGGCTCGCTGTATCGAGCTCCTGTCGGCTCAGCATGCCGGTTACGCGCTGCACGTCACCCTCCGTCTGCTGAAACACGTCACGGTACAAGGATACGTCCTTCGTGAGCATTGTCATCATCTTCATCCTCTTTTCAATTGAATTATGTATCGAGTTCTGTGATCTCAGGCTAAGCTTCAGGTTAAATGGAGTACGCTCGCGTCCACTCGACTTGCTCCAGCTCGACACCAGAGGCTGCGAATTGCTCATGGAACTGGGCATTCAAGCTCTTCAGCACGTCGATGGAGGTCGTCAGCTCCATCACGGCCATCAATTGAATCTGTGAGGCTTCCGCAGAGCCATCTACCCTAGACACGACGTCCTCAGACAGAGAGGTCAGCTCCTGCAGCTGCGCCGATAGCTGCTCATACATATGCTCAAGACCGCTCACATGCTGCTCCATGCGAGCCTCCACCGCAAGCACATCGGAAGCGGAGACGCCAATGTCCGCGAGCAGCTGCTTCACCGAGCCCGTCATGACCGAGCTGCCGGCAATGATGTCAAGCTGCTTCTGCAGCTCGGTCGATGTGCGGGACGATTGCTGCATGAGCTTACGGGTAAGTCCATCCAGCTCCGTGGACAGCCGCTTGGACTGGACGGACAGCTTCCGTATTTCTTGAGCGACGATCTGGAAGCCTGCCCCAGCTGCTCCCGCGTGTGCAGCCTCAATCGCCGCATTGAGCGACAGCAGCTGCGTCTGGTCAGCGATTTCCTTAATCGAATGCAGCATCGTCTGGATCGTACGAAGGGAGCTGAAGAACTCGTTGTACTGCTCGTAGGTAAGCTTCGACGCCAGCTCAATCTGCTCCATGCTCCCGAGCAGCCGATCGATCGTCTGACTGCCATCGTGCATCTGGCTCGTCAACCGGTTCGTCTGCTCAACCGTGCGATGTACATCGGACTTCGTCTCGGCGAATTGCTGCTCCAGTTGCGCGGAGTTGTGCAGCGTCTCTCGGGCCTGCTGCACCTGCACCTCCAGTGACTGCATGATCTCGGTCGACACTTGAGCGATGTGCTCGGCTCTCGACTCGACCTCGACCGTATTGCCGGTAATCGACTCCGCAACCGTATCGGCGTGACGAATAATCGAGGACAGCTTGCGGAACAGCTCCGCCTCTCCTCTGGTAGAAGCCGTACCTGCAGCCGTATCTGCAGCCGTATCTGCAGCCGTATCTGCAGCCGTATCTGCAGCCGTACCTACAGCAGATTGCCCATGCGCCTCGCCTCTTGACTGCTCCCAAGCAGCAAGCTGCATCTGTGCAGTCTCCCCACTCTCCATTACGATACGGTGGGAGTGCGAATCACCCTCGCGTCCCTTGTACGCATGCAGAGCAAGGGCGGATGAGCTCACGACATAGATCAGGAAGCCTGACACGTTAGAAACTAGCAGCATGAGCACAGCGCCAGACGTCCACAAGGTGATCGGCACCCGATGCTTATTCCATACACCTAGCATGTTGCACCTCAATTCTTTCCAAACAAAGTTTGAATAAAGATTTGTATAATGTTTGTATAACTATAGTATATAGTTTTTTAACGTTTGGCAATACTTATTTTTCACCCGAGGAAAGCGAAGAGCCGTCATGACAAGCAGCTGAGGCTACTCATCATGACGGCTCTTATTCGTAACCAATTCGAAGGTGTTATAAACATGAATATCGCCCGTAGCACGTTGACCATTGGAGCGAGATTCGCTATATGAACACGGCAGCAACCGCCCATAGAATGATCACCATACCTGCCACCACATCCAGACGCGCAAAAACGAGCTCCTGCAGCAGCGTACGCGGTGCTCTCGGGTTATACCCGCGAGCCTCGATGGCGAGCGCCAGGCTATCCGCCCGGCTGAAGACGAAGACGAACAACGGCACGATCATCGAGCTGACCGCACGAAGGCGCCCCCTCCATGTTCCGGAATGAAGCTGTGCCCCTCTAGCGAGCTGCGCCTTGCGAATCTTGTCCGCCTCTTGAAGAATGACGGGAATGAACCGCAATGTAATCGACAGCATGAGCGCCAGTTGGTGCGACGAGATGCCGACGACCTGCAGCGGACGCAGCAGACGCTCAAGACCTGCCGTCAGCTCGGTCGTCTTCGTCGTCAGCGTAACCAGCGAGGCGGCGGTCACCATGAGCAGCACCCGCGCCGCCGTCGTCACCGCGAGCAGCACACCTTCACGGTACACCACGACTGCGCCCCATTCCAGCAGCTTCACCTCTCCAGCCGAGAAGAAGACGTGATACGCCGAGGTGACCGACAGAATGAGCAGGATCGGCAGCATCCCCCTCGCCACATGGAGAAGCGGCAGGTTGGAGAGTGCCAAGGCCGCCGCGATGAAGCTGCTGCACAGGCCGTAAGCTACGAGGCTATCGATACGAATCACGACGGCGATGAATACGAGCACCGCGAGCAGCTTCGTGCGCGGATCGAGCTTGTGCAGCAGTGACTCCCGGGGAACATACTGCCCCACAAGGATGGAACGACCTCTACTCATATCCGACCTGCCTTCTGCAGATAAGAAGCTGCGATCGTCGCGAGGATGTCCGCCTTGCGCACCGAACGCACCTCAAGCGTAAGTCCCAGCCTCGTCTGAATCGCTTCCAACAACCGAACAGCAGGCGGCAGCGCCAGCCCGAGCTCCTCCAGCTCCTGTCTATGCGTGGTAAAAAGCTGCAGAGGCGTCGTCTGGTACCGTACCGTGCCTCCGTCCAGCACCATCACATCCGTGCACAGCTCCGCGATATGCTCCATCTCGTGTGTAATCCATATGACCGTGCGCTCGGGGGACGACTGCTGCCACTGCTGGATCAGCGTCAGCACAAGCTGCTGACCCCGCGGGTCGAGTCCAGCTGTCGGCTCATCCAGTATGAGCACCCTCGGCTGCATCGCGAGCACTCCCGCGATCGCCACCCGCCGCTTCTGACCGCCGCTCAGCGTCAGCGGCGGTTGTTCGAGCACACCGTCGCTTAAGCCGACCTGATGCAGGGCGTCTAGCACGGTTGCCCTCACCTTCTCCTCCGTCCAGCCGAGATTGCGCGGGCCGAAGGCGATATCGCTATATACCATATCCTCGAATAGCTGATGCTCCGGCTGCTGGAAGACCAATCCAACCGACTCCTGCCAGGATGGCCGCCGCCCGCTTGCTGAGGTCAGATCGTCATCGCCTGCCTGAATCGAGCCGCTCGTCGGCTGCAAGAGACCTTTCACTAGCTGCACCAGCGTCGACTTGCCCGATCCGGTCCGACCGACAAGTCCGATGATGCGACCAGACGGTAGCTCGAGCGTCACATCACGCAGCACAGGCCGCTCGAACGGCGACCCTGCGTCATACGTATAGGCTACTTGCTCCAATCGAATGTGCATAGATACTCCACCAATTCTCCCTCTGTCAGTATGGTACGTGGGATCGGGACCCCCCGCCGAATCAGCTCCTCCCGAGCTTCTACAGCGAAGGGCAGCGGCAGGTCAAGCTCGGCGGCGACATCGACAGCGGCAACCGCATTGGCATTCGCATCGGCAGCGGCATCCGTACAGAACAGCTGCCGCGGTGACCCGCATCGAATTAGCTTACCCTCGTGCAGCACGATGACATGGTCAGCCAGTATCGCTTCGTCCATATGATGAGTAATGGTGACGATCGTCAGCCCTTGGTCACGCAGCTGCTTCTGTATGCGGAGCAATTGCTCCCGGCCTACAGGATCCAGCATCGACGATGCCTCATCGAACACGATGACGTCCGGCTGCAGGGCGAGTACCCCTGCGATGGCGACGCGCTGCTTCTGCCCTCCAGACAGCCGCTCGATCTCCGCTTCGGCATGCGAAGCCATGCCGACCTGCTCCAACGCCTCCAGCACACGGTCCATCATCAGTGCGCTCGGGTACGCCAAGTTTTCAAGTCCGAAAGCAACATCCTCAGCGACCGTCGGCGCTACGATCTGGTCGTCAGGGTTCTGGAATACGATACCGACGCGTGGTCTGCGGACGTTACTTGGCTCCGCGCCTTGCAGCCGTACCTGGGAATGGGCATGCAGATGGTTCTTCTCCTGGTCTAGGCTATGCATCGGGGCTTCAGCTTGACCCAGCAACGTCCCTCGAGTCCTGTCATCCGCCTTACCCAACAAGCGGACCGAGCCTTCGTCCGGCTGCAGCAATCCCGCGATTAATTGGGCAGCAGTCGACTTGCCCGAGCCATTAGCGCCTATGATCGCCGTGAGCTGTCCTCGAGGTATCGTGAACGATACCGCTTGCAGCACAGGCTGCGCGTGCGGGATATAACTGTAAGTCACGTTGTCGAATTGGATCAACTGTCGTCCTCCTTACCCAGTCTCCATCCTATCTTCGAAAAAAGGCCTGCCCGTCTCACAACACGGGCAAGCCTCCCCCTCTACGAGGGGCTATGTATACCATTCATCTTACTTGCCTGACCGCCGCAGCAGCTGCGGCATCGCACGATGAATGCGAGCAGCGAGCAATGAGGCAACAACGGCCTTGATCAGATCGCCAGGAATGAACGTCAGGTTGCCGAGCATAAGCTTCGCCAGCGGAGCCTTCGTAATGAGCGCCGAATAAGGAATACCGATCGCATACACAACCAGAATGCCACCGACGATGTTGATAAGTATGAGCTTCCACACCTTCAAATCCCGAGCATAGCGATGGACGAGCACACCAATCACGAATGCTGCCAGCGGCCAGCTTAACAAGTATCCGCCTGTCGCCCCAGTAATAATACCCATCCCACCGCGGCCACCGGACAAGATCGGCGCTCCGAAGGCGACGAGAATGACGACCAGCAGCATGCTGATACCGCCTAGCCGCGCGCCAATCAAGCTCCCAGCAAGCATAACCCCAAGCGTCTGCACCGTAATGGGCACAGGTATGTAAGGAATCGGAATAGCAGGAATAAGTCCGAGCACAGCTACAACTGCGGCCATAATCGCCGCGTAAACCATATCTTTGATGTTCACGACCATAGAACCCCCGTTCGTTCAATATCGACAGCGCTGAGTGAAGCCGATGCACAGTCAACGTCTAACTTTACAGCCGGCCTGCTGATGTGTCAATAGAGGACTTGTACATCATTACTGCTCGAATATTCGGTTGATTCTGGACTGAAAATGGCTGGTAGACCACACCTTGTTGCCCTTGTTATCTCGCATAGGCTGCATCACGAGTCCGATGAGCTGACGATACGTCAGCCACTTCCCGCTCTCCGCTGCGTGTATGAACTGGAACAGCTGCAGTATCGTAATGCCCATAAGCAGCATACACAGCAGATGAAGCGGCAACAGCTGAGCAATCTCCTCGACGTGAAAGACGAAATATGGTACATACACACCCGCAGCCAGCACACCTTGAATGAATGCCAGCCTCTGCAACAGGCTGATCGAATGCCGCTGCTTCGCGAGTCTCAGGTACAAATAATGACCGAGCGTCAATAAGTACAGAAGCATAGCTTCAAATTGCACAATAAACGTCATTTTGACCGCTACATCGAGCGCAAGCCCGAGCAGCATACAGACCGCGAACGTAAGCAGCAGCAGAGAGATGAAGACGAGCTGCAGGTGGCGGGATTTCATTTTTAATAAAAACATTAGTGGATGCTCCTTCAGAGATAATTAAGGCTACCTGCGGCTCCTCAGCTTCAGCACGAGCAGCTTGCCCGCGATAAACACGAACATGCCACCCGCCAGCTGCAGCAGCACGAGAACCAATGAATCGAGTGGGCGGCCTACAACACCGAATGCGACCTTCTGCTGCATATGATCGACCGATTCGTAGGCATTCACAATATCGGGAACGTATTGCCTCGTGGTGTAATAGCTCCAGCCTATGACAGCAGCGTAGTACAACACGACCATCACGGTAGAAAAAATAACCGCCTGCTTCAACGTACGCTTCATACGTCTGCACTCCCTTCCATACTCACCCGGATTGACTACCCGGCTTCGACTTCGACTCCATCCTCTGCTCGCTCCGCTGCTTCAGCACGCCATCGAGATACTGCGTATACTTCGACTGTCCGCTGTACGTCAGGAACAGCCACTCCAGCGCCCGCGTCATCGCGATGTACAGCAGCGCCACCTCGCGCTCCTCCTGCTCCTCGAGAGGGAACGGCATGTTCTCGACGTTGACAATGAACACCGCTCGGAAGTCGAGCCCCTTGGCGCTGTCAATCGTCGTAATCTTGATCGTCGGCTCCTCGCGGAGGAAGCTGCGCTTCGCGTCGGCATTTTCCGTAATCCACGTGTAGGACAGGTCGTGCTGCCTGAGACTGCGCCGAATGTCGTCGATGTACGAATACCGGTGACTGTTCTTCACCCGATACAGTATCGCGATGTCCTGCAGCGGAATGCCCTTCTCCCGATGGAGGAACAGAATGGACTTCGACACGAAGTTCATCTCCTCCTCGAGGCTGCGGAAGCTGCGGATGATCGGCTCAGGTCCCTTGCGCTTCGTCGCCTGCGGCGGTATGATGTCCACCCCGTCCACGGTGCCCTGCTGCACCTTATGCTGGAGCTGAGAGTGCGCCCGGTAGAAGTCCCAGGCGAACGTGACGATCTGCGACGTGTTGCGGTAGTTGATCGACAGTATCTTGGACCGCCCGCGAAAATCTAACCCCACATGCTGCGCGAGGCTCGTCTTGCGCTTGAAGATCGACTGCGCCCGATCCTCCACCAGCAGCAGCGACTGCGTATCCGGATTCAGACAGCGGCTGAGCAGCTTCAGCCAGTCGGCCTCGAAGTCTTGTCCCTCGTCGATCATGATCGCGTCGTACATCGGCACGATCGCTTCCTCCCGCTCAAGCTTAGCAAGCAGCGCCGGGATGTCGGTGTCCTTCATCCGCAGACTGTTGCGCAGCCACTCGTGGAAGTTGTACACCTCGACGTTACCTGTGCTTGAGCCGCTTCCTGCTCCACCTGCCTTACTACCGTTAACACTGTTGCTAGAGCCTGATCCTGCGTCCTCGGCCTGCTGGATCAGGTCCAGCAGATCCTCCGGCTCGCTCATCATCCGCTGCACCATCTGCTTCAGGCTGCGGGACAGCGGAATGCCGTAGCATAGAATGAGGATGCGCCAATCAGGATGCTCCTTCGCCAGCAGCTTCGCCCGACTTGCGAGCACGAGCGTCTTGCCGCTGCCTGCCACTCCGCGAATGAGACGGTGCTTGTCTCCGAGCTGCTTCGCCATATTTTCCTGATGGAGATCCATCGTCTTAATATTATGAAGCGACAGCAGCAACTGGTCCTGATGGCGGAGCGGCGACTTGAAGTCTGCGCTGATCCGCACCTCGGGGAACAGGTGGAATCGGATCGCCTGCACGTCCTCGTCGGAGAGCAGCGTCCGCCGCGGATGCCAGATCGTGAACATGCCGAACAGCTTGTCGCGCAGCACCTCAGCATCGAAGCCGTCTTCATCCGGGTCGATCTCATCGCGGCTCAGCACAAATTGCGGCTCCATAACCTGGTACAGGTCAAGCCTAATGAAATCCTCCTGCTTCAGACGGGTGAACACGGTTCCGTAGCCGTACGGAAACTTCAGATGAGTGCTGTCTTCTTGTACGAGATTCTTGTCCTTCTTGAGCTGATCGTGGATGATTCTCGCATTATCCCGCGCCTGCTTCAGCGGACTCTTCGTCTGAACCCTCTCGCCGGACTTGCTGTGGATCGTCCACTCATCATGATTCAGCTGGTACAGTGAATTGACAGTATAATCCTTCACCTCAAGCACGACAAGACCTAAGTCCGGTCCGATGATGACGAAGTCCGGTCGTCTGCCGCGAATCTCCGGCTCGTAATATACAATATAATCGCTCGGCAGATGATCTCTCAGCGTCTGGAACAAGACCCGCTCACCGGCCGTCGCGCTTCTTGGAATAATATCTGGAACGGTGTATGCCATGATGGTTACTCGAACTCCTTCATTACAATTCAGGTGGGGCGGGCACCTACGCATTCGTGCTAGAGGAGAGGCTTGCGCCCAATAGAGTTATTATAGTACGAATGGCATGGATTGAGTATACAGCAGCTGTAAAATCTACCCCCGAACATCCATTCCCTGACAGCATGCTGACACTTTGTTGTGGTATGATAGAAGCAGCAGTACAGCCGAAGGGAGCCTCTACATATGAATTATATCGTATTCGACATGGAGTTCACCGTATTGCGGAAGCGGCAGCACCTGGCAGACATACTGGAAATCGGCGCAATTAAGCTCAATGATGACGACGGCGTGCTGGGCATGGTGGACCTGTTCCATACGTACGTGCAGCCGGTTCATTATAAAACGATTAATGCGATGACGACCCAATTCACGGGCATAACGCAGGAGCAGGTCGATGCAGCGCCTTCATTCACTGAGGCCATGCATCAGTTCCAGGATTGGCTCGGCGAAGCTCCGTACTACTTATGTGCATGGGGCCCTGATGACAAGCAGCAGCTCGTCCGAGGCTGCCGAGAGCATATGCTGAAGCTCGACTGGATTCGCAACTATAACGACATCCAGCTGCAATATACGCGACTGCAGGGCGGCGACCAAGGCGGCAGACTCGGTCTCGCGCGAGCGCTCGAGGCAGCGCAGCTCCCGTTCTTCGGCAGTCACCATCATGCGCTCGACGACGCCTTCAACACAGCGAAGCTGTTCCTGCGCGCATTCCCGCAGCTGCAGCTGGAGGAGAACAACGCTGCGGACGAGCAGCTGTATACGTCGACGGTCGTCTATTCGACCGACTCGGCGGCCGATGCGTCAGACAGTCCGTTCGCTCGTCTGGCGGGTCTGTTGGATACGGCGATGTAGAGAAGGCGACCGAATAAAGCATATGAGATGAAACATTTTTTCGATGAAATACCTTTGAATATGGGACGACTTGATAACGGATTACAAGTCGATCGGACAGAATTAGAAGAAACTTAATTCTTTCGTAGCATGAAATGATTAACTGATCTACGTAGATAAGGAAATATAGAACACACTTCATTTCTAGTGTGTTCTATATTTCCTCCTGTAACACCTAATATTATATCTTCCCGATGTCTACGGAAAGTAAAGTCTTAGACGCCCCTGCCGCATTAGCGGCAGGGGCGTTTATCCTGAGAATATCGTTTCGTAAGAACGCCTAAAAAAGGCAATACGAAAGTAACCCTTCGACACACAATCTGTCCAACTAAGTGTAGCCGATTCAGATTCTTCAGTGATTGGTGATTTCACCTGTCAACTCGGAACGCCTCAGTGTCGCTCAACACAACATCATCGTGTAGATATCTTTCGGGATTTCGAAGGAAGAGAGATTCGCGTCGTCACGGGCTTGATGGGCGTAAGTGCAGAACAGATTGCCTTAATCTATAAAGCTCGTTGGCAGATCGAGGTATTCTTTCGCTGGATTAAGCAACATCTTAACATCCCCACGCTATTTGGCACGACAAAAAATGCCGTTTATGGCCAACTGTTCTCCGCGCTGATCGTCTTTGTGTTGCTCAAATGGTTGTTTGATGGGACCCGTCAAGGAGTTCCTCGTCATGCTAACCTTAGTTTCGTTCGGTTCGCTCGCTTGCTGCTCTTGAACGACTTGTCCGCAGAGTGGCTTATTCGAATACATCGGTTGATGTCGTGTTTTTTTAGTCCGAGTTAATTACATATCTTGGTAAATCAAAAGACCTGCTCTAAACCTTATCTTTTCAGATACGGTGTTTGTCAATATAGTTGTCGTGAATCTTTGAAAATTAAATAGAGTCAATCAGGCTTGTGTCGCCGTTGTTGTAGCTATGGAGTGCTGGACTTTCTCGGGATTAAGATACACTCGTTCGTCTAGACTCCAGTTCCTTATCTTCCCGGACCACCGCCTTGGGTTGTCCTGTCTAGCTTGTTCGTACACTCGCTTTCTCTTCTCAAAAATCTGTTCAGCAAGTCCCTTATGCCTTTGGTTAGGGGTCAGGAAATTAAGCCCGCTGTGGTGATGCTCAGTGTTATACCAATGGACGAACTTCCGTACCCATTCACGGGCTTCTGTCGTCGACTTAAATCCATGTAACGGGTAGCTGGGGCGGTATTTGCAGGTGCGAAACACCGACTCGGCGTAAGGGTTATCGTTGCTGACACGCGGCCTGCTTTTGGAGGGCGTGATTCCTAGGCTGTATAACGTTTCAAGTAGAGTGGCACCCTTCATCGGACTCCCGTTATCCGAATGCAGGACCAGCGGCTCCTTACGCACAACACACTGTTCGCTCAGGACCGTTCGACGAACCAATGTGCTCGCATGCTCCGCGGATTCTTCATTCCATACCTCCCAGCCTACGATTTTTCGGCTGAATAGATCCAGGATGAGATAGAGGTAGTAGAATAAACCCTTCACAGGACCAGGCAGCCAGGTGATGTCCCACATCCACACTTGGTTGGCCGCCACAGCACAATGGCTCGTTAACGGCTTCGAAACAGGCTTCTTACTGCGACCTCGATGGTGCTGCTGTCCATGAGCATGCATTACGCGATAGAATGTCGATTCGGACGCCATGTAGACACCCTCATCAGCCAGTCGTGGTACGATTTGGCTAGGTGGAAGGCTCTTGTATGCCGGCTGATTCACGACCTCGATAATCTGTTGTCGTTCCACTTCACTTAGCTTGTGGGATGGGGCAGGCCTTACCGCATGCGGCCGTTGATCCTCTTGCGGTGCGCCCTCTTTGCGCCACCGCTGCAAGGTCCGCTGCGTTAATCCGATCTCTTGGCATGCCGCCTCTTCTTTGGCTCCAGCATCTACTGCTTCTTGGATCAGTTCCATGGCCATTCGTCGATCTGAGGCACTGATCATGCGTCCTCTTGGTCCCCCAGATCGACTGTGCCTTTTTCGCAGCACGAGAAGCGCTGCCGTTTCGGCTAGAGCAGCTTCCTTTCGTTTTAACTCCCGAGTGAGCGTCTTCATTTCTCGCTCTTTAGTTCGGAGTTCTTTTTGCAGCTGGGATGCCTGTTGGGCGAGTCCACCATTGGCTTGCATACAAGCATCCCGCCAAGCTTCAATCTGTTCTGCGTAGAGTCCTTTGGCACGACAGTATTCGGCCAGTTCGACTTCGCTCAACGTAGCGGTTTCCAGCACAATCGAAAACTTATCCCGACTACTCCATTTCTCGGGCTCTGCTCCGCCACCTGGAACGACAGCGCCGTTCGCTCGGGCTTCTTTTTGCCACTTGTACAGCGTCCCTTCGGACAGGCCGCTGTCTCTTGCAATCTGACTCACAGATTCATTATGCGGGGGGATCATTCGTAGTTGTATGTTGCGTTTCAATTCCTCACTGTATCTAGCCATCGTCCGTCACCTCTGCCTCTCTGGTTCTACTATACTTTTTATCGAGGGGTACGACAACTATTGTGACACAGGGGGGATATAGTCAAGTTTCACAACCCTTTCAGTTATTCGTAAGTGTCAAATAGCCCTCATCTTAAAAACAAGGTGGGGGCTATTTGACGCTTACCTTTAAATAGAGAACTGTACTCTGAAAATCGGAAATTCAATCTAACGTGTGAAATATCGGACACTGCATGATTCGAACAACATTTCAATAAATGAGGTTGTATTTATCCTGAGTGAAACTCCTTATAAGATGTATGACGAAACAGCTTAAACAGTTAGGGATTGACTGAATAAGCTAAATCCCTTTCGGATTACAAATGCAGATATAATTACAACACCTATCAAAACTAATTTGAAGGAGAGTTGATTTAATTATGCCAGATTTCTCGAACGATAGATTATGTGGGGTTACTTCGTTACAAAATTTTAGTGGTATTCGTTGTAATCTTAATTTACCTAATGCCATTGAAATTGGCGACGATTACTTTGGAATGCAAAAAAATACGGATTACGTGAACTTTTACCTCATTCATAATGCCTACGTTGAATGCGGAGTATCCTATTCGTACAAAAATACAACGAGTCCTCACTGGCGAGTATTCATGAATACAGGAGCATTTTATTATACTGCGGATACTGGTTTAGGACATGGTGATTATGATAATCCACATTGGATGACCAAATTTATTGAAGAGGTAGGATTAAACTTCGGTTTAGGAAGCACCATTAGCCTAGAGTTACTTCCAACAGGATCTAGTACGACCTTTAAAGTAAACGGTAAGTCATTCACTCTTCCCAACTATCACAAACAGTTTAATGCTGCGGTTGGATATACGATGGGATGCGAGGATTTTTACGGGTATTGTTCTCACAGCACAGCGACCTTCTCCCAAGTACAGTTCCTGAATAATGGTAGTTGGGTGGATTGGAGTTATGGTTGGGGGTATGCGGTTGAGGACAAAAGAGCTGAACCGTATGGCATCTACACTCGAAATCCGCTATCTGCTTATCTGCAAAAATAATACGAAGAAGGAGGGGATTTCCCTCCTTCTCGCTTTATAGTAACTCATTCCCTGTCATCAATAAGCTACTCTAATTCCTCTTATTCCAGGTCCATTGTTTTAAAAATATTTATATCCCCTATTTCAGGATAATAGAGTGAATGATCAGCGATGTAAATTGCAAGTGTACGTGCCATACCTAAACCAGACAATGATGTGCCGTCTAACCGCAATTTATCAATGTAGGGTGATCTTTGGATACCAACAGTTCCGTTTAACATAAAAATCCACCCCTTATGATAATGAAGGGCCGATATTTGGAAATTGGATCTATAAAGTGAAATATCAACTGTGCCATTAGTATTCATTTTCTTTAAATGGCTTCCTGAAGTAACATAATAAACCCATCCGTCAATGAGGACAAAATATGAGACGTCATCTCGGAGCTTCTTTAAATTCGAACCATTGAAGCCTATTGAATACAAGTTAGTGTTATCTACTCCAACTTCCCTCATAGTAATAAATATAGAATCCGAAGTTATAAAGAATCGATAAACTTGTTCGCCAGAAATGAGCAGTTGATCTTCCGAACCATCCAGTTTCATTTTCCGTAAACCGTTTGGCACATTCTTATCAGAAAGGCTAGTATAATAAATCCAGTCGTCATGTACCCACATCTGAACACTCATTGTCGATGAGATCTGCATACGATTTGTGCCGTCGGTTCTTATTTTAAAAACACCAGTCTTGTTGTTTGATATTTCAGAAACAGTATAATATATCCATTTACCAACTACATTAATATTTCTTGCGTTATCATTCGAAAGAACGATTTCCTCAGTTCCGTCTTTTTTTACTTTTACTAACTCATTTCCAGCTGAACTCATGTAGATCCAATCTTCTTGTACTGCAAGTTGACCAAGGTTAACTTTATTTAGGTCATCCAATTGCTGCAATTGAGTGTTGGAACCACCGTCACAAGTAGTAATACTATATCCTTCATCTTCGTCCCAACTGGTTTGCCAACCAAATTCGTCATTAGTAAAACGCCAAGTCATAGGGAAATACGTTACATTCCTGTAAACTAATAGTGGGTAAGGATCCATTGTATTAATTCGCTGTTCATTGATACTGATTGGAAATGGAGCTTGCATCGCGTTAAGTGAATAATCAATGGGAGTTCTATCCGAAATAAGATCTTGTTTTAATGGCAAACAGGCATCCAACTTTTTCAAAGATAACCCATTATCACTACCCCATTCAATCGATAGTCCAAGGGCAGCAGCATTGTTCCATGTCATAGGGATATAAGTAATATCGTTATATACCAGTAAAGGATATTCACTATGTTTCATGTCCATAACAGTTCCATTTATCGAAACTGGAAAGCTAGGAAATGATACTTGGAACACTTCAATTGCTGCAGCCTGAGAAACATAAGTTGGCCAATAAAGCAGTAGAGCGAACATTATTGAAGCCACAAACAATTTCATCCTATTCAAAAAACTTTTCCCCCTCTACATAGTTTCTGCTTACATATTGGAGATCCTGTAATATCAAGTAATGAAATAGATGATCGTTAACACCAGTATACCATTAATTCCCTTTATCTTCCATACTTATTCCATCGCACGTGACCCACATAACACATATAAAGTTCATTGCAGCGAAGGCCTGGTTTAACAAAATATGCTTCTTTGCTGTTAGCGATTAAAACACCTTACAATCTTTTTAAAAGACCAATAGACGAGAGATGTTTTCATTTGTTTGCAGTCACATTCAATGAAGGGCAACTTAAAGAACTTCTTCACATTCCGGAACCATGGTATTTCGATCAGGTCAACTTTAGTCTTGAGTCGAAGCAGCTAGACGTATTATGTAAAATTAAAAATTCCGTAAGGTCGCTGATTTACCTGCTCGGAATGCGGTTCTACGGATAAACCGATTAAGGACATTGTAGATCGAGACCGAACGTGTCGACACCTGAATTTCTTCGAGTATCCCTGTTATATTCATGTTGAACTTCCCTTCACGAACTTCTGCAATTGCAATCGGATGACGCGGGTAAATGTTCCATGGGCCCTAAACAAGCCAAAGCATTATTTTAAAATCAGGCTTGTTGATTAACCACTAAATGGCAGAAAAAGAGCCGTCAACCCGATAAAATGTTTGTACCCCTACAAACAATTGGGAAGGTGACGACTCCATGAAAAATTCTAACACGATTCTTCCCATTCTACAAACACTCCTTACGGCTGAAGAAGTCGATCATATCGTCCAGGCGATCGGTTATGTGGACAAAGCACGAAAGTTCACGGTTCATCATTTGCTTCAATATTGGTGCACCGCAGCTAGTGAGGAATGGTCAGGGTATCGCTCTGCTGCAGATCGCGCCGCCCGTAGCGGCTTAAGCCCTGTTCATTATTCCTGTTTCTCGGGTAAAGCAGCAGAGGTTCCATTTAAAATATTCAAAGAGCTGTTTCATCTACTTGTCCGTAAATGTAACCGTGAAACACAGCGAAAGCTCGCCCTCCCTAAAGAACTGCTACTCATTGATTCGACCACGACCACAGTGGGGAAAACTCGGTTGCCGTGGGCACCTTATCATGCAGAACGAGCGGCGGTTAAATTGCATGTGGTATTACGTGCCCTCAACGGGCAACCGCTTAGCGTCACAGAAACCATTGGTTCAAAGCACGATAGTCCTGTGTGCGAAACGCTGGAGAACCTTGATTTTATTATGGTTATGGACCGAGCCTACGGCAAGTTGGAGCGGTTGGATCGTTATAAACAAGAGGGGCAATCCTTCGTCATCCGTCTTCGTGACAATGTTCATATTGAGAAGCCCTACACCTTGCGGCGTCAATCCCCGTCCGATTCTTCAGTGATTGGTGATTTCACCTGTCAACTCGGCACGCCTCAGTGTCGCTCTACACAACGTCATCGTGTAGTCATCTTTAGGGATTTCGAAGGAAGAGAGATTCGCGTCGTTACTGACTTGATGAGTATAAGTGCGGAACAGATTGCTTTAATCTATAAAGCCCGCTGGCAGATTGAGGTATTCTTTCGCTGGATCAAGCAACATCTCAATATTCCGACGTTATTTGGCACGACAGAAAATGCCGTTTATGGCCAATTGTTCTGCGCATTGATCGTCTTTGTGCTGCTCAAATGGTTGTTTGATGGGACCCGTCAAGAAGTTCCTCGTCATGCTAACCTTAGTCTCGTTCGGTTCGCTCGCTTGCTGCTCTTGAACGACTTGTCCGCAGAATGGCTTATTCGAATACATCGGTTTATGTTGTGTTTTTCCAGTCCGAGTTAATTACATATCTTGGTTAATCAACAGGCCTGAGTCTACCCCTAACTTTAAGTCGTACAGGAACCGTTACCACTAGCCTCTTAATTCTTTACCGCACTTCGGACAATAGTTGAAGGTCGCATCAGACAATTGACTCCCGCAATACGGGCAGAAATTCATGTCTCGCTTAAGAGGTACGGTTGCGTATGGCTCTCGATGTTCACCGGTCCCTCTCGTTCGACCAGCAACATAACGATTCAACGGGTCTGGTTCTTCATTGCGATCTGTAATCTCATACATAGACATCCGATTTCTACTTGTTGCATTCGTGAAATGATAGATGCCCTGTACAACCGCTATTCCTATAAAGACAAAGCCAAAAAGCACAAAAAATATAGGAGCACCCATACTTGCTACGCCAATGGTCCATATCATTCCAAACACACCCATTGCTAAGCTTGCGACCGCCCCCATCGCAGATGGACCACGGCCTGGTTTGATACTCCGCATGCTCGAACCCCCTCTTTCCAAAGTGTAAGTGCTTCAGACTCCACTCAGCAGCTATAAACCCAATATGATTGCATGCACGCACCTCTGACATAGGCTATCTGTCAAGTCAAGAGCGCGGAACAGATGCTATCCTGAGCCTGCACGCTCCGCGCTTCGTGACCGTCATACTCACCTGTAAGCTTATGCCCTCGCTACACCTGCACATACCTGTTCGTATCCATGAAGTACAGCCCCGTCTCCTTCACGCGCCCACCTGTCAGCCGTTCCCATTCGTTCGCATAGGCGACCACCTGCGACTTATAGTGCTGAACGAGCGTACCTTCCTGCTCTATCTCGTGTCGGTCGGTCTTGAAGTCGACGATCACCCAGCCGCCGTCCTCCTCCTCGAACACCAGATCGATGACACCGCGTAGGAGTAACAGCTGAGCCTGTTCAAGCCCGTAGCCCTCCACCCCGTCAGTCGATGTGATAAATGAAAACTCATGATACGCGTTCCTCGCCCGCTTCATCCGTTGCCACAGCTCAGACTCGGCCACGAGCCGCACCGCCTGCTCCGCTAACGCCAGCCATTTCTCCTCGACCTCTTCCTCTTCCGCAGCCATGCGGCAAAAGTCAGGCAGTTCGTCTGGCGACAGCCCTTCGCCTAGCGCCTGCAGACAGCGGTGTACGAGCGTGCCGTAGGCCATCCCTTTGCCTCCGGCGCTGCGCCCAGGTAGTGGATCGACAATGGCGGAGCCTGCGGCAGCCCTGCTCTCGGCAACGCCGTTGTCCGCAGCTATCGCTCCATCTATGGCCGCAGAGGCGTCAACGCCCACGACGTCTGCAGCAGCTGCATCGACGCTTGCGGTATCACCGTCTACCGCGTCAATAACTTCAACGGCGACGGCAGCTGCATCACGGCCCACCGCCTGCCGTCCTGCCTTCGCTAGCGCCGTCACGCTCGCCGTCCTGTAGCTCGGCGCGCCGCCTCGCTGCAGCGCTGCTGCTAGTGCCTCAGCCCGGTCCAGCTCAGACGGCGCCTCATCAGGCGCCAGCTCCTCCGCCTGTACAGGCGGCATCGGCGTCAGCTCCAGCTCCGGCTGCTTCTCGAGTGAGCTCGCGAGCGAGCTCCACGGATCTATGGCCGGCTTCGACGGGTATTGGCTGACGATCAGCAGCTGCTTCGCCCGGGTGACGGCGACATACAGCAGCCGGTCGGCCTCAGCGTGCATGAACGTGCGCTCCTTCTCCGCGCGCTCCGTCCAGCCCACAGGCTGCGCCACGATCTCCTTCGTGAACGTATCCCGCTGCTTCTTGATGACGAAGTAGCCTAGAGCCGGGTCCGTCGAACGGTCGATGTGCTCCTCCGCATCATGATCCGTATATCCGCATGGACACGCGAGCAGGACGACAGGAGCCTCCAGCCCCTTGGCCTTGTGCAGATTCATAATCCGTACTGCATCGCCGCTGCCCGCATACAAGCTCGCAGGCTCGAGACTCGACTCCTCCGCCCAATTCCGCAGCCGCTCGGTCAGCGACTGCCAGCTCACCGCAGAGCCCGCGTCTGCCTGTAGCGCCTCCAGCAGCTTCAGCAGCGTTCCGCTCCGCAACGCTCCCGCTTCGCTCACTGCAGCCCACGGCACAAGGCCAAGCTCATCGATGATGCGCGTCAAGGCCGCAAGCGGTGACAGCGTCCTCGTCCAGCCTGCATACAATCGCAGCTGGTCGAGTGCACGCTGTACCCGCGCACCCTTGGCCGACAGCGCCGCCTCATCCACAGCGCTGTACAGATGAATACGGCCGCCCTCGCTGCGGTAATGGTACAGCTCATCCTCGCTCAGCCCGAACAGGCTGCCCGTTAGCACCGCGAGAAGCGGCACCTGATCCGTATAGTCAGCGAGCGCCGAGGCGAGCTGCACGAGCGCCCGCAGCTCGGGGAACACGCCCTTGCCTCCCGACGTGTCGGAGGCGATGCCGTAACGCTCCAGCGCCTCGGCATACAGCTGAATGAACTTGCGATACGGGTGCAGGATCATGAAGTCTCCCGGACGGGCAGGTCTAACTGTAGCGGATGGAGCTCCAGACGCAGAAGCCAGTGCAGCTGCCGAAGCAGGAACCGACACAGAGCCCGATGCAGCTAGCGTACCTACTCCCGAAGCCGGGGCTCCTGCCAATGCCTTCTCCTGAATCGTCATGTTCCCCGCGCACGCCCATGCGATGAACTGTGCCATCCGCTGCGCATCGTACCACGCAATATCCGCCTGCCGATCCCGCTCCTGCTTCGGCACTGTCATCGTGTAGACGCCGTGCAGCGACGCCTTCCCCTTCGGGCTCGGCAGCTGCGTCAGCATGCGCACGTAAGGCGCCTGCTGCTCCGACGACTGCCCCGGCATCGTGAATTTGCTCTCGAACGCATAGTTCACATAATCGCCAATCGACTTCACCGAGCGGAAGTTGCGCGTCAGCTGCAGCACGTCGCCGCTTGCTGCGATTCGTTTTTTCACCAAATTATAGGTCGAAATATCAGCTCGGCGGAATCGGTATATCGTCTGCTTCGGATCGCCCACGACGAACAGTGAGCCCGGACGCGGCAGCTGCTCGCGCCAATTCGCATGCGTCAGGTCGGCTCCGGTCAATAGCAGCATCATCTCGGCCTGGATCGGGTCCGTGTCCTGGAACTCGTCGACGAACAGCCGTGTATAGCGCCGGGCAAAATAGCTCCGCACCTCCGGGAACCGTCGCAGCAGCTCCGTCGCCTTCATCAGCAAGTCCTGGAAGCTCAGCCTCCCCGCCGCAACACGCTGCTGCCTGCCGAACTCAAGCGCAGGAAGAACGAAGCCGATCAGCTGCGGATGCAGATGCTGCCGCCACCGCTCAAGGAACGGCCGAAGCACCTCCGTCTGCCAATCATGAAACTGCTCCTTCAGCTGCTTCCCGAGCTTCGGATCGGTCCACCGATTCTGCGTCACGTTCAGCGAACGGTCAAACAGCTTCGCCACAGCGAGCATGCTCAGATCATCGGTCATATCCTTAGCGGCGACGTGGCGGACAGCGGTGCGAACCGTCTTCTGCAGATCGTCCCAATCTTTCTCCGGCTGCACCGTAGGGATCCAGCGTACCGCCTCCTCCAGCAGCGGTAGCAGCGTATCCCGCAGCGTGTCGAAGAGCGGACGCTCCGTCTCCTCTGTCGCAATGCACACATCCTCATACTCGCATACCCGTTCGTACACCTCCCGAAGGTCCTCGACGCTAACCTGCAAGCGGGCGAGCTCCTCGATCGACTGGTCACGCCCCTCGGCCCGCAGCGCCTCCAGATACAGATCCCAGCTGCGGTGACGAAGCAGCTTCTCTTCCTGCTCCTCCATCTCTGTGAACGCCGGGTCCACGCCCGCTTCGATCGGACGCTCGCGCAGCAGTCTGCCGCAGAAGGCATGGATCGTGCCGATGAAGCATTCGGGCAGCTGCTCCAGCGCCTGCGCCAGCCGATCCCGCTCATCGCCCGCCGTCGCGATCGCCAGCTCCTGCTCCAGCTTCATGCGGAACCGCCCCATCAGCTCAGACGCCGCTTTATTCGTGAACGTAATCGCCGCAATCTCGCGCGCCTCCGCCTTGCCCGAACGTACGAGTGACAGCATGCGGCCGACGATGGACGTTGTTTTGCCGGAGCCTGCACCCGCTTCAACGAGGAACGTCGTGTCCAAGTCCATCAAGATTCGCTGCCTCGCTGCCTCATCGGCCTGCAGCACGTCATCGCTATACATAGCGGCTCACCTCCTGCAATGTGTGCAATCTCGCTTCCGCATCGGGTGCGCTTCGCTTCGCCGCGAACTGCTCGGCATGGGAGCCGCACACGGCGCTGTAATCGCACCACGTGCACCCCTTCGGGTCCTCCGCTGGAGGGAACAGCCCGCTTCGCATCGAGTCGGTCATCGCCTTCAGCAATGCAGCCAGCTCTCCTCTGCGGCTCTGCGGACGAACGACCTCCTCCCCAAGCCCACGCTCGGTTGGAAAATAATACGAAGACTCCGTCACCTCCGCCTTCGGATCGAAGCCGCTCCGCCGCATCCACTGTTCGACCGCGAGGCCGTACAGCGGCAGCTGCAGCTGCGCTCCGCCCGAGAAGCACGCATTGTGCTTGTAGCTGCGCGGACTGCCAGTCTTGTAATCATAGATCTTATATTGATGCGGCCCGATTCGGTCGATCCGATCGACGTAGCCTCGCAGCGGAAGCGTCAGCTCCTCGCTCAGCTCGAGATCGAACGGCGCGTCATCCTCGTGCAGCGGTAGCTCCGCGAACATCGGAACACCCGTTCGACCTCTCTCGCTCTGGTAAAACATATCGACGTCCCGACGAATGCTGTCTGCTTCCTTCCTATAAATATGTACGCTCGGCGCTGGCACCTCGGCTGCATACTGAGCGAGCACCTGCTCGGTAATGTCTTGGAGCAGGTGTCGGTTGGAAGCGATGGCTGTGCGGTCGGCAGGGCAGACCGTGTTACCTTCTTGTGCTTCCACCTGCACGGTGTCTTGCTGACCTGGCGCACTTGTTAAGAAGCCACGATCGTCCAGCTGGTCCTTCACGGCCATCAAGTAGCGGCTAAAGATATCATGCAGCAGGCTGCCTCGCTGCGCCGCATCGAGCCACCGCGTACGGTCGAACACCGCCGTCTCCTTCGGCCGCACCCCGAGCACCTCCTGATACAGGTAGCGCTTCGGACACTTGCCGTACAGCTCTAGCTTGCTCGCGCTGTAGGCGGCGGTGCTGGCGGCGGGTGGTGCGGTGGCTGGTGGAGCACCTGCTGGCGGCGTAGCGGCGGGCAGTGCAGCGCTTGGCGTACCAGTGGCGGGCGGAGCAATTTCTGGCGTCGCAGCGGTTAGCGCTGCTGCGGCTGGTGGAGCTGCGCTTAGCGTACCAGCGGCGGGCGGAGCAACTTCTGGCGGCGCAGCGGCGGGCGAGGCTACGCTTGCCCGCGCGTCAGCTGGCGACGCGGGGGCTGCGCCATGCCCAGAGGCAGGCGTGCCCTTAGCCGCCGCCCCCATGCTCAGCGATGGCGCTAGCCGCGGCGCATCGCCAGGCAGCACGACGGGGTGCACCGTCGTGTCGAGCAAGCCGTCGCAGCCGGACAGCTCCGGCGCGAGCCTCGCCTGCTCGGCAGCTGCGCCGCTGCCGAGCCAGCTGTACCGGCCGCTCACCGCCTCGCGGCCGCCCTTCAGCTGCGCGCTGCCAGACTGCAGCGCGCACAGCCATTGCTCGGTCGCATCGAGTGCGATGCTGACCGACGAATTCGCGCGGCCGTAGTAGCGGACGGCCGCGCCCAAGTGCTCCAGCAGCGCCTCGTAATCGGCGTCTGCCTGCCCGCGCTGCTGCCGGTACAGCTGCAGCAGCTCATAGGCCGGCAGCTGCTCCTTGCCGGCCGCAAGCTCCAGCGTGCTGCAGCTCAGCGTGCAGCCGCCTTGAATCATGCCGAGCCGGCTGTTGCGCTCGGCAGCAGCACGTCTGGCGCGCGCTAGGCTCAGCGGCAGCGCCGGGCTAATACGGGTGCGCTCGTCGTCGAGCAGCACTGGATGCTGGCGTGCGGCCTGCGACCATGCCGCCTCCGTCATTCCGACGATGAACGTATACGGCCGCCCCGACTGTCCGCCCGATGACAGCGAGGTCACCCAGAGGCTACCCGGAGACGGAGTGCCTGCAGCCCGCACGCGCAGCCGCTGGACCGCATCCCCCACATGCCTTAACGCAAGCGTTGCATCCAGCGTGAAGCCAGAAGCTAACTGCATCGAACGGGCAAGCCGCTTCAAGCTGGACAGCACCTCATAATCTGCTTCATTCCTCATCACCCCGCACGCCTCAACGAACATAACCAGCGCCTCCATCAGTCTGGAGGGTGACGCGAGCTCTACATCATCCAGCGGACCTAGCAGCCGATCGAATACGTCAGCCAGCAGCTCTCGTACCGCTACAGCCTCATCGACTTGCGCACCCACATCGCCCCGCACACCACCGTCGACTCGCGCACCACCATCAGCTCGCGCATCCCCATCGACCTGCACACCACCATAGACTCGCGCACTCTCATCGACCTGCGCACCACCATCAACTCGCGCACTCTCATCAACCTGCGTACCACTTTCGACTCGCACACTCTCATCGACCTGCGTACCACCTTCGACTCGCACACTCTCATCGACCTGCGCACCACGATCAGCCTGCGCCTCCCCGACAGCTCGCGCACCCTCAGACCTCGACCGCAGCAGCTTATACCGCTCCCTGCCCCAGCCTATGCCAGACCGCTCCAGCTCTCGGATGAGACGGCCTGTTGTTACTAGCCCTGAATCGTCCCCCGCATGTAGGCGCAGGAAGCCTTGCTTCAGCCCTGCCAGCAGCAGGTCCGCCCGGAAATCCGACTCCAGCCAATCGATGAACAGCAGCGCTGCTTGACCGGCCGCCGTTATATGGATCGGCAAGCCTTCCGCATAGGTGCACGAAATGCCGTAAGCAGCAGCTGTCGTATGAACAGCGCGCATATCCGCATCGCGATCCGAGCATACAAGCTCGACCTCATCCCAGCGCATGCCGCCCTCCAGCACACGCCTCACGACCTCACGCACCTCCGCCAGCACACCGGCTGCACCGAACAGCATCGCATCACCTGCTGGGAACGTCGAGTTCGACGCTGTGAACGAGACGTCCTCTTCCAGCATGACATAGCGTCCGTCTGTGAGGCGCTCCAGCAACTGCTGATCGGCAGCGGAGCGCACCGCACTCTGATCCACGATTACTAGCTCCGAGCCGTGCCCGCTCACGCTCGCATGGAGAAGCAGACCGGCTCCATCGACGAGGCTGCCCCGCACAAGCTCCTCCTCATAGCGCCTCAGTAGCTGCTGTAGGAACTGGCCTTTTTCGATATGGCAAAAATGCCTCGCATCCAGCTGCGCCGCCGTCACTAGCGCCTCCCTCAGCTCCACAATCGCTTCATAGAAAGCATCCGCCAGCCCCGGGGTGAACGATTCTGCCGTCACATAGGACGAGCCGGACTCGATCAGCTGCTGCAGCAGTCGGCATACGAGCCATCTTCCTTCATCCGGAGATATATAGGTGAGCTTACGCTTAGCAAGAGCCAGCCTGCAGCGCTCCAGCGCCCAGCTGCGCAGTGATTTCACCTCTGTATTCAATACCGCGCCAGAAGCACGGGCCATTCGCTCCAGCCATTGATGCCCGTCTGACAGGCTGCCTGTAAGCAGTATCTTACGTTGCAGTGGAACGGATTGCAGCAGTCGCTCCACCTGCTCCAGCTTGGCACTCATGATGACCCATCTCCTCATCGTTCATCTTCATATTACCTATCCCACTACTACGACGATGCGCACACACGACACCAGTCATTGCGTAACAGCTGTAGAAGCGAGCCGCATACAGCATCCTTAATTTCAATAATATAGTAAATTCGCCTATATGGTATGCATTTCCTTCCTCGCCCACAGCTTTAGCCTAACATGCGACTGCGACAGCAGTGTGTCATGAAGCATCTGTTCGCATCATTCGGATCAGCTGCCTCTCCAGCTGCACACTCGTGTATGCTCCGTATTTGTCTAGCAACCTCGTAACCATTTTTCACGAAGCTAGCAATACGTCCAAGAATCTCAGCCAAGCTTGAATATGCTATAGCATCACGAAATAAGGAGTGATCCAATCGATGAGAATGAAGCACAACCGTAATCGCGGACTCAGCCGCAAGCTAGGCAACCGGCTCGGAGCAAAACGCTGCTGCAAGCCCGTCCCTTCGCCTTGCTGCTGCAAGCGGCTACCACATATCGATCCAGCAAACAACAGCAAGTGCTGCTGGAAGCCGAAGCACACTGCTAAGCGCTCGAAGCTGAAGCCGATTCACAAGCTCAAGCGCAAAAAGCTGAAGAGCATCAGCAAGCGAACAGCCACCGTCGTCAAGCGCAAAGTTCGTAACAGAGAGGCCCCAAGTACTGAAGGTACACAAGCCGGAGGCGTCGGATGGTCCAAGCCGAATGGCAGCACAATGACAGACGCAACAGCCGGAGGCATGTCGATGGATCTGACTGCCGCTCAGCTAGGCGATACGATCGAAGTAACGAAGACGATCGGCTCCTTCCGCTACGCTGCTCCGACAACTGCTAATCCGTCTCAGCAGAGAGAGTTTCGCGTATATATTAAGGTAACGTTCCCTCGCTGCTTGAAGCCGAAGCTGCAAAAAACGTTGTACGAAGGGCTGTATCGTGCCAAGCGCTCCGCGCATGCAGCACTCGCTCCGCTGCTCGCAGCCGCCAACGTCGCTGCTATCATCGCTGCCATACCCGGACTGCTGCCGCTGACTCGACGTGTGTTCCTGCAATGTCTGTTGACGAAGCCGCGCCTCTTGTCTCCTATACTTCGACGCTGCGTGAAGCTTGAGATCAAGACGAGCAACCGCGTCGTCTAGCGAATGCACCTTACTTGGGGTAGCATTCCTATATATCACAATATGTACGAGCTCTATGATGCCCGTCATACTATCCGAATCTTGTCTTGTTGACGCTTGTTGACGTCCATCCAATCCGCTATACTTGTCCCATCACAACAAGGGAGCGAATGCACATGCAAGAGGACAAGGCACCTACAGCCGAGGACGTCGCGGACTGGATGCTGAACCAGCTTCGATCGGCCAGTATATTGAAGCAGACCGAGGCTGTGGAATATATTCTACACAACTTCGGCGAGCAATTTTTGTACACGAATGAGAATGGCAACGAGTCGATCGACAAGGAAGTGAAGAAGCGATTCAAGAAGCTCCACGGTGGCAAGGCCGCCTGGGATCGCGACGGCTTCTTCTGGGGCTGGACGTCCCGCTGAAGTCCGGCCGGAAGGCACTTCTGCATCGGCCCATGCTGCGTGTGTACATGCGCAGCTTGTACAGCACCGCGCATCACATCGCACCACTACGCATCGCCTCACTTTCAGCATGACGAATAGCCTGCTCAGGAGCTTCATGCTCTCTGCTGCAGGCTGTTTTTTATTCATCATATTAATAATTAACGGCCTTACCTGTTCTTCTTCGGGGCGTTCCTAGCCTTCAGGTGCCGCTGGTACGGCTGCTTGAGCTGGTGCTGTTGTCTTGGCAGTTGTCTTGGCTACCGTCTTACGACCGAACTGAACCGTCAGCAGCCCTACGCCTGCCAGCACGAGCATCGTGCCGAGCGCATGCGTCCACGTGAAGCTCTCGCCAAGCCCGATAGCCGAGAACCATATCGCACTCACCGGCATGAGCGCCGAGAATACACCGATTGTGTTCGAATCGACGTGCGAGGTGCTTCGATGCAGAAGTATAATCGCACCGACCGTCACGACAAGACCCGAATAGAGGACGAGCCCCCATACCTCCAACGGTATATGAGCCAGCTCCACCTGTTGAAGATCTCGCCACGCCCAAGGCAAAAACAGCACCGCGCCATATACACTCATCATCGTCGACATGAACACAGGACGAATTCCCTTCGACGCCAGCCTGCCGAATGTCAGAAAGACGGCTTCACAACCGATAGCAGCCAGAACGAGCAGGTTACCAAGCAGCGCTCCGCTATCTCTTGCCGATCCTCCCGCTGCTCCGAGCGCCTGGATCGATAATGTACCCAGCATCGCCAGCACGATGCCAAGCAGCTGCACGCGGCTCAGCCTCTCTTTGAATAAGAAGTACGCGATGATCGCGACGATGACCGGGGTCGTACTCGTCATAATTCCGCTCTCCACACCTGAGGTCAGCTTCACGCCTTGGAGCATACATATGCTGAATACAAATACGCCGATGAATGCTTGGATGAACAGCACGCCAAGGTCCCGCTTCGTCACATGCTGAAATCTGCCTTGCTGCAGCAGCAGTAGCGGGATGAGAACGACAGCCCCGATGACAAGCCTGAGCTCCGATGCGAGAAAAACAGGCAAATGCTCGACGATCACCTTATTGACAGGAACGAAGCTGCCGATGATGATCATCGCTACCCCTAGCTGAACCAATGCCTTTATTGAACTGTTCATGATACCTCCCATAGCAAAGCAGCATGCCCCAACTGAGTTGTCAGCGGGCATACTGCTCCTGCTTGTGCTGAATTAGCGGTGCTTCGCGATATAGTCATCAAGTCTGCCCATTCCGTCCATCTTGACCGCCCATTCGTGCAGCTGCGACGAAGAACATTTTTGGCTGCTGAATGAAGGAGATCCGTCCGTCGTCCAGCGTCGCTTGTGTGATGTCCACTAGTTCCCACCTCCATATGTAACTAAAGCCTACTGTAATTGACACGAATCGTAAAGTATAACTTACAAGAATGGAGTAGCCCTTCACCTCACGGCTACTCCTCAAATAACCAACATATACGAAACGCTTCCCCTTATACAGGAGAAGCGTCCTTAAAGCTTACCGCGGCCGACCTAACCGCTTACCAGCACGTCCGTGTTAAACCGCGCTTGATGCGTATTCGCTATATAGATCTCATAGATCGCGCGCTCGACCGGGTCCTCGACGAGGCATACCGCGATCTTGACCACGTCTTCCCGATTGTTCTTGATCGGCGAAACGGTATCCTCGAAATGCTTCTTAATGCGCTGACGCAGCTTCCGCGCCTTGCCCACATAGAGCAGCTCGTCCTTGTCGTTGTAGAACATGAAGATGCCACCCTTCTCCCTCGTAATGAGGTGGAAGTCGGTGAAGCCGTAAATATGGCTCAGCTGAGGGTCCTGCTGCTTATAGATCGTCACTTCGGGCTCTGGTATCGTAATGGTAATCATAGGGAACACTTCCTTGTCTGCGTGTAGAGCTCTATTGTAGCATATCGAGGGCTGTGACGACTATGACATGATGCATGAAGCTTCTCGCGCGAGCTGAAGGGTTCGTATGGATTTATTCCCTAAACTTTTATATTAACTTTTGAATCAGTTAAAGATAATCATCCAGTGAAACAATTTTCACTTCTGGATGGAGACAAGCTGCGATGCCTTCATCTTCGACCTCTTTATCATCTAGTAGTAAAGCATAGTCGCCATTGCGTTTGAACAATAAAGTACGTGGGATAAACTGCTGAGAAGCTTTTTCTTCAGAAAAATCTGTTAGCAACTTTTCTACAATTTTCAATCGTTCATTCTTAAATTTGCAAAAATCAACGATCGCCGCTTCCTGTTCTGCAGTAATACCATCTTTTTCAAAGTATGCTGCCGCCTTAATAATTACTTTATAGTACTTGTCAAAAAGCGGTAACTCAATTTCTGTCTTCCATCCAACGTTAAAGAAAAGCTCGCCAAAAACTGGACTATTCATTATAATTCACCTTGCCCTTTCTTAGCTTCAGCAATTCCACCACTATGCGGAAAATTAGCATGGATTTCGTTGGGGACTTTCTGCATCGTTCTCATGTCCCTACATTCGTGCCACGTGTAGTTATTATCTTTACGCCATTGTGCAACTTCTTCGGGAGTGCAGCCTTTTTGTTGGGCTAGCGCAATATCGGCCCTATCGAAATTATCCGTTCGTTCTGTAGAAAACGGCTCAATCTCAACAGTACCTTTACTGACGTCGTGAAAATCAGGCTCACCGTCCTTATAAACTATGCCACCGTCAATATCGTATTTGTCGAGCAACTCCCCCATGGTTAATCCATCCGGGTTGGAACGGGTTCTTCCTTTCACTTCAGCGGGGACGTAGTTTTGGTCGGGAATCCATTTGGAGTCACCACGTTCGCCGTCCCAATGTCCATTATTACCTTCAATAGGACAATTTCTGAAATTTTCAATCACTATACCTAATGGCTTATCATAATCGCTCATCGGTTTTTCGAATGTTTTTCCCTCCGACATCTTGCCAAGCGGACTGTCGGAAACCCGCTTCTCTGATATCTCCGTTATTTCATTAAACGATGCAATACTCATATATTCACCCCACCGTTTTTCGCAAAGCTTACCTTTACATCATCGATCCACTGCATGTAAATCCGTTCACGAATCTCCGATTCCTCTTGCTGTGCACTAATATCCTTCATCAAGCACTGACTTATTGCAAGGATTACTTCTTCGGAAGCAGGAGATACGAATTGTTCTACAAGTGTGGCAAGCCTCCTAGTCAGTTCAGTGTTGTTAACGGAAGTTGTCACAAAACTTTCGACCTGCACACGAACACCCAGCAATCCTGTAATACGGCGGGAAAGCTTAATAAATTCGGTAGGACTCCACAAGGACAATTGCCCCTCTGTTTGATACTCAATAATCTGCTCCTCAACAAATTCTCTGTTCTGGGAAGATAAGTGAAGCAAAGTCAAACCACTTTCAATTTCACATAAATTGAAGTCCAATCGCTCACTTACTCTACCCTGAATGAGCAACGACAGGAGTTGTGTCCAAACTTTACGGGCATCTGCCAACGTATCAATTACCTTGCTGTTGTACTGCTTTTCATCAATACCACATTTATTCACCTTAACTAAAACTGGCTCTGCCCAATCATTCTGGTAAATAGCCGCTACACCACGCTCCAACTTTGACAGTTCGGCAATCTGTTCTTCATCCAAATTTGCAGCATACCCTACAAGCTCACGGTCACTTCGTTCCGGCAACCTCAAAATAATTTTGGTATTCGTGTTGCGAATGACCGACATATCTAATAATCCTGGTGACTGGTCAGCGATAATAAAGCCTTCCCCGTATGTTCTCATCTCAGCAATTGAATTGGAAAGCATTTCTACCGATTTACCGAGGAGATTGGAACTCTCAGCAGACTGTTCTGATGATGTTCGCTTTAATAAGACATGTGCTTCCTCAAGCACAGTAATATGTTTAAGCGGACTGTTCGTTTGACCTGTAGTCATCCGGTATTCGTTGAGTTTCATAACGAGTAGCCCCATGATGAGCGACTTTGTTTCAGTTGATCCAACACGGCTCAAATCCACAATCACTCTCTTGTCGAACAACTCGGTGTCTGTTAAATCATCACTTGTGAAAATGAGACCATTCAACCCATTCGTCAGCGATCGCACACGGGTACACAGTGCACCAGAGTAATCTCCCTTGCTGTCAGACGAGTATTGAGATTCATTTATTACGTTCTCAATCTGCTCCAATACATCTGCAAAGTTTGGGTATAGATCACCCTTAGGATTCTCAGAAGCGCTTAAATTCCAGCCGACACAGGTATAGGAACGCTCCATTGCTTCCTTTAGTATGGCAGGCATTGCGGCATACATCGGCCAGCATACATTAAATAATTCAACAAGCCGGTCTAAATGCTCCAATACATGAATATCAGACGGAAACCGAAAAGGATTAATCCGAAGCAAATCATTCTTCTTAGGATTAGTCCCATAGACAGATACATCTGCAAATTGCCCAAATATGTTTTTGTACTCACCCTTAGCTGGCTCAACTACCAAGAACGGTATATCGTACACATTCCTTAATTGCTTGAGTAGTTCGTACACAGTATTGCTTTTACCGGAACCAGTCGAGCCTGTCACAAACGTATGCATGGTCATAGAATCGCGATCAAGTCGCACCTCGGTATTCGTCTCGCTCCCCATTGAGAAAACATTACCAAGAATAAAGCTACTCTCGCGATTACGACGCTGATTATATTTGACTACTTCTCGACCGAAATCGGCGTGTTCAATGACAGGAAAACCACATACCGATTTACGGGGAAGACCCATCTGAATCGCAAGTTCGTTGCCGCTAACCAGCGACGAAGCTGTCACGGGTAACCTCGTCGAATGCGATTGATATGTAAAGACGGGGTGAATAAAGTTCGTAATGTACTCGCGAAGCATAGGAATCTGTTTTGTATGCTGCCGCCCCCAAAAGTTAATTGCCGATGTTTCAACACCAGACTTCTCGCCCTTCATCAAGGCTCGATATGTGCTTGCCGCCATCTCCGCCGTCTCTTGGCTATCTGACAAGAAATAAGTAGCGCATTCCCACATACCAAGACTTTCGCACTCATCAATACGCTTTAACTGCTGGTCAATCCGCTCAAGCGTGTTAATAAGCGTTTTATTTTGCATCGTAAGCTGCATATTATCAGATGTTCCGGACGCTAGTCCCATGGTCATCGTGCTGTTTTCGCTCGTACTTTCATTCGTCGTATTTGATTCCCCAAACGTCTCCGATGAACTACTAGAATAACTTTCGTTCGTGGATGTACCTTTCGTTGTTGACTTTGAATTAATCGCACTAAGACCAACATGGCCTGCCATAATCGCTCCTGCTGCAACAAGACTTGCGCCTCCGGTTAGCGGAGCGGTAACAATACTAGCTGCGCCAAGCAATGCTGCACCGGCCCCTTTTATTACCATGGTAGCTGTATCCGTCTTTGTTTCCGATTCGTTTATCGTTAGACTGGTTGAACGACTAGTACCGGTTTGGGTCGAGCGGTTTGTCGAATGCGAAGTACCTGTTGTCGTTCCTTGAGAAAAGGCATTTGAGACATTCATTGCGGTATTCGTTCCATAGCTCAGTTGCATATTAGCAAACGGCGAAAGCTGTGTGTACATATTTTCATAAGCACGGCGGGTTTCTGCTAACTGAGCGGTCGGCGTACTCTTGGCTAACACAACGGCTGTATAACGCTGACCCTGCATGGCCAGTACTAACTTGTCGAGCCCTTGAATAAACCTGTCGTTGTCAGTGAATTCAGCATCTTTATTGTTGGCGACGCATGAGACCGATGCAATATTTCCAGATTGAATCCCTGCAAGAAAGTCCTCCGCGGCGGAGTCGAGAAGATCTTCCGTCTTAACTCCGGGAAACTGACCACGCAACGCATTTCTTAACGTATCTTTGAGTGATTTTGTTGTCCTTTTATCATCAAGTGCGCGAACGCCCATATAAAAGTCGGTTTTCTGTCCGTTGCTGTCTGCAATAACGAACAAACCGCAGTTCAGGCTTTGAACCGCATTGAAAACCGAGGCGAACTTGTAGGTGGAATATTCATTATTTTGGTAAACCATTTCCGTTATTTTAAACAAACGAATATCACTAATTTGTTTCAGACTATCCGGTAGCGGAAGAATTTCAAGATCAGTCAGCTTGGTTAAATAGTTTTTGAGCACGATGTCATCAACAAGTATGCTTGCTTCGGTAAGTTGACCTTTCAGTGCTTCATAACTTGGAACATTGCTTTTAGGCGATGGAGGAAACGTTGGCTCCAACTGTTCGCTCACCGATATAGGCCCCTTCCTACCGGTCAAATCCACAAAATCACTCATACGACTACCTCCTGTTCGTTGCAATATATACAACTGCTCCAACGACGATCGCTCCAACAGCAGCACCTGCAACAATCGACCCACCGGCAATAGCGGTCGCCGTGCCGACAACTAATCCCCCCCCGACAACTCCTGTTGTGACTCTGGTGGTGCGAATTCGATTGTTGCGAGAGTCCAGCCATTTCTGTTGATGATAGTTCGGAATAGTCTGAGATGATCCGCTATAAGGTTGGCGGTACGTGGAATGTCCACTGCTATTACCAGCAGTACTGTCAATTGACACTCTTGTTTGTTGACGGGCATCAACTGGACGTAGATGTCTGACTATCTTTTGGAGGTGTCCGATTCTCTTACGAGAAAAGTTCCCGATTATCTGAACCATCATTCTACTCATGTAATCGTCGTTCCAAGCAGATGGATCATCTTCAAGCGTTCGGCCGTCATGTTCATCGTAAAGTCCGTTCACAGCTTGAGTATAACGCTCCATTTCGTTGAATTCAGTAAATGTAGGATCAACAAGTAAGCTGTCCTTCATCATAATGCGGATGCTTAAGACATCACCCGATGCTACGGCATTCCTGAAAGCACTCGTTATCGTCACTATATTATCCCCCTTATATTTCTAGAATCGACTCTACTCTAGCTTTGATTTGCTCCAACCAATTCAGCTTGTCCTCAGATTCACGAATCCGTTGATCGGCTTTATCCCTATCGGTGACATAGTCCTCCAACTCTGCTAGCTTGGCCTTGAGAACATCGTCGAGCCGCGTGAATTCTTCGTTGAAGCGTTCTGCAATACGTTTCGACTGTTGAAGAGCATATTTGCAAGCTTCTTGACCGTTTAAGCGTAAGTTTTTCTGTACAGTCACAAAGTATAGTTGAGCCATCTCTTCTCCGGGAACGTACTGAATCGTCTTGTATTTGGTGCGGTAGTACCCACTCTCTTCAAGCCACGTCCATGGCTTATACCATCTTTTACTCGAATTCTCAATCCACTCTTCACCATCCTCAACCTCCTTCTCTTTAGCTATGTTTCGAACTACAAAATGACCAAAGCTGCCGCCCATTAGTTTTAACGGATCAATTGCTACTCCAGTTAGATTCTTGTAATCCAATTCTTCTGAGAACGAGGAAAGTTTTTTCTTATAGGCTTCAATCAATGCAACGGCGGTATTTACAATGTTATTTCGGATAAGTTCATCCAACTCTACTTCAAAGTCAGGCTCCAACTTCTGCGAAAACTTATGCAGCCGTTCTACTTCATCTTCAGCATCATGGAGAGAAAGCTCCTTATGGCGCAGGCTATCGATACGACTCAAGATCCGATCGTTGAACTTCTGAAGGATGTCTTCCACCACATCTCTGGAAGAATCATTAACCGCAATAACCGCATCATCGACCGTATCCTTGAAGTTTTTGGCATCTTGTGCATCGTCTATCTTCTTTCTGATCGATTCGATCAAGTTTACAATCCGCTTACTTTCTTCACGATTTTGAGTAAGCTGGCGCTTTGTTTCTTCGAAAGCGCCGACCTCGTCCAATTTGTGTAAAAAAGTATCCACAATATTTTTAACTTTTGCCGTTTTAGCGTATTTCTGCACATACTGACGAATGGCCGCTTCGATAGAAACGACGCCGGTATGAATTAATGCTTCCTCCGGATTTCCATTAGTTCTGCCGTTCCATGCTGCTCGCGTAGCCGAAAGCTGTTCGTTAATCTCACCGCGAATGCTTAGGGGGAGCGCGGCATACGATTCAAAATGCAAGGTTTCGTTGCGGTTCAACTTCTTGATCTTCATCTCAGTCTCATCGATCGTGTCCACGTCCACGTCCACTCCGCTTGTAATGAGCCTGATGTTCAGCGCAGGCAAGGCGGAGGCAGGGAATAAATTCGGATTCTCTATACCATGGTTTTTCAAGTAAGCACGTACACGCTCTAACGTATGGCTTGTATCGCCATCCTCTTTCTTGCGGTCATCGAGTTTATTTACAACGAAGATAAATCTATCTTTTGACTGCTTGCCCCCCACACTCATACTCTCAGCGACCCGACTCAACAGTGCATTGTCATCATCCGTACCGAATTCGCCTGTCATTATGTAAAGAACTAGCGCTTTGGATGACTTGCCAAGAAGTTCGCTCTGTACCTTCTTATGTCTGAGGTCACGTGAATTGTTTGGCCCCGGCGTATCTATGAGTACAAGTGAAACATCCTCCGACGAAACAAACGGAATATTCCCTGAGACATGAATGGCGGATACATTTTCGCTGGCATTCAAACGTTCCATGATCGGATATGTTAATTTGGCATGAGTCTCGGCTAGCTCATCCTCTTTATTATAAACTTCCGCTTTGAATGGCACAGTGTCTTCGGTGATATCCTTAATACGTGTAATAATAGCAGTACAGGCTTCTTGCTTGGAGGGCATCAGCTTTGCACCGAGCACCGAGTTGATCAACGTGGATTTGCCGGCGCTCATCGTTGCGACCACACACACCTCAAAATCGCTACTCTTCGCATGCTCGAATGCGCTCAAGATCTCGACATCCTTCAACTCATCGAACGGACCTTGCTGGACTTGTTTGAACACATCATCGATGAGAGCTTCCTTATCCGTAGTTTCTTTGGCCGCTTTTCGCTTAATCGTTGCTTTTAACTCATTCTTCTCATATGCTTTTGTGAATACATCGACCAAGTCCTCGTAGTCGAGCATCGTGCCGTGGAACGTAACTTCAAACTCCGTGTCATTGTACTCGTCGATGAGGATGCGGGGTAGTTCCTCCACCCAATCCTGCAAACGAGAGTCTTTGGCAGCCTTCTCGCCAAGCTTGCTGTTTTGCGCCAAACTTTTCCCATCAACAGTGATCTCCGTTTCAAGCTTATATGGGTTGTACTTCACAAAAACCTTTTTCATCGATTAATTCCTCCGTATACTATTTTCTCCAGACCGTAAAGTCCGCTTCTCACTGCTAGCGCCGATTGTTTGTCTTCAGCAGCCGGCACTAATGTGTTTGGGTTAGGAATGTAGACAGACAGGTCATACTCCGACCTGCTGAATTTTTTCACGTAGTAGTCATATGCATCTTGCTCATCCTCCGTCATGGCCTCACCATTCATCTTCATTTTCAACAATAATGCGAAGTACGCTGACAACGGGCATACAACAGGATCTTCATACCCGAGATGGACAAGATCATTTCGGACACCCTCGATGCTGGCAGCAATGGAATCGTCAGTACTTTTGAAGTTATCAAGCTTATTTAATACAAAAATGATTTTATCCTTAGGCACATGTTCGGAAACGTATTTCAAGTAACGTATCTCGTCGTCTGTTCCAAGCTGATTAGCATTTAATACATAGATAAGCTTATCGTAGTGCTCTTCCCGTAGTGCCCTACGAGCCCGTTTGCCATGCTCTTGATTGATCGCTGAATTTACACCAGGAGTGTCTATCAAACAAATTCGACGTGGCATTTCCAAATGAATGAAAGTGCGGAAATAAGAGGCGATATCACTCCCATCTACGTTATCTGCACTCATCAGATCGTCATATTCTGCATACAGATTGATCTCCGATCCTAGTAAATGAATGGATCCATCTTCTACCGGCTTATTTAAAAAGTGACATAAGTTCGCTGTGCAAGCTTCTTGTGATGTGCGGGCAACTTGCTTGCCTACTAGAGCATTGATTAATGTAGACTTGCCCGCGCTCATATTAGCCGTAATTAAGACTCGCAATTCCTGTTGCTCTGTAAATTTGCGATTTAAGCGATATTGGTGAATCATATCCTCGGTAAAATGCAGCTTATGCGAGACCACCTCATCGGAATAAAGAGTCGAAACCAGCATTGCCAGAGCAGTGGACTGTCGTTTGCTCAAGTATCTCTGCATGATCTCCTGTGCTTTTTCAACTGCGGTTTTATCTGCTACGATAAGCGCAATATCATTAATAAGCCAAAAACGATATTTCCACATCCATGGTCTTAACCTGTCATTTACCATTGAACGCATGTTGAGATCACGATCCCTATCCGTTAAGACATCTGCAGTCTCATCACCAACTAGCATTGTATGATATTGCAACAGTCTTGCATTAGCGTATTTGGTAATACCTGCACATTGGTTCACAAAGTATTCGAGAATGACATAATATTGTATCCTAGTTTTTTTCTTCGCCCACTTTAATGGATGGCCTACCAAACTGTGGGAGGTTATAAAATTATTCCGTAAATTATTTTCCATGCGTAGCTATACCACCTCAACCTTCGCTCCTTGGCTTCGTAACCACATATCGATTCCATTACCGTATACCTCAACCGAGATAAGATAAATCCCTTCATTTTCGGACAAAATCTCTGACGTTGGCAACCTGTCTAGCACAGCATCGATGGAAGTTCCACTGAACTTAAACTTCACCCTGCGCAATTCACCTGTGTACATAAACTGTACCCTTTTGCGAAACTCCCCGTCGTTAAACTTGTCTTTATATGGCACTTTAAATTTGGTTCCCAGACCTTGGAACTGTCCAATCCTATCAACACGAAACACCGTAGGAAAGTCATGGCGATCATCGGACATAAATGCAACTAAATAAAAATAGTATTCTGAGAACATTATAGCTACCGGCTTCACTTCATGTTCCCGCTCCATACCATCTTTGCGGACATAACGAATCCGGACTACTTCGTTGTGCGATATGTACTGCGAGAGCTCCCAAATTCTTCCGAGAAGCTTCTTGCCATGCTTTAATGGAACGAAATAAAATTGCTCGTTACGAATCATGTTCTCGACCTGTTTACGGTCATTTTTCGTTACTTGCATTAATAATTTTACAATAAGTGAGTCTAACTCCTCCTTGCAAAACGCCCGACTCTCAAGAAGGATCTTACAGACAGCTAAAACCTCTTCATTGGTAATCCATTCACGATCCATACGAGAAAGATAGTATCCCGAACGCGATCTATCATATATTATCGAAGTCTCCCTCTCTGAAAAGCGTGTATCACCCAGATAGACTCTTAATTCATCAATGTCACGTTGAATAGTTTTTTCTGTAACTCCATATCGTTTAGAAAGTTCTGCCTTAATAATAAGTTCACCCTTATTGAGGAGTTCGTATATATCCAACATACGAAACCCCTTATTACCGTTAAAATCAAGATTCAAATATGAGCACCCTCTTTCATGTCTTGCTTGAACTATACCACAACCAGATGGACACATACTGGGTTTTTCGGATTACATTTAGATTTTTATTGATTCGTTAGCATTATGTAAGTACATGTCACATTCCCTAATATTACACTAATTTAAATGTCGAATGCTGTAGAAACATGTAACAAGAACGCTCGCATTTTAAATATAGGGATAATCTCAAAAGTGTGATTGATCAAGTTTTAACAAATGCACAAAAAAACCTCTGCCGCCAAGGCCAGAGGTTTCATCCTATCACCCAACTCAGCCGTCCTCACCGTCACTCCCGTCTCCGCTCCATCACCCGAAACGTGCCGGTCGCCATCGCGCACAGTTCGCCTGTCTCGCTGTACACATGCCCTTGCGTCGTGATCAGCTTGCGCGAGCTGTGGACGAGCTCTGCTGTAATCTTGAGCTGCCCGGTCTTCGCAGGGGTCAAGTAGTGGACGTTCAGATTCGTCGTCACGACGTCGTCGTCTGGTCTTGCCACCATCGCTGCGAGTCCCATCGTGGAGTCGAGCAGTGTCGCGGTGACTCCGCCGTGGACGATGCCCATCTGATTGAGGTGATGCGGCTGAAGCTGCAGCGTGACGATGACGCGCTCGGGCGTAATCGCCACTAGCTCCGCCCCGACGTAGTCCCAGAACGTACCTTGAGCGCCCCGCCTTAGCCTCTCCAGAAATTCCAATTGATCTGCATCCATCGACTGTACCTCCTTTCCGAGCCCCGCCGTGCGCAACGCATCGCTCTTCATCATTTTCTTCCATATTAACGTGCATGAGCACGTTCGGGCAAATTACCTACGACTGCTGCCCATCGTCGCGATGGCTTGGGTCACGCTCTGGCCCCGCCTGACGCTCCTGCTTCTGCTCCTGCCCCTGCGACTCCTCATCCAAGACGTCGGCATCACGGACGACCACATCACGCTCCGCCCTCCGCTGTCGCTCCGCCTCCTCCTCCACGAGCTTACGGCGCAGCACCTTGCCGACCATCGACTTCGGCAGGCTCTCGCGAAATTCGTACAGCTTCGGCACCTTGTAGGCGGCCAGCCGCTCCCGGCACCATGCGCTTACGTGAGCTGCATCAACCGTCGCACCCTGACGCAGCACGATGTACGCCTTCACCGTCTCACCTCTGTACGAGTCCACGACTCCAGCGACGACCGCCTCGGCAACATCGGGGTGCTCATACAGCACCTCCTCCACCTCGCGGGGATAGATGTTGAAGCCTCCGGCAATGATCAGATCCTTGAGCCGATCGATGACGTAGAAGAACCCGTCCTCATCCATCCTGCCCAGATCGCCAGTATATAACCAACCGTCTCGCAGCACCTTCGCCGTCTCGTCCGGCCTGCCCCAGTACCTCTTCATCACCTGCGGACCGCTCACAATCAGCTCCCCGACCTCACCGACCGGCAGCTCCTCGCCCGTCTTCGGATCGACGACCCGGCAGTCTGTGTCGGGGAACGGAATGCCGACCGAGCCCGGCTTGCGCGTCTCCCAGATATTATTGGCATGCGTCACAGGCGAAGCCTCGGTCATGCCGTAGCCTTCAATTAATCGACCTCCGGTCAAGCGTTCGAACTCATGCTGCACCTCCCGAGGCAGTGAGGCCGCCCCACTAATGCAGAAGTCGATAGATGATAGATCGACCTTCCCAGCCTTCGGCTGCTGCAGTAGCGCAATGTACATCGTTGGCGCTCCAGGGAAGATCGTCGGCCTCTGCCGGTCGATCGCCTCGAGCACCTGCACCGGATCGAAGCGCGGAAGCATCACGAGCGTACCTGCGAGATACACCGATTGATTCATCAGCACCGTCACACCGAATACGTGAAAAAAAGGCAGTGCCGCCAAATACGACTCCTTCCCCTCCCGCGACCGGTACGACCAGAGCCGGCTCTGAATCGTATTAGCGACGAGGTTGTAGTGCGTCAGCATGACGCCCTTGGCGACACCGGTCGTACCGCCGGTGTATTGGATGAGCGCGAGGTCGTGCTCGGCATCGACCTCGACGATGATAGGCGCTGCAGGCGAAGCCTTCAGCAGCGCCTTGTAGGAGGAGACGTCGTCGCTGTAGACGACGTCCCGCTTCATCCCGTCGCGTTTCACCTTGAGGGGATAGAGGAGGCTTTTGACCCATGGCAGACTGTCCTGAATCGAAGTGACGACGACATGCTGAACGCAGGTGCTCGGCACAACCTTGCTCACGCGCTCGAACAGCAGGTCGAGTGTCAGCAATACCTTGGCGCCGGAATCGTTCAGTTGGTGCTCCAGCTCGCGAGGCATATACATCGGATTCGTCATGACGACGACCGCTCCGATGAGCAGCGTCCCGAAGTAGGCGACGACCGTCTGCGGGCAGTTCGGCAGCATGATCGCGACGCGGTCCCCCTTACGTACACCGAGTCTCGAGAGCGCGTGCGCGAAGCGGTATGCGTCGGTGAGGAGCTGATGGTACGGAATTTTTTTACCAAGAAAATACATGGCGGTATGGTGCGGATACGTGGCTGCAGACTGGAGCAGAAATTGGGCGATGCTGCAGCGGGGATATTCATAAGTAGGCGGAACTTCGACAGGGTAATGCGCAAGCCAGCGCTTCGTCGTCATCTCGTCGACCACCCTTCACATGATGTCGATAACCAGAATGCCACATGACAGCTCATGTCGAGCACGTTGAGGCGTGATGCTGCCGTTGTCGCATCCATGAATGCATTACAGCGTGTAGCCCTCGCTCTGTATGACACGCGACGCGATGCGGCGCTTCAGCTCAATCGAATTGACAGCGGTGCGGCGGGTCAGCTTCTTCAGAACGGACTGCTGCGTACGCAGCACGTCGCCGGTCTCCATCGCAGCCAGTGCCTCCTTCGCCCACTCCTCGATGCGCGTGAACGTGTCGTGCACGAAGACGGTCGTCATGTCGATGGCGTTCGCACATGGGTCCGCGCTAGTCGCTGCGAGCCGCTTCTGCGTGCGGAGCAGCGCGCTCTCCATCGCATAGATGCCGATGATCATGTCGGCCAGTATGCCGAGCACCTCCTGCTGCGCCTCGAGCTGGAGCTGGTACTTCTGCACGGCGAGCGCTCCGGTCATGAGGAAGATGCGCTTCGCCATCTGCACGAGCTGCGCCTCCTGCCCCAGCGTCTCCTCGAACGACTGCTCCGGCACGAGCGACAGCAGCTCGGACTGCAGCGCCGACGCCTTCTGCATGAGCGGCAGCTCGCCCTTCATCGCCCGCTTGATCAGCGTGCCGGGAATGAGAAGCCGATTAATTTCATTCGTCCCTTCGAAAATGCGATTAATCCGACAGTCGCGGTATATGCGCTCGATTCGGTACTCCTGGATGAAGCCGTAACCGCCGTGAATTTGCACCCCTTCGTCTGCAACGAACTGCAGCGCCTCAGAGCCGAATACCTTATTCACCGAGCACTCGATGGCATACTCGGCGATCGCCTTCGCCGTCGAATAGCCAACCTGCCCGCTGGCGGCATCGATCTCGGCCAATCCTTCGTCGAACAGGCCTGCCGTCCGGTACACCATGCTCTCCAGCACATACGTGCGGACGTTCATCTCCGCCAGCTTGCGCCCGATGAGTGGGAACGATGAGATCGGACGGCCGAACTGTGTTCGTTCATTGGCGTAGGTCACCGAGTAGCCGAGCGCATCCTTGCAGGCGCCGAGGCAGCCCGCAGCGAGCTTGAAGCGTCCGATGTTCAAGATGTTGAAGGCGATCAGGTGGCCTTTGCCGACCTCCCCGAGCAGGTTGCGAACAGGCACCTTCACATCCTCCAGGATGAGCGGACACGTGGACGAGCCCTTGATGCCCATCTTCTTCTCCTCCGGGCCGATGCTCACGCCCTCCATCGTCCGCTCGACGATGAACGTGCTGAAGTCGGTGCCGTTCACCTTCGCATAGACGATGAACACGTCGGCGAACGCCGCATTCGTGATGTACTGCTTCGCGCCGTTCAGCACGTAATGTGACCCGTCGTCCGACAGCACCGCCGTCGTCTTCGCGCCGAGCGCATCCGAGCCGGAGGACGGCTCTGTTAAGCAGTAGGCGGCGATAAGCTCACCTGAGGCGAGTGCCGGGAGGTAACGCTGCTTCTGCTCCTCGTTGCCGAAATAGACGATCGGCAGCGTGCCGATGCCGACGTGAGCGCCCAGCGTCAGGGCGAACGAGGACGCGCCGCTCAGCTTCTCGTTGATCAGCGTCGAGCTGATCTTGTCGAGGCCGAGGCCGCCGTACGCCTCGGGTACGTCCGCGCCGAGCAGCCCGACCTCTCCTGCCTTGCGCAACAGCTGTACGGAGAGCTCATAGTTGAGCTTCTCCAGCTCCTCGTCGTGCGGAGCTACGTCGTCTGCGACGAAATCCTCCGTCGTCTGGCCGATCATGCGATGCTCCTCGGTGAAATCCTCCGGTGTTACCACCTGATGAAATGGCGTTTCACTGATGAGAAAGCTTCCACCTGCTTTGTTAACCATGAGAATCAATCCTTCCCCCACTGGAATAACTGCCTCCGAGTCGTCTCGGAGCTGTTATGGCAAGCCTCGAATTTGGCGCAGCCAAATTGAGGGCCTTCTTCGACATCTCTTCTGTGCTCTGGAATAACTGCCTCCGACTATTATCCGGTGCTGTTATGGCAAGCCTTGCGTCTCCATCCGCAACCGCTCACGCCTGCTCCCCGTACACCTCCAGCACGCCTGCCGCCCCCATGCCGCCGCCAATGCACATCGACACGACGCCGATGCCGCCGCCCCGACGGCGCAGCTCGTGTACAAGCGTGGCCGTAAGCTTCGTGCCCGTGCAGCCGAGCGGATGACCGAGCGCAATCGCACCGCCGTTCACGTTCACCTTCTCCTCGTCGAGGCCGAGCTGACGGATGATATGAACGCACTGCGAGGCGAACGCTTCGTTGATCTCGAACAGGTCAACGTCGGCGAGCGACAGTCCGGCCATGGCGAGCGCCTTCGGGATCGCCTCGACCGGCCCGACGCCCATAATCTCCGGCTCGACTCCAGCGAGCGCGAACGAGCGGAACACCGCAAGCGGCTTCAGCCCGAGCGCCTCTGCCCGCTCCCGGCTCATGACGACAGCTGCGGCAGCGCCGTCGCTCATCTGCGACGAGTTGCCTGCCGTCACGGTGCCGCCCTGCTTGAACGCGGGTCGCAGTCCAGCGAGCACCTCTGCAGTCGTCACCTCCCGTATACCCTCATCGTGCTCGAGTCGAGCTATGCGTTCGCATAGACGCCCACTCGTCGCATCGAGCTCCTTCCACTCGACCTGCAACGGCACGAGCTCGTCGCGGAACTTGCCCTCGCGTGCGGCTACAGCCGCCCTCGCATGCGACCGTGCAGCGAACCGGTCCTGCTCCTCCCGGCTAATGCCGAACCGATCGGCGACGAGCTCCGCCGTATGCCCCATGCCGATGTACACCTCCGGCATCTGCTCCACGATGCTCGGATTCGGCGACAGCTTGAAGCCCGTCATCGGCACGTGACTCATGCTCTCCACACCGCCTGCGACGATGACGTCGGCACCGCCCGACCGAATCCGGTCAGCAGCGAAAGCAATCGACTGCAGACCGGAGGAGCAGAACCGATTAATCGTCAGCGCCGGGACGGTCACCGGGAAGCCGGCGTACAGCGACATGATGCGGGCGAAGTTGAGCCCTTGCTCCCCTTCCGGCATCGCGCAGCCAATGATGACGTCGTCGACGTCTTTTTTACACAATCCAGGTGTACGCTCCATGACCGCCTCCAGCACGGCCTTCCCCATATCGTCGGCCCGCATCCGGGCTAACGTCCCCTTCTTCGCCTTCCCTGCCGGGGTGCGGACGATCGACACGATGACAGCCTCTCTCATACAGGCATCCGACTCCTCTCCTCTGCTTAAATGAACCGTCGCTTCCTGAACTCCAGCTCAACCACCACTACCCTAATTCCGAAGCGGCTTCCCCTTGCTCAGCATGTGCTGCATGCGCTGCTGCGTCTTCGGCTCCCCACATAGGCTGAGGAAGGCTTCCCGCTCCAGCTCGAGCATATACGTCTCGGTGACGAGCGCTCCAGCCGGAACGTCGCCACCCGCCAGCACGTGCGCCAGCTTGCTCGCAATCCGCACGTCGTGGTCGCTGATGTAGCCCCCCTGCTTCAGCCCGTACGCACCCAGCTGCATAATCGCCTTGCCCTCCGCGCCGACGACGCGAATGCGTTCCTCCTGCGGAGGCTCGTAGCCGCCCTTCACTAGCCCGAGCACCGTCTGCTTCGCCTCATAGAGCAGGTGATCCTGGTTCATGACGACGCGATCGCCACTCTGCAGCAGCCCGAGTCGGAACGCATCGTGTGCGCTCGACGACACCTTCGCCATCCCGACCGTCTCGAACGCCTGATTCACATACGGCTGCAGATCAGCCTCCGGGTGGCGAGCCAGCCTACTTGCGCGCAGCGCCAGCTCCTTGCAGCCGCCTCCAGCCGGGATGAGTCCGACGCCAGCCTCGACGAGGCCATAATACGTCTCCGCCGAGGCGACCACGCGGTCTGCAGGCATGCACGCCTCGACGCCGCCTCCGAGCGTCATCCGATGCGGAGCCGCCACGACGGGCTTCTCGAGCCGCTTCAGCTTCAGCATCGTGCTCTGGAACAGACGGATGATGCGGTCGATCTCCTCCCACTCCTCATCCTGCGCCTCCATGAGCAAGATCATCAGATTGGCGCCGACGCAGAAGTTGCGCCCTTCATTGGCGAGGACCAGGCCGTCGTAATTGCGCCTGACCTCCTCCACACTTTGCTGAATCATCGTCAGAATATCTGCCCCTATCGCATTGTTGGGCGAATGAAACTCGAGGCACGCCACACCGTCGCCGATGTCGATCAAGCTCGCTCCAGCGTTCGAGCTCACCGTCTGCCCGCTCTCCTTGAGCGCCCGCAGCGACAGATGCTCCACAGGCGCCTCGACCTGTCGGTATGCGCCATTGCTCACATAGAAGACGCTGCCGGACTGCTGCTTATAGAACGACGTATGCCCGTCGGCGATCCACGCCTTCACCCACGCCGGAACAGTCAGCCCCTCTGCCTCCATCCGCTCGACCGACTGCACAAGCCCGATCGCATCCCACGTCTCGAACGGGCCGAGCTCCCAGCTGAAGCCCCATTTCATCGCGTCATCGATCTCCTGCACCGTGTCCGCGATCTCGCCCAGCTTCTCCGCCGCATAGACGAGCATATGCTTGAGCAGCGTCCACGCCAGCTCCGCGTACTTGTCGCCGCCTCCGAGCAGCGCCTTCAGCTTGCCTCGCGCCCCCTTCGCCAGCTTCGCCGCCTCAAGCGACGCCCCTGCCGGCTTACGCTGCGGCTCATACGTCATCGTCCCCGGCTGTAGAGACAGGATCTGACTACCTTGCCCTTGCGCCCCCTTCTCCTTCCGGTAAAAGCCTCGCCCCGCCTTCTCCCCCAGCCAGCCCTGCTCCACCATACGACTCAGCAGCTCCGGTACAGCGAACGACTGCCGCTCAACCTCATCGATGACGCTGCCCGACACATTGCTCGCCACATGCACGAACGTATCGAGCCCGACGAGATCGAGCGTGCGGAACGTGGCGCTCTTTGGTCGCCCAATGGCCGGGCCTGTGACAGCGTCGATCTCTTCAACGGTGAAGCCGCCTCGGGCCATCTCGCGCAGCGTGACGAGCAGGCCGTACGTGCCGATCCGATTGGCGATAAAGTTCGGCGTATCCTTGGCGATGACGACGCCCTTGCCCAGACGCCGCTCGCAGAACCGCTTCATCTGCTGCACGATGTCCGGGTCCGTTCGCGTGCCCGGCACGAGCTCCAGCAGCTTCATGTAGCGAGGTGGGTTGAAGAAGTGTGTCCCGAGAAAATGCCGCCGCAGCTCCTCCCCGCAATGCGCCGACATCGCCTCAATCGAAATGCCCGACGTGTTCGAGCTCACAATTGTACCCGGCTTCCACACCGACTCGATGCGACTTAGCAGCTCGCGCTTCGGCTCGAGCCGCTCTACGATGACCTCGATGATCCAGTCGACGTCCGCCAGCTTCGCCAGATCGTCGTCGAGGTTACCGGGTGTGATGCGCGAGGCGAACGCCTCGTCATACAACGGCGACGGCTTCGCCTTATGCAGCCTCGCGACCGCCTGCGTCGCGTGTCGATTGCGCACGGCACGTTGCGCGAGCGTCAGCCCGCGTGCCGACTCCTCCTCCGTAAGCGCCTTCGGCACGAGGTCGAGGAGCAGGCACGGAATGCCTGCGTTCGCCAGATGGGCGGCGATGCCTGAGCCCATGACGCCTGCGCCGATGACGGCTGCGGTACGAATTGGTCTTGTATCCATGAAGCATGACCTCCATCCTAATACTAGCTGACACGGACAAGACTACTGCTTGCTGGGAGCAGCCTTCTTCTTGCCTTCTTCTTGCCGTTTTCCAACCGCCATACACTTTCAGCCACTTCCATTCATTCCCAACCTACTCACTCCCGCTGCCGAACACCGACAGCTCCAGCAGCTCGGCTATGTCCCGCGTCTTCACACGATTGTCGGCCTCCTTCAGCTTCGTACCGTCCGCGAGCATCGTCAGACAGTACGGACAGGCGCTGCTGATCACGGTCGGCTGCACCGCGAGTACCTGCTCCGTGCGGGCGACGTTCATTCTTGTACCTGCGGTCTCCTCCATCCACATCAAACCGCCTCCTGCTCCACAGCACATGCCGTTGTCCCGCGATCGCTCCAGCTCGACCAGCTCGACACCCGGAATCGCCCGCAGCACCTCGCGAGGCTGGTCATACACGTTGTTGTACCGTCCGAGATAGCACGAATCGTGGTACGTAATTCGCTCCTTCAGCTCGTAGGTCGGCTTCAGCCGGCCTGTCGCGACGAGCTCAGCGAGCAGCTCGCTATGGTGCAGCACCTCGACGCCATTCATGCCGAAGTCCGAGTACTCGTTCTTCAGCGTGTTGTACGTATGCGGACAGGCGGTGACGATCCGCTTCACACCGTAACGGCGGAACACCTCAATATTATCCATACACAGCTGTTGAAAAAGCAGCTCGTTCCCAAGCCTCCTCGGCGTATCCCCCGATCCCCGCTCTTCGCTGCCGAGTATAGCGAAGCTGACGCCCGCCTCGTGCAGCAGCCGGACGAGCGCCCGGGACACCTTGCGGCTGCGCTCATCATACGAGCCCATCGAGCCGACGAAGAACAGCAGCTCGAAGTCTGGATTGTCCTTCACCGTCGGCACCTTCACACCGGCCACGTCAGCCGTCCACTTGGCGCGGTCGCTGCGGCTCAGCCCCCACGGGTTGCCCTGTCGCTCAATGCTCTGCATCGCCCGCTGCGCCTCGTGCGGCAGACTGCCCTGCATCAGCACGAGATGACGGCGCATGTCGATGATTTTGTCCACATGCTCGTTGCCGACCGGGCATTGGTCCTCGCAGTTGCGGCACGTCGTGCACGACCACAGCTCCTCCTCGCGGATGACGCCTCCGATGAGCTCGACATCGACTGCAGCCGTCCCGTCGGCATGCGCCTGCCAAGCGGCCTGCTGCCACGCGAGCGTCGGGCGGATGTCGGTGGCTGCTAGTGGCGCAGATGTGCCGTCGTCGGCATGTGCCTGCGCTTGCGTCTGCGCTTGTGACTGCGACTCCGCCCGCTCCCGTGCCTGCGCCTCTACCTGCGTCTGCACCTTCGCCTGCGCCTGCGCCTCTACCTGCGTCTGCTCTTGCTCCTCGACCGGCACCATCCGATGCACGCTCCCAGCTGACGAGCCGAACACGAGCTCTGGCACCCACGGCGAGCGGGACGTCACCGCCGCCCCCTTCTCGGTCAGATGATCGCGCAGCTTCGTGATCAGGTGCATCGGCGACAGCGCCTTCCCGGTGCTCGAGGCCGGGCAGACGTTCGTGCAGCGACCGCACTCGACGCAGGCGTACAGGTCGAGCAGCTGCTTTTGCGTAAAATCCTCCACGCGCCCCGCTCCGAACGATTCCGCCTGCTCATCCTCGAGCTCAAGCTTCCTCAGCCTCCCGACAGGCTCCTTGCGTCGCAGCCACAGGTTGATCGGGGCCGTGATGAGATGGAAGTGCTTCGACTGCGGCACATAGACGAGGAAGCTGAGCAGAATGAGCAGATGCACCCACCAGCTTACATAGAACGCAGCCTTCGCAGCACCCGGCGACATTCCGCTCATCAGCGAGGCGAGCACAGACGAGATTGGCGCATACGCATCCAGCTGACCAGCAGTGTGCCCGAGCCAAATACGCTCAAACGCAAGCGACAGCAGCACCGACAGCAGCAGACCGACGATGAACCAGACGACCAGACTCGGCTTCCAGCCCCGCTTCAGCCGGGGCAGTCGCTCGACATAGCGCCTGTATGCCGCATAGCCAACAGCCGCCAGCACCGCAGCGATGGTGAGCTCCTGCAGCAGGTTGAACGCCTCGTAGCCGGGAACAGGTAACTTTTGACCGTTGGTCAGACCCTTATAGATCAAATCAAGCGCCCCGAGCTGCAGAACGAGGAACCCGTAGAACAGCACGATGTGCATCACTCCGCTCCTCCGGTCCTTCAGCAGCTTCCGCTGACCGAACACCTCCCCGAGGAAGCCCGCCAGCCTCTCACGCCCGGCCTGCCTGAAATCATAAGGCTGACCGAGCCTCACATAGAGAAACCGACGATACACCGCCTTGCCGAACAGCAGCAGCCCGTAGCCGGTCACCGTGATGAACAGTAGCACGTGAACCATTTGCATGAACATAGGGTGGCCTCCCTTCTCTTCACTTCTCCTCCCCACATCAACCAGCGACTCAACATTAATTGGTAAAAGAAGCGCTTGCAGTCATCCTCATAAAAAGCGTATGTGCGAAATATGGTATTCATAAGCGGTTGACGTCATTTTTTCGAAAAAAATGAAGGAGCGCTTGTTCGACACAAGACACCGCATGAGGAAGCTTCAAGCGAGCGAGCAAGCGGTTCGGGCAAATCGACAAGAGGAGGAGCGTGAGCACAGATGAACATCGTAGTGCTGGTGAAGCAGACGTTCGATACGGAGGAGAAAATCGTCCTCACCAACGGCGGCGTCTCGGAGGAAGGCGTCAAGTTCATTATCAATCCGTACGATGAATATGCGGTCGAGGAGGCGATTCGGCTGAAGGAGCAGCACGGAGGCTGCGTGACGGTCGTCTCCGTCGGACCAGAGCGATGCGCTGAGGCGCTGCGCACGGCGCTGGCGATGGGCGCGGATGAAGCAGTCCTGATCGACTCCACTGGCCTGTCGGACGAATACGGCGTGTCGCGAGTACTAGCCACATCGATCGGGACCCGTTCTGTGGATGTTGTGCTCGGAGGGTATTTCTCCTCGGACCATGGAGCCGGGCAAGTCGCGATTCGCGTCGCGCAGCTGCTCGGACTTCCGCATGTGTCGGCGGTGACGAAGCTAGAGGCGAAGGACGGACGCGTAGTCGTCGAGCGCGATGCGGAGGGCGATACCGAGACGCTGGAGCTTGTGCTTCCTGCCCTATTCACCGCCCAACAGGGGCTGAACGAGCCACGCTACCCAACGCTGCCCGGCATTATGAAGGCTAAGAAGAAGCCGTTCGCTCGGGTGACACTCGATGACCTCGGCTTGACTGCAGCGGATGTCGCCCCCCGTACGGAGCGGATGTCGATGGCGCTGCCGCCTGCGAGGCAGGCCGGCCAGCTTCTAGCTGGAGATGCCCAGCAGCAGGCGGCTTCGCTCGCTCAGCTGCTAAGAGACGAAGCGAAGCTGTAGCTTGCAGGGCCATTCTGAGAGGAGGACATACCGATGAGCGGACAAACGATATTAATCGTAGCGGAAGGTCGAGGCGGTACGCTGCGGAAGGTGACGTTCGAGGCGATTCAGGCGGCGAGATGGTGCGCGAGTGAAGGAGACCGACTAGTAGCGGTGCTGATCGGTCATGAAGTGAGTCCACTTGCCGCAGAGCTGGCCGATGAGTACGGACTCGATCAGGTTGCGGTTGTGGAGCATGAAGTGCTGCAGCATTACAGCCCGGAGCTGTATGACGGTGCGCTGTGTGCGGTCGTCGAGGAGCTACAGCCCAGTGGCATCGTGCTCGGTCATACAGCTATGGGGCGCGACCTGGCGCCAAGGCTGGCCGCCCGGCTTGCCGCAGGGCAGCTGTCCGACGTCGTCGACATCGAGCGGACGGGGGAAGGCCTCTTATTCACGCGCCCGATCTACGCGGGCAAGGCGTTCGAGACGAAGCGGTTCAACGCGGGGCCGTTCGTCGTGACGATTCGTCCGAACAATATCCCCGCGGCTCAGCCTGTGAAGGCAGACGATGACTCCGCGAGCACACTGGCGGACGAAGCCGTGGCTCTAGGCGAGGCGGCGGCGGCGGCAAATGACGTCCCCGCTGATAACGACTCCCAGGCCGCAGACAGCTCTGCTGTCGCTGCGAACGCCTTGCCGACCGCGAACAGCTCTGCCGCCGCCATTGTCGCCGTACCGTGGTCGCCGCCGCCAGCAGCATCGCTTCGCACCGTTGTGCGCGACGTCGTGGCGAAGGCGGCAGGCAAGGTCGATCTGACGGAGGCGAAGATCGTCGTCTCCGGCGGCCGCGGCGTGAAGAGCGCGGAAGGCTTCCGCGTGCTCGAGGAGCTGGCCGCAGCGCTCGGCGGCGCGGCCGTCGGCGCATCCCGCGGCGCGTGCGATGCCGGCTACTGCGACTACTCGCTCCAGATCGGCCAGACCGGCAAGGTCGTCACGCCTGATGTGTATATCGCCTGCGGCATCAGCGGCGCGATCCAGCATTTGGCCGGAATGAGCCAGTCACGCCTCATTATTGCGATTAACAAGGACCCCGAGGCGCCGATCTTCAAGATTGCCGACTACGGCATCGTCGGCGATCTGTTCGAGGTCGTGCCGCTGCTGACGGAGGAGCTTAAGAGGCCGGTGTAACGTTGCATCTCTGACACGCTTACCAGTCCTCCCCCCCAACAGGTGTTGCTTCTGTTGCACTTGTTGCACAGATGTCGGTCTACGTATCTTTTCGCTAAGACTGCAACTTTTACAGCATTTGGATAGTCTGATGCGTATGCGTCAGACTTTTCATTTTAAGATGGAGGTAGGCTTAGTGAAAGCATTAGTATGGGGTATGAGTGCGCTTGTCGTTCTATCGTTTCAATTCCAAGTAGGCACGACCTACATCCCTCTCCGCGCTGTCAGTGACGCTCTCGTTCAAGATGTGAGCTGGATTGAGAATACAAGGACCGTACTCATCCAGGATGAGGCAGAGCAGCAGTCTGCCACGGATACCAGTAGGGGTAATACCAAGAGCAATCTAGCCAATGGCGGGTGGATCACGGGGGACAGTGACTGGTTGTATGTGTCCTACCAATCTCACATCAAGGATCATTCTTCTCAAGACGGTCTCTATAGAATGAAAGCCGATGGAAGCCAGGCCGTGAAGTTAACTTCACATGTCGCTCAATCTTTGAACGTGGATGAAGCCTATATTTATTTTACAGACAATGGAGTGTATAGGCTGAATAAGAATGGAGGCGTTCCCGAACCATTAAGTGAAACAGGAGCTCGACTGCTATTAGTTGGAGAATGGTTATACGTTAGTGATGATTCCATGAACCTCTATATGATGATAAAAGACGGCACTGAACAGAAAAAACTGCCACTCTCAGGCGACCTCGTTGATTTTGAAGATCATACGATCTATTACACAAGAGACCATGCGCTCTACAAGAGCAACGTAATCGATCCTCAAGAATCGAAGATTATGGATTTTGCGCCCGACCAACATTCAACTCCGATCATCCACCGTAACAAAATCTATTATCATGACTTTAAATCCATATACTCGGTGGACGTAGACGGAGCTGCAATGCAAACCGTATATACGTCGGCTTCCGATCTATTATTCTCCTTCTATCTAAATGAACCATACCTGTATGTTAGTGAAGGTGGAGGCGGGATGAGCGGGAACCGGAACTTCACACAATTGTCCTTGCAAGGGGATAAATTACAAAGCATTTCTCAAGGAGGGACGAAGATATTCGGTGCTGCTGATCGACTTTATACCACTCGCTTTAACGCGGGGTATTATGAATGGTATTACTATGAGAACAATGAAATAAAAAGCCTACTAATCCACTAAATGGGAGATTGAACACCAATCCCTGCAGGCTGAGTTCTTTTCATCACTTGTATAGCATTACACAAAAATGTAATATCAAGTTTTTTTAAAATAATATAGACAAATATAGATGAATTTGGTATTGTTTTTTTTGTAAGGAATTGCAATTGATAGAATAATGAGTATGTAGAGATGATGTTTAAGTACTCTATTCGATCAACAGCAATCCTTATAAAAATTTATTTTTCTAGGAGGCTATAATCGGTCATGAAAGCGAATTTGAAGAGAATTTTGTCGGTGGGCGTCATTGCATCCACGGTATTAAGTATCGGTGTTGCTTACGCTGGAACTCAATGGATTCCCTTCTCAAAAAGGTTGCCTATCTGGCAGAACTGGACTGAACTGGCAAGTGATATGAATGAGAACAACAACAACGCTGAAGCTGCTATTAGTAACGTGGGTTCTAACTACAAAGTGAACTTAAACATTTATGAAGGCAGTACTCAAGTTTCTAATACCTATAGCAACGCTGATGACGGTACAACAGCCGAATTTACTGTGGACAGCAGTGCCAAAGAAAAAGCTGTAACGCTTAGAGGCTGGTCTAGCACATTCAATAATGTCACGATCGATGTATCGGGTAAATTCAGAGCAGATAAATTGTAATTGTCAGTTCTGACATACAAGTTATTAGGAGATAACGCGCGCCAACTTTTGGCGCGCGTTATCGTACAAGTTGATTTTATATAAATATAATTGTCTAACTCTTCAAAGGAGATAAGAAATCCAATGATTGTTGAGTTTAATAAGCTAACTAAAAATAAATTTTTTTACATTAGTTTCTTTACCCTCTTACTCATCGTTGTAATCGGAGCATGGAGAGGCATAGATGACTACAATCGAGAATTTGATCTCACAACAAGGCTATACGGTGAATTTCCTGATACTATTGGAGTCATCAGTCCTTTCTTATATTGGGTAGGTAATTCCAGTGGGATATCAAGTGCATTCTTCACATCTTTCTATTACTTTATTACTCCACTCGTAGTCTCGTTGCCAATTGTTGATTCGTTACATAGTGAAAGAACTTCGGGGTTCATTTCGTACCAAGTCATTCGTATGGAGCGTCTTAAGTACTATTGGAATAGATTTTTATTTACATATTGTGTCTCGTTCTTTTTGTTTTCAACTCCATTAGCAATCGGGGTCATTGTTATAAATACTTGGACTGGAATTTGGGACTACTCGTCTTATTCGGAATCGTATCATAAGATCGTCGAAGGTACATTTCAACCTGCTAATAGTCCCTTCATCTCTTACAAAAAAGAATTATTCTCACAATTAGTAGTAACCTCTCCCTATTTGTACTTCCTTGTGTACTTAACCATCAACAGCATGTATATGGCACTCTATGTTTGTTTTGGATTAGCCGTCTCGTTTTATCTAAAGAACCGTTATGTTATTTTATTTGTGCCTATGTGCTTACAGCTAGGAACGTGGATTCTATTTACAATATTAGGTTTATTATCGTGGGATCCCTTTAATTTCAAAGACCCAAGACAGCCTGTAACAGACTTAACATACTGGCCATTCCTTATCGATTATTTATTACTTTTATTAATTGTTACCACTCTTTATATCCAGGGAGCGAGAAAACTTCGTGATGTTTTCGAATAGACTGCTAAGGTATGTGGTACAACAATACTTTTTGTGTAAGAAAGAAATTACATTCTTGATGCTAACGTTGCCACTACTATACACGATCATTGTTCTACCTTTTTTTAAGGTAACCTATTCAACCTGGTCATTTTGGCAAGACTTCCTACTCTCTTTTAAGTTTGAGTTCGTCTATACACCAATATTATTGCTCATACTAGGAATCTTACTTGATTCTAGGGAATGGGTAATTATTAGAAGGTACCGAAAACGAACAGCTGTGTCTGATTTTGAGACCTATATGATCGTCATTACAACTGGCATATTCACCATCGTCTCTTCTGTCTCGTCCTACGTCATATCAAGTATAGCAAAATATAAAGTATTCCCAGATTCCTCCTATAACTCCTTGTTTCAATATATACCCAATGATGAAGGGCATCCTTCATCGATTTTGTTTCTATTTCTATTCTATATGACTCTCTTAACCGTTGGGCTGCTGTTTCAACTTGCGAAAACGTACTTATCTAACACGTTCATAGCTGCAGCAATTGTTATTTCAATTGTAGTTCTTGATCGAATGATATTTTCTTTCATTCCCACGATCTTGAACGTCCCCTTACGGAACTTGCAACTTGTCTCAATTATCCTAATTGGTTTCGGAGCGGTAATCCTCAATTTACTGTTTATAGCTTTCTCTCGGTATCGAACCAGTAAGGTTGATTATTGGAGCAAGGAGGGCTGAAGAACGTGCAGATTGCTTCAGAATTGCGTCTTCTGAGCAGAGACTTATTTAATGTAGCAGCAGGTTCCATAATCTTATCTGGAATAGCTACTATTCTTTACGCCTCCAATGGTTATGTCACATCATATGCATCAGCCGAGATTATTCTAAGAAACCTATTTGGTTCTGTATCGAATGAATATATAAACTGGATATATTGGATCATCATGTGCATTGGTTATATTGTGCTTCTTCAACTCGTATGGAAGCGACAAGTACACACCTTTGAGTTATACCAGTTGATTCGATTCGGTTCAGCGAGATGGTACTGGATACTAAAAATGATGATAGGGTTCATATTTACTCTTTATTATATATTCTGCTATTTATGCTCAATCCTAATCATGAGCAGTTACTCAGGAGCCCCTTTCCATGCGGATATTTATTGGATAAAGATTTTCATAAGTCTTACCTTAAATTTGTATGTGCATGCATGTATTTGGCTGCTTATTAAGGAGCTTTACTATGTGGAGATCGCTAATATTACAATAGTTTCGTTATTTTATATGGGGGTACGGCTAGATCATCCCTACCTACCACTCTATTATAGTATGATCGATCATGTTTCATCGATGCACCCTCAGATACTCATGGCTGAGTTTATTGTCATTGCGTTTATTGGATTCTGGATAGTGTATAGAGCCAATCGTGTGGATTACTAACAAAAATATGAAGAGAGGGAGTACAAGGATGGTACCAGCAGTTCAACTTAATAAAGTTACAAAGACGATAAAGAACAGAAAAATTCTTAGTGATATTAATTTAACAATAGACTACGGGAAGGTAGTCGGAATCGTTGGACACAATGGTTCAGGAAAATCCATCTTATTTCGACTGATTTCAGGGTTAGTAAAGCCCACTATCGGAGAGATCATTGTACACGGAGAAACGCTGCACAAGAAGGCTTCATTTGCTAGTAATACTAGTTTCATTCTAGAGAAGCCTGGTTTTTTAGAGCAATATTCAGGCTTTGACAATCTAAAGTTTCTAGCAGATATTAAGCGGAAGATTAACTCAGAGCAAATCGGGAACACGATCAAGCGGGTAGGCCTGGATCCTGAGGATCGTAAGCCCGTAAAAACGTACTCGCTGGGCATGAAACAAAAACTCGCGATCGCTCAAGCGATTATGGAGCAGCCAGAACTTATCTTGCTTGATGAGCCAATGAACGGGTTAGATGAGGATTCGGTGGAACAGATGTATAACATTATTAGAGAGGAAAATCAGAGAGGTGCCACCATTTTGATAAGTTCTCATCATAAGATAGATATTGAAACGCTATGTCAACAGGTATATAAAGTTAATGCAGGGACGATTTCAGAACTGTCATGATACTATTTAGCTCCGTCAAAAGACTCCCACCACTCCATGTGAAGGGCATTGTGCAACATAGCCGCGTTAGCTGCACAACGCCCTAACATTCAGTGGTGGGAGCTACACCTCAATCAACTGAACTGCCTTGCCCCCGCACACGGCGCAGTGTCCGTTCAGCACAATCCCGTGCTTGTCCTGCGATACGGAGTAATCGCTCAAGCTTGTCCCCTTGCTGCAGGCCGAGCACCAGACGCTATGCAGCAGCTTCTGCCTCACTTCAGCTGGAATGCTCAGCCAACGTCTCATCGCCTCGTAAGATACAACGGTGCTCTTCATCGATTCCTGTGGCGATGTCGCTTCCTTCGGCATTCCCATCTTCTCTACGAGCGTATCGATCTGACGCGTCATCCACAGCTCGATATCATCGTCGTCTACCTCGCCATCCTCGTCGTCTTCCTCGTCGTCGTCGTCATCGAGATCATCCCACTCATTCGCCCAATCCGAGCTGAGCTTCGTCTTCTTCAGCACCTCCGTCTTCTCGTCTTCCCCGAGCCACTTCAGCTCGAAGTAGGACCCGATGAGCGAATCGTGAATGCCCCAGCAGAACAGATTGTCCCTCATCATGATGACCTTAAGCCGATCCTTATACGCCTCGTAGCGCTCGGCGCTCTCGTCCTTGTTCAGCTCCTGGATAACCGTCTCGAAGGAATCCGTCAGCAGATCGCCCATATTCTCGAATATATCGGCATAATCCTCAATGAACTGCGCCGCGGTCTCGCAGAAGTAGACGAGCAGCTCGAATGGCCACGCTGTGCCTGCTCCCGCCGCTCTCATCTCCGACAGCGTCTGCTCGACCTTGTCCACCTTCAGCTTCGGCATCCCCCGGCTTGGATAAAATTGCTTGCGAATCTCTTCCTTGCAGCTCTCGAGCAGCTCCAACGCATAATCCTCGCCCTGCAGCTTCACTGCAAGATAGCTGTGCAGCTGCTTATGGTCTGTGACCGCTTCGAGCAGCAGCTCCAGCAGCTCGTCCTTGGTGCGCTCCTTCAGCTTGCGCTTCAGCTGAGCGGCTGTCATCTTCTTGACTGGCATGTTCGTCAGCACCTGCTTTATGTTAATGTCGATTTATATAGTGTATCAACGCATAGTCCTTGACCGCAAGTAGCTTTTTACGATGAGAAAAGACAGCGGAATCCGCTGCCCTCTCCATTATCATTATTCACACGGCTACGTCCGCGGCGGGTAGCAGAGCACCACCTGCAGCTCTTCCTCTCCTTGACGGACCCAGGTCATCTCCTTCACTCCGGCTGGCAGGAACAATTGATCGCCCTGCTGCACCTGAATGCTCTGATCATCCCAGCGCAGCTCCCCGGACCCTTGCACGACGATGGCAATATGGAAGCCATCCTCTTGCGTCTTCTTGTGAGATCCAGATACCTCCAGCACATTCATTAGGAAACGATCCGTGTCCTCGACGCCGATCAGCTCATATTCGCTGCTCTCCGAGGTGGAGACGACGGTGCGCTTCTTTTTCTTAAATCGGTCAAGCGTCTCCTCCAGCCCTCTTGCTTCGTACGTGAAGCAGTCGAGCATCCCCTCGAAGCCGATGTTCTGATGGCACGCCTCATCGGGAACCTTGATACCACGAGGCGTCGTTCGCTCGACGCGCAGCGTCAGATCGGTCGGCTCCTGAATCTCAATGAGGAAGCAGCCTGCGCCGATCGCGTGCGGCACGCCGCCTTCGACGAGGTACACATCGCCCTTGTTAATCGGTATGCGATGGAGCGCATCGAGCATCTCGTCAATCGCTTGTCTGTCGAATATGTCCTTCCAGATCTCCTTCGTAATGCCCGGCTTGAAGCCCATGTACAGGCATGGCTGCTCACCGTTGATCTCACGTCCGCCTAGGATGTACCACGCCTCGGTCTTGCCGAATTCGGACTGGAACTTCTCTCTGGCATCCTGCGGACTCGGGTGCACCTGAATCGTGAGACGCTCGCTCGAATCGAGCACCTTCACCAGAACGGCCATCTGCTCGTTGTAATGGGCAGTGTGCGCGGCGCCCAAGTACGCTGCAGGGTTGGAATCGACCAAGCTCTTCAGCGTAATCACTTCGTCGCTGCCTATCAAGTCCACCTGGCTCCAGCCCTCATGGATGTGCTCTCGACCTGCATTCTTGGCCTTAACGGTAGATGCCACCCACTCCTCGGGAAACTCCGAATCGACCGGCTCGGGCTTGTGCTGCCAGCTCTCGATCAGCTTGCCACCCGTATACGTTCTCCATACCCGATTGCTCTTGAGCTTGAGCGGCTGACCGCTCAAAGCTTCCATGTTGTTTACAGTAGACATCGTTTCATCCTCCATCTTCTATCTATCCGTGTATTATAACAGCCTGAAGTGCCGAGGAATATCCCCGGCACTTCGAGTTGCTGAAGCTGCCGCGTTAGCGGCGCATTCGTCTACTTAATTCGAGTCAAACAGCGCGACTGGCATCGCTAATGGCTGCATGCCGTTCATACTATCCCACACGAACGCCTTCACCGTATAGCCAGCACCTGCTGCCTCCGGCAAGTCGAAGCCTGCTCCGACTGTAATCGTCGCTTGACCTGCCACCTGCTGCTCCACATATGCGATACGCTTCACCGCTTGATCCGGTCCGTACAGCGCGATGATGAACGCTGCATGAGACTCGGTCTGTGTCACATTCTTCAGCTTCGCCGATACGTTGAGGAAGCCGCCACCTGTCAGTGCAGTCACAGGTTGACCGGACATGTTCGTCGCTGTCACATCCGACACCTGGAAGGCGAACTGCAGGTCCGGCTGTGGCTCTTCTGGCTCTTGCGGCTGTTCAGGCTCTTGTGGATTGCCTGGATCGCCTGGGTCACCCGGCTCGCCTGGCTCTTGCGGCTGCTCGCCGCCTGTCGTCGCACGGACAACCTTGAGCGTAGGAACTCGGTCTACATTCGTCTCTTCCTTCGAGTAGATCGTCACGTTGCCGTTTTGTCCGAGCGTATCTGCAATCAGGAATGTCGCTTGACCGTCTGCTTGCGCACGGACGAAATCAGTCACATCGACACTATACTTCATCACGTCTGCACTGTCGATCGTAAACGTTCCGAGCCATACCGCTGTCGTACCTACTCCTACTACATCAGCAATACTATCCGCACGGTTCGTCGCATTGTTCCATGTCAGTGTCGACTCGTTCCAGTCGTCAGACTGCAGGCCATACACATCGAACTTAACCGACGTTGTGCTGCTGCCAATCTTGCCGTGCAGCTCTAGTACAGCAGACTGCGCGTTGTCAAGACCAGCAACAGGGAACTTGAGATACGCCATACGTCCCTTCAGACCGTCTGCGGAACGCTTCACATTGAAATATTTGAACCAATTGCGGTCGGAAGCACCTGCAGTTGTCTTCTCAACATCCTCAACACCATAGTTCGTACCCGGCTTCTCGATATCGATCTTGGCGTCATCGGATGGGAGAATCGTCTCCTCCGGCACTTCGACAGGAGGAGGTACTTCACCGCCGCCACCGTTGCCACCGCCATTGCCAGGCTGCTGCACCTCTCCCTGAACGTCGACTTCCAAGTTGTCTTTAATCACATTACCTTGCATCACAGTTCCAGTTCCGGCATCAAGCTTCAAGCCGTTCGTGTTACCAGTAATGGTGTTGTTCTCGATTCGAACATCAACCGGATCGCCTGCACCTACCGCATTCGCATTCGTATCCCCCGGGTCACGCTCTAGCAAAATCCCCCAGAAGCCCGACGCCGTGTTACCTGTAATCGTGTTATTGCGAATAAGGGTACGAGGACCGTTCTGAATGAGAATACCGCGGGAGCTCGATGGCTCCGTCGTTCCTGTAATGGTGTTGTTCTCAATCAGCGTATCCGGCGAACCCATGTGAACCTTGATACCTTCACGCGAGTTCGTAATCGTATTGTTCACGATATGGTTATAAGGACCCGCTGCATCATGATTGCTTGGCGCCGTACCGCCCGTGTTACCCAGTGCAATACCCGCACCTGTCAAGACGCCAGAAATGTTGTTGCTGTCAATCTTGTTCAGGTACTCATCTTCACCATGAAGATCGATCGCATCCAATCTCATGCCCGTGAAGACGTTGTTCCGAATTTCATTGTTATGCGCATAGTACTGCAAAATAATACCATGACGAATGTAAGGACCAACGAATGTGCTGTTCTCTACGACGTTATGGCGCGTATCGTTGGCATAGCCAAGTCGATCTGTCTTCGCAATACCTTGAATCGAGACCGCATAACCTGCACCGCCGCCGCCGACGTCAGTGAGGTTCTGGAACTTCGAGTTTTTCACGACGGTATCACGGCTCTTACTAATACGCACACCCATCTTCTGGATCTTCTCAATCGTCACTTGATCGATCGTAACGTTGTACGAAGGCTGACCCAGCTTATCCTCGAGCACGATGCCGTAGAACGGACCGCCGCTCTCCGGATTGTTCACCGTGTGATCAGTCGAGTAGTTACCGTTGAACGTCGAAGTCAACGTCATATTCGAGATCACAATATCATGCTTGTTGTAGCCGCTCATAATCTTCGTGTTGGAGGACGTATTATCGAAGTGTGAGCGAAGCACCGCTCCATCCTGACTTTCTCCACGAAGGTTGACATTGTTCTTCAAGCTCAAGTGCGATGTACCATCTGTAGGCAGCGTTGTAATCAAGTCATAGACGCCGTTAGGCACATACACTTCATCACCAGCTTGCGCCGCGTTGATCGCCGCTTGAATCGCCTGTGCATCGTCGAGTCCGTCATTCGGCACTGCGCCGTATTGCTGAACGTTCAGCGTCGCGCCTGTTACCGGATTCGGCGTATGCATCGGATATGGTGTGCCGTCTGCCTTATACATACCTGCTACCGTATATGGCGGCACATCCTCCTTCACCTCTGGCGGTGGCGGAATGAGAGGCAGCAACACATTCGAGCCATCAGAGGAAGGCCCATAGATGTGAACGACGGTCACACTGTTCCACGCATTCACCGAGTTACCGAGACCGTTAAGTCGTACGTAACGAGCCTGCGTATCTGCAAAATCAAAAGCTTCCATCTCCAGCGTCGTTCCACTGCTCTCACCTGAGTACACCTGCGTCCAGTTCTGAGCATCCGTCGATACTTCGAGATTGAAGATCGTCTTGCGTACATGTCCGCTATGGAACGCGGCGCCGATATAGCTGATCGTCTTCGACGCGCCCAGATCCAGCAGCAGCCACTGTGGCTCGCGAATCCCGTCTACAACAGCACTCTGCGCAGACCAACGCGTAGTGAGACTGTCGTCAAGCACGTTGTCTGGGAAGTTACCGTCATGTCCGCTCGCGGCTACCGATTCAACGGTATACTTCTGAGCGATCGCTCCAGCTGGAGGATCGGTCGGCGTCTCCGTTGGCGGCGGTGTCGTAGGTGTGCCGTTCTGAGGAGCCGGTGTCTCATGGGCGCCTACATGTAGAGCCGATGCACGCTGGCTATCCTCAGTATGCACGAAATCATAAGAGCCTGTTGCCGCATTCAAAGCCGGGCTGTTCGCAGCTGGGCGGTATTCGCCTTCCCACTGCACGAGAAGCGGATCGATGACCTTGATCTGATCGTCTGTTGCCGTAATGCCCATCGTAGCCGTTCCCTTAGGGAACATGATGTTGCCTTGCCAGCTGAAGCCAGACTTCAGACTGCTGCTATCTGTCTTGAACTCGACCAGCGGATTTTCGTTACCGACAACAATGTTGTTAGCGAACGTAATCTGCTGAGGCGGCTTCGTGTAGTTGTTGTTATTCGTGTAGCCAAGCTCAATGTTATGCACGTTATTGACCAGCGTATTGTGGGCAATGACGATGTTGCGTGGGCGGAAGTGCTTCGTCAAGTTCGTCGACGAGCTGTAATCCGCGTCACCATTCGTAATCGTAATCGGCGCATCCCACGTCGTACCAGTCAAGCCTTCGAAGTAGTTGTTGAAGATTTTGTGATCGTCGCCGTATACACGAACGCCGCCTGTTCCGAGAACCTTGTTACTTGCATCAAGTCCTGTTCTCATGTTACCAAGGAAGCGATTGCCGTATACGAGTGTTCCATTGCCATGACGCAACGATACCGTACCGAGAGACTCCTTGAACGTATTGTAGCGAATGACATTTTTACCACTCTTAATCGAAATGATCTCCGGATCTGAATCCGCACGCTCAAATACGTTATGCTCAATGAGAGTGAACGAGTCATACAGCGAAAGTCCGCTCTCACCGACACGAATCGGCTCGGATTCGTTCACCTGTCTTGGCAGCGTGTTGCGGAAGATGTTATGGTCAATCCGGTCATACTTGGAGATTCCTGTGAAGCCTGGGTTATCTCCGCCAATGACGATGAACTTCCCTGTGTCCTGCTTGTTCTCGAACACACTATGGTCTACCCGATTGTGCGAGCTTAACGGTCCATCAATCATCACCCAAGTAGAGGAGCCGGTGTGCGGCGGATTGTTGAACGTCATTCCGGTCAAACGAACATAGTTGTTGTTCGTCATACGAATCGAATAGCTGCCCGTGTTCTTGAACGTCAGTCCGTCCAGCACGAGATGGGACGATTCCTTGATGTACAAGGTGTTGCCCGTTATGGTAGCCATTCCCTTATTCTTCGCTTTGATCCGAATAGGCTTCTCCGCTGTACCGTGAAGCTTCGAGATGGATGGGAACGTGTAGTTGCCATCACTCAATTCAATAAGATCTCCCGGCTTCGCACCTGTAATAGCAGTAGACAGCTGCGAGCTGCTGGATACTGAAACCAGTCGATCTGTCGGATACTGTGGATCGTCCGGCTGGCCAGTTCCTGGGTTGTTGCCCGGATCTGTCGGGCCTGGATCTGTTGGACCTGGATCTGTTGGACCTGGATCTGTCGGACCTGGATCTGTCGGACCTGGATCTGTCGGACCTGGATCTGTTGGACCTGGATCTGTCGGACCTGGATCTGTCGGACCTGGATCTGTTGGACCCGTTATTGGAGCTGGAGCCTTAACAATAACATCGTCGAACAGCGCCGACTGACCTGCGTAGCCTGCTGCGTTGTTATTCACGTAAAGACCGATGGAGCCTTGTGTAAGCTCACTGTCCGTTGCGGACACAACTAATTGACCATCGACATAGCCCTCAAGAGACGTGCCCTTGACGACTAGACGCAGCTCATACACCTTCGATGTATCAATCGCGTCGGTCATCATAACCGTCTGCAGAGTCGTCTCACTGTTGCTCACACGCCTGGTCAGCAACACATCATCCTTCGTCTGGCTACGGCGAATAATCAGTCCGTAATAGTTGTTCTTGTCTGTATAGCGCGCGGCAACGCCGACACGAGCAGAGCTGGAAGTCGGTATGCCCGTCATCGTCGCCTTAGCCGATACCTCATAATCGGTCCAAGATAGATCTCCGCGTGCTGCCACGTACGTGGTGCCTGTTGCAGCCTGCTTCAGCATCTGGGAGCCTTGAGTCTCGAGCACCCAGTTGCCATTATTCGTGCCGTTGGTCCATGTAGAGCCAACCGGACTTGCCGAGTATGAATTGAAATCATCCTCGAGCAGAACGACCAAGTCGTTCTGCTCCGCCTGTACCGCCGTGCTCATCGGCAGCTGAATCGCGCTTAACGCGAATATACCAACGAGCATGATCAGCAACATTCGTTTGATGCGGTTCATGGTAAGCCTCCTTTGTATACGGTTACTGCGTAAGAATTAATACACTACATGTGAATGTGCATGCCTTACAGCAACACGGCTGCATCTGCACATGCCACCGCGCCTTGCTACCATCTAATCACGATGCGACCAGCTTCTCCATTCGCTGCTATGGAAGCAACTGCGTATTTCTACGCAGTTGCTCCTGAAGGATGGTACAACCATTTCGTTTGTTAGTAGCGTCGTTGATGTGCCGATCTAAGGAGCTGGTACCTCATGCGCACCCACATGATAAGCCGAAGCGCGCTGACTGTCCTCTGTATACACAAAATCATATGAGCCCGTGGCCGCATTCAAAGCTGGACTGTTCGAAGCTGGTCGGTATTCTCCGTTCCACTTCACAAGCAGCGGGTCTACGACCTTGATCTGACTAGCGGTCGCCGTGATCCCCAGTGTTGCGGTTCCGGTAGGGAACATGATGTTGCCTTGCCAGATGAAGCCAGCTTTCAACGCGCTATCCTCTGTCTTGAACTCAACCAGCGGATTCTCGCTTCCAACCACAACGTTGTTAGCGAACGTAATCTGCTGAGGCGGCTTCGTGTAATTGTTATTGTTCGTATAGCCCAGTTCAATGTTATGCACGTTATTGATCAGCGTATTGTGAGCAATAACGACGTTACGCGGAAGGTAATGCTTCGTCAAGTCGGTAGATGAGCTGTAATCGGCATCCCCGTTCGTAATCGTAATCGGCGCATCCCACGTCGTGCCAGTCAGACCTTCAAAGTAGTTATTGAAAATTTTGTGATCGTCACCGTATACACGAATGCCGCCCGTTCCAAGGAATTTGCCCGTCTGATCAAGTCCAGTTCTCAAGTTACCAAGGAAGCGATTGCCGTATACGAGCGTTCCATTCCCGTGACGCAACGATACCGTACCCAGAGATTCCTTGAAGGTATTGTAGCGAATCACATTTTTGCCGCTCTTCACCGAAATAATCTCCGGATCTGAATCTGTACGCTCAAAGACGTTGTGCTCCACTAGCGTGAACGAGTCATACAAAGAAAGCTTGCTCTCACCGATTCGGATCGGTTCGGATTCGTTCACCTGTCTCGGCAGCGTGTTACGGAAGGTGTTATGATCAATTCGATCATAGCGGGAAATACCAGTGAAGCCCGGGTTATCTCCACCAATGACAATGAACTTTCCTGTATCCTTCTTGTTCTCGAACACACTGTGGTCTACCCGATTATGGGAGCTTAACGGTCCATCAATCATCACCCAGGTAGATGAGCCCGTGTGCGGCGGATTATTGAACTTGCTTGCAGTCAGACGAATATAGTTGTTATTCGTCATGCGAACAGAATAGCTGCCGGTGTTCTTGAACGTCAGTCCGTCGAGCACCAGATGGGACGACTCCTTGATGTACACGGTACTGCCCGTTACAACAGCCAATCCGGTATTCTTCGCTTTGATTCGAATAGGCTTCTCCGCTGTGCCGTGCAGCTTCGAGATCGATGGGAACGTATAGTTGCCATCATTCAATTCAATGAGATCTCCCGGCTTCGCACCTGTGATAGCAGCAGACAACTGCGAGCTGTTGGATACTGGAACCAAGCGATCTGTCGGATACTGCGGTTCTTCCGGACCTACAGGTCCTGGGTCGTTCGGATTCGGGTCAGTTGAACCCTGACCCTTCACAATGACATCATCAAACAGCGTCGACTTTCCTGCATAGCCCGATCCATTATTCACGTAGAGCGCGATGGAGCCTTGAGTAAGCGCAGTGTCCGTTGCCGACACGAGCAACTGACCGTCTACATAGCCTTCCAGAGAAGTTCCTGTTACGACCAGTCGCAGCGTATACAGCTTGGATGTATTAATTGTGCTGCTAACGGTTACCGTCTTTAGCGTCGACTCGCTGTTGCTTACTCTTTTGGTCAGCAACACTTCATCCTTAGTCTGGCTACGACGAATGAGCAATGTGTAGTAGTTGTTCTTGTCGGTGTAGCGTGCGGCAACACCGACACGAGCAGAACCAGTGGTAGGTGTACCCGTCAACCTGACCTTAGCCGATACCTCGTAATCTGTCCAAGTCGTATCCCCTCGTGCTGCCACATAGGTAGATCCTGTTGCAGCTTGCTTCAGCATCTGGGAACCATGAGCTTCGAGAACCCAGCTCCCGTTGTTCGTCCCGTTGCTCCATGTGGAGCCAACCGGACTTTGCGAGTAGGCATTGAAATCATCCTCTAGCAGAACAATACCACCATTCTGCTCCGCCTGTACATCCGTACCTAGCGGCAACTGAATTACGCTTAAGGCAAATACACCGACAAGTACCAGCAACAAGAGTCGTTTGACGCGATTCATTGTAAACCTCCCTTGAATATGGTTACTGCTTAAGGATTAATGAACTGCAGGTGAACGAGCATACGCTTCAGCATCGCTGCAGCCTCTGCGCGTGTTGCCGTCTGGCCTGGTACGAATGTATCACTCGTCATGCCATTCACCAGCTTCGCCTGTACCGCAGCAGCGACATCGGATTTCGCCCACGACGAGATCGAGCCAGCGTCTGCGAATGTGATAGATGCAGGATCAGCAGTTACCTTCCCGCCTGCAAAGCTCGCCGCTCTCATCATCATGACAGCTGCCTCTTCACGAGTAACCAGACGATCCGGACGGAACGAGCCATCCTCATATCCGTTAATGAGACCTACTTGCGATGCAGTGCTCACCGTTGATGCGAACCACTGCTCCTTGCTTACATCGGAGAACGATGCTGTGCCTATCGATGCACGAAGACCTAATGCGCGGACGAGCATCGCGGCAAGCTCAGCGCGTGTTACTTGACCGTTCGGTGTGAATTGACCTTCGGACGTGCCATTGAGTACCCACTTGGAGGCAAGCTGCTCAATATCGCTCTTCGCCCAGCTTCCTTGCACATCGCCGAACGTCACTTGCTTCTCCATCACGGTGTAGATACTATTACCGTTCCGCTTCAGTACAGCCAATGTCTTCCCATCGGCCTGCTCGAAAGTAGTCGGTACGAACTGGATCTCACCCGAAGCTGGATCGTACAGCACACCTGTTGCTACGGAAGTGTTGACCGATTGTGGAAGCTCCACTGTTCTCGATACGTAGGTCGAACCGAAATCGGTAAGCTCTACAGTCGAACTACCGTTCGTCACCTGTACCGAATATTCAACCGGTGCGACGAGCATTGTGTTACCGAGCTTTTGTGTCAGGCTATCCTGTACCGCTTTAGGAGCTTGCTCTACAGTAATCGACAGCTGACCGGAATCGCCGAGCTTACCTGCCAATGCTGCTGCCGGGATGCTGTAGCTGCCGCCCTTCACAGCGACGGACAATACGGCGTTAGCGTTCGTCTTCACGAGCTGAGACACCTGGCTGGCAGGAAGCTCCAGTCGAACGTCCTTGTGAGTGGTCATGTCAATGGATACGACCGGCTTGCCACCAGTGGCTGTTACCTTACTGATCGCCTGAGTCAGCTCTGCGCCAGATAGCGTAGCCTTCGTCACCACTGTTCCGTCGGCGCGCTTCACCTGCTCCTGAGCTGCTGGCTTCACAGGAACTGTTGTCTCGCTGGTAGGATTCTGGGTGTTACCGGTTGTTGTACCCGACTGACCATTGCCTGTGTTTGTGTCACCGCCATTGCCTTCGCCGCCGCCGTTACCACCGCCATTACCTTCGCCGCCGCCGTTACCACCGCCATTGCCTTCGCCGCCGCCGTTACCACTGCCGTTGCCTTCGCCGCCGCCGTTACCACTGCCGTTGCCTTCGCCGCCGCCGTTACCACTGCCGTTGCCTTCGCCGCCGCCGTTACCGCCGCTGTTGCCTTCGCCGCCGCCGTTACTGCCGCCGTTGCCTTCGCCACCGCCGTTACTGCCGCCGTTGCCTTCTCCGCCGCCGTTACTCGGCTGACCGCCTCCACTTGATCCAGTTCCCTCACCCGGATACTGGAACGACGTCGTCTGCGTCTGGCTCACACCCGTACCGCCAACGGCGACCTGATACGTGCCCTGCACGCTAGAGTTCAACGTATACGTAAACGAATACGCACCGCCGTCTCCTGTTGTCGTCTGGTTAATATAATCGACCTTGCCATTCGGCGCCGTAACGCGAACCGTCACTTGCTTGCCGGCCCCAGCCGCCAGCGCACCGGAGATTGTAATGACTGGACTGCTCGCATTCGACGACACCTGTACCGATAGTTGGGCTACGCTTGCCGAAACAGGCAGCGCAGCCGAGCTTAGCAGCATGACAGATAGCATGAATGCTGCAACTTTTCTCGTTCTCATTGTCATCCTCCTCATTACTCATTCCCATATTGTCTCGTATGATACAGCTCTTGAGTGCCATCCCCTTGAGCATCCAGAACCGACAGCTCGAAGTAATGACCGTTCTCTAGAGTCCCTTCCTGTATGCTCCACTCGAACGATACGGAGGCGTCAGGCTTCACCTTGCTCTGCATCGTTGTAGCAGCTACCTGCACGTCAGATCCATTGGCAATCTTCATAAGACGAAGTCGCAGCAGCACCATATGTGTATCTGCCGAGAGGCTGGCAAGCTCACCGCTCATTGTAACGAACGCGTGACCGTTCAGCGCTGTAATCGCATCTCCATCCAGGTTCTGGAACTGAACCTCACGCACGACAAGCGGATACTTAGGCGTAGTTGTTACAGCCTCGGACCAGTCGCTTTCGAACGCGTCGTTAGCTGCCTTAATCTTGTAAGAATACGTCTGATCGTTCAGAACAGTTGTATCCGTATACGTCTGTCCAGTGGTCTCACCAAGCAGTACGAAGTCGTTGCCTTCGCTGCGATACACACGATAGATCGAGGCATGCGTGGACTTGCTCCAGCTAAGCTCCACACGCTTACTTGCAGCCGCTACGGTTACATCTGCCGGAACAGAAGGAGTAGCCAGCGGTACAACGCCAAGCACGAGCACTGGCGGCTGATTAATGGAATTTTCCTTCGTCGCATAGTTCGCTCCACGGCTTACTCTCGACGTCGATTCCAGATAGAAGCTCGCGACACCGTCGCTCTGGCCGCGTACGAACTCAGCAGCGTCGAACTCGATGTAAGAGCCAGCCTTATCCGAGTTCACTCTGACCTGCCCGATCTCGACACCAACCTCTTGAGGACGATTGACATCAGTCAAGTCCGCTTCCGACCAAGCATCCGCTTGAATCCCGTACAGCGTAACATCATAGCCGTCTGCAGGCGTGCTGCTCTCAAGTCCTGTGACGTACAGCTTGACGACAGCCGACTCCAGATTGCCAGAGTACGTCGGTACCGAGAACTTCAGATACGCTCTGCGAATATCTGTACCGGAGGAGTTGCTCTTAACGTTCATCGTCGTAGCCGAACCGAACGGACCGCTGCCGGTTCTCGTATACGAATCGTCTGACGCAGTGGACACGAGCTGCTGTCCAGCCGTCGTCACCGTAGCGTTCTCGCTGGCGGTCGACATATTGCCGCTCGGATCTACAGCGTGTACCCGATACGTATAGGTCGTTCCAGGTGTAAGACCTTCTTCGGTATATACCAGCTCCTGTGTCTGACCTCGCACCGCATCGTTACGGTACACCACATAAGTGACGGTTCCGGAATTATCGGAGGAAGCATTCCAAGACACCTGTACACTGCCGCTTGACAGCTGCTGGGCTGTAACGGAGCCCGGAACTGTAGGAGGCTGTGTATCTGTTGTCGATGCCGGACGTGCCATCAAGACGAGCTGTGGCGCGTTCTGGCCTTCCTTAGCTCCATAATCCGCTCCCTTGCTCGACTCTACGCCTCGAATACGGAAGCTAAGCTTGGAGTCGGACTGTGCAGTCACATACTCTGACACATCGATGCCGATATAAGAACCGACATGGTCCGCCTTGACGGTAAGTGTACCGATGATCTGACCTTCATCAGCAGGTGTCGTCGCATAGGTCATAGTGTCCTCGGACCAGTTATCGTCCGTCATCCCGCGAATCTCCAGGTTGTACTGTCCGCCACCAGTAATCGTAGCTGACTCCATTGATACGACGTACAATCTCAGCTCAGCGGCATACACTTGACCGGTTACCGTCGAAGCATCGAATTGAAGGAACGCATCCCGGTTCTCCGTAGATGTGCGCTTTACTTTCATCTTATCGCTTGTGCCATACACGGTATTGGCATTCGCGCCGCCCTGTACCCAAGTATCCTTCGTCGAGTTCAGTGTATAAGCGACAGCTTCCTCTGCTGCCGACGCGGGGGAAGCGGACCATAGTCCGCCCGTTCCGATACCCGCCGCCAGCAGGAAGCTCATTCCAGCTGCTATAAGCCTTTTCATCGTCCCGCTCCTTTCTCCTGGCTGCTTCAGCCAGCTTCTCCGTTGCTTCGAGCTCATGGGCGCACCATCGCCTCTGCTAACGGCTGCATGCTTTTCAGATCATTCCATACGAGCACCTTCAGCTGCAAGCCTTCAACAGCTTCCGGCAGTCTCAAGCTTGCTGTGTAATCATGAGTCTCCCATCCCTGCAGCTCACTCTTCACCGCAGACAGATGCACCGTACGTCCATTCTGATCCTGGAGCACGACAATGGCCGTCACAGGCTTCGAGTCCTCGCTGTTGTTCGTGATGGTATAATGTGCTTTCACTTCGCTGGAAGACGTCCATTGCGTCACTGTCTTCCCATCCTTATCCACAATCGACAGCTCTCCGACCGTTACTGGCGGCAAGTTGGCTGCGGATGTACCGTATACTTCAATCTCTCCGATACTGTTCCAGCCACTGGACGAGTTACCATAGCCGAGCAAGCGCACGTATCTGGCATTCGTCGATTGCAGCTCATAAGTCTCGAAGCCCAAGGTCATCCCGCTCGTCTCTACCTGTGTCAGCACCGGACTCCACACTTGACCATCCGAGGACACTTCTACACTGAAGTAGGACTTACGAACGTTACCGCTATGGTAAGCGATCTTCATATGACTCAGACTGCGGATGGAGCCTAGATCAAGATCCAGCCGCTGCGCGGTGCGGCTGCCGAGGGCACCTTGGCTTTGTGACGACCAGCGCGTCGACAGGTCGCCGTCCGCTACATTCGCCGGCACGTTGCCGTCATGCTCATCAGCTGTCACCGAGACAATGGTGAGCTTCTCTGTAGATGCATCATCTGGCATCGTAACAAGCTTCTGATTCGACAGCTTCGAGCGATTGCCAGCCTCATCCTCCGATTTCATCCCTACAAAATAGGTACGTCCCGGCAGCAGCCCCTCGATCGTGTGCGTTTCGGCATGACCGACGGCTTGAGGCGTAATGCTGTTATTCACAAGCAGAGCCGATTCGAAGCTGTCCTCTGTCATCGGACTTGTGCTGTAGCGAATCTCATACGAAGTCGCTGTGCCTACATAACCGTCATCGCCGGTCGAGGTCCAATCCAGCTTGATTGAATATGGACTGACAGCCGTCGCAACCATATCCGTAATGCCTGCTGGCGCAATCGTATCCGCCACCTGCGGCATCACAACCGTGACCACATTCGACAAGGCCGCTACATTGCCGGATTCGTCTCCTGCCTTCATCGCTACATAATAGGTTGTATTCGGATACAAGCCACTGAGCGTCATCGCTTGATTCGTGCCCGGTACAGCCGGTGTTGGCTCTCCCGATGCGCGTTTCGCTTCATTCCAGCTGTCTGCTGTAATCGGCTTCGTATCGTAGCGCACGTCGTAATAGTCTGCTTTCCCCACATTGCCATCATTGCCCGGAGCTGTCCAGCTAAGCTCAGCCTGACTGGAGGAGATGGAGGCTGCTGCTACATCTTGAATAGCGCCTGGCGCTGTCGTATCGACGATCGCTGCATCCGTATACTGCACCTCGATCGTGGTCTCACCTTGTGCAAGCTGCACGCGCACGTAACCGCCAGTCTCGGTGAAAGTAGCCGGAGCACCGTTCACGGTCAGCTGCTGTGCTTTCTTACCGAATGGCACTCGCAGACTCAGCTCCGAGCCACCTGCCGGCACGAACACATGACCGTTGTGGCGCGAACGATCGTTTACATTCATCGTCAGCGTCACTGGAGACGAGGCTTGCGCCAGCTGTGTGCCGCGGTACGTCAATCCCGTCGCCTCACGAATCATGTACTGCTCCACTGGACCAGCATCGCGCACATAGGCGAACGTCGCATCGCTCGTCACATGTCCAACCTGTACAGAAGCGGATTGCTGCTGCAGCAAGTACGTATCGAGGTGTCCATCCTTCTGAACTGTACCTCCAGCACGCTGTGCATCACTCAGGTTGGTAACTTCCGGAAGCTCTTCCGTTATAGAAAGCGGAACAAGAATTTGCAGGAGGCTCGCCTCGGCTGCTTGCTTGCCTGCCTTCACATAGCCGTGCACCGTGTAATCGTCCTTCACGTACGAAATCTCGCCTTCATGATCGGTCAAGGTTACTTGATCGCCAAGTACCCATGCAGCAAACTTGGAGGCCGAGCCGTACACGCTGTTCGGATACACCCATACCCGCGAGTTTCCTTCGCCGCTCATCGTGCCCTTACCGCCGTGAATGTTCACCTTGAAATCACGCGGAGTGCCGTCCTTGCTGCGCAGCTGATCCGCCACGACGAAGTATTCTTGAGCTGGGAACGCAATCGAGCGATCGATATACCCGAGGCTCTCGCTGTCCGGAGGATACAGCAGTGGATTCTCGCCCTTGGTCGTATCGTTCTGAATGTTAATGAACCGCGCCGACTTCTGCTGGAAGTCGAAGAAGTCCGTATCGATGCTGTAGGTCGAAGGCGGCGTCTGGCTCTCCGCAAAATCAACCGGCCACTTCCCGTCGAGTGTCGCCGTGTTGTGCGCGTCGCTCGTCCGGTACCACGATCTGCGCACCGCATCTCCATAAGCAGAGCGAGAATAGCCGGAGTCGCTCGCCATCATCTGATTTTCCGCGTGGATGATATAGCTGAGATGGTCAAAGTTGTTATGGTTATCCGCTTCGGCTACGCCATGGAATAGCAGATAACGGCTCGATGGATCGTTCACGTTCCAGTTGTTCCGGAAGATCGTCTGTCCGCCCTCGTTGAAGAACTGGGTACCCGAGCCTTCAGGCGCAATCGGAGCTACATTGGGCGCGTACGTCAAATATTTATCCAGGTCCATCGTGTCGTCGTAGCTGGCGCCGGTATTGTTACCGAATTCGCCGCCCCAAGGCGTCTTATCGGTCGTCGCATAGCGCCACTGGAACAGATTGCCCCACTTAGCCGAGCTATGCAGCGGAGTCGTGTCCTCATTGGTCATGTACTGGCCTGCGACCATCTGAAGGAAGTTATGGCGAATGTAGGAGTCTGCGAAGTTCGGCAGCCAGCCCTTGTTGTTCGCGATATTGAACTCCCAGATGAACGCCGGCTTGTAGGTGCGGAACTGGTCCACGCCCGAGACGTTCTTGTAGTGGTACATGAACGGCAAGAAGTTAATATGCGAGTAGATATAATATTGCGACCCTTCCCGATAAATGCCGTCCTTACTGAAGAAGTAGCTCAGGTTCGAGTTCGCTGCCTCCAGCGCCTCCTTCAGCCAATCCTTCGGCGTGTTCATGCCCGACTTGCTGTAATCGGACAGCACGAGCGCGAGCGAGCCGAGACCCCAAGCTGGCTTCGAGCGATGATTGTGCGGACGCGGGCCCCAGCCGCGGTCGTTCACACCGTCTACGCGAATCCAGATATTCTCATAGAGCGTCTGTGCTTCGAATGCGAGTCTATCCCGGATCATCGCGTCGTCCGCCGGATCGAGATGCGGCTGCATCCAGTCGTAGGCCGCAGCGAAGTTCTGCGCCCAGTTCGCGCGATATGTCTCATCGATCGGAGAGCTTGATATCGTAGGCTCAATCTCAGCACAGGTATAGATCGGACCGTCATACGCACGCTTCAATGCATCTACCGCACGCTGCTTATGTACCAAACTGCCTTCCATTGTGTACATGAAGGCGTTGTACTTGGCGATACGTGCCATATCCCCATAATACGAATGGATAGAGCTACTGAACGTACAGCCTGGTACCGCTGGCAAATCTGCGGTTAAATATTTACTCGAGTTAATTGAGCTCCATAGCGAAGCTGCATAGTCATCTGCTGTTCGCTTAGCATACACGGCCGCCTGTTCGTTCGAACGGAACCATAAACTCGGATGCTGCTCTTGTGCGGGCATTACCGGAGTGGTATCCGTTGTGAACCCTTGATAGCTCTTGTAATCGACCGCAAGAGCCGTAGGTGTCGCGACTGTAGCTGCCAACACCGTGCACAAGACGATGCTCCAACCTTTCTTGACTTGCTTGTAGATCATGCTCACTCCCCCAGCCTCATTATTGAAAGCGCTTTACATCCTATAATGATAGCGCAGTCATAAATAAAGGTGGGATGGGCTAAATACATGAGAGGTTGTGTTAATTCAAGATTTGTTCACTTTTGCATACAAAAAAACACCCAATCCTCCATACACAAGGACTAGGTGTTAGCTGTAAAATGCAAATATATGTAAGTAAGGCAGCCATCAGGCTGCCTCGTTGCAATTAGTACAGGAACGAACGGCTGATGATGACAAGCAGGATGAAGAGAACCAGAATTGCACCTGTGGAAGTCCAAACACCTGCGCCCGCTGCGTATGCCATGAATATCGTCCTCCTCGAAGTTGTTTTGTTGTCTTACGCTATATCTTATGTCGGAAGGACGCAAGTGGGATGGGCGAGCGTCACGTCAGCTTGCAAAATGGTCAGTGGCCCAGGTGAGCGGTAAATAAGCGCTCCTCACAATATCGTCTCGCCGAACAGCGAGCCGGCCAGCTCGACCGCAACCTTGGCTGTCGAATTCAGATGGTCGAGGATCGGATTCACCTCGACGAATTCGGCGCCAACGAGCACGTTCGCCTCGGCGATCATCTCCATCGCAAGCTGGCTCTCGCGGAAGCTGAGCCCGCCTGGCACCGGCGTGCCGACGCCCGGAGCGAACGACGGATCGAGCGCGTCAAGATCAAGGCTCAGATGCACACCGTCCGTCCCGCTGGTCACAATGCGCAGCGCCTGCTCCATGACGCTCGCCATGCCGATGCGGTCGATCTCATGCATGGTGAATACCCGTATGCCCAGCTTGCGCAGGAACAGCTTCTCGCCCTCGTCGAGCGACCGCGCCCCGATAATGACGACATTCTCGGGGTGAATGCGCGAGCGATCCGGTCCGCCGATTGACGTGAGCAGCTCGTGCCCGCAGCCGAGTGCGATGGCGAGCGCCATCCCGTGGATGTTGCCGGAAGGCGACGTCTCGGCCGTGTTGACGTCACCGTGCGTATCGTACCAGATGACGCCTAGCTTCCCGTAATGTGACGTCAGACCGGCGAGCGTGCCGACCGCGATGCTGTGATCACCGCCGATGATGAGCGGGAACCGTCCGGCCGTCACGATGCCAGACACCTGCTCACACAGCTCGCCGTTCACGCGGGCAATCTCGTATAAATATTTCAGGTTCGTACCGGGAGTCGGCAGGATGCGGGCTCGGCGCACCGTCAAGTCGCCTTCATCGTGCACCGTGTAGCCAAGCGCCTCCAGCCGCTGCTCGAGACCTGCGCAACGAATGGCGCTCGGTCCCATGTCAACGCCGCGTCGGTCAGCGCCCAGATCCATCGGTACGCCGAGTACGCTGATATGTCGGTTACGGCTTGGATTCATCGTCCTCATCCTCCTTGTTGTAGGCACAGCCTTATGATTGCATGACAACGTTATTCCTCACGAAGCACCTTCACGATTCGTTCAATCGCGTAGTCCAGCTCCTCCTGCGTGATCGTCAATGGAGGCGCAAGACGAATCGTCGTGTCGTGTGTCTCCTTGCACAGCAGACCCAGCTCCATTAGCCGCTCGCAGTAAGGCCTCGCCTTGCAGGTCAGCTCGATGCCGACGAACAGCCCGCGACCGCGGATGTCCTTCACCCGCTCCACACTCGTCAGCACCTGCAGCCGCTCCATCAAATACTCACCGAGCGTGCGGGAACGGTCAGCCAGCCGCTCATTCTCGTACACCTTCAACGCGGCAATAGCGACCGCGCTCGCAAGCGGATTCCCCCCGAACGTCGAGCCGTGGGAGCCCGGATCGAACACCTGCATCACCTCGTCGTCTGCGGCGACCATCGACACAGGCATGACGCCGCCACCGAGCGATTTGCCCAAGATATACATATCGGGCACGACGCCCTCATGATCGCAGGCGAACGGTGCACCGGTACGACCAAGCCCTGTCTGAATCTCATCGGCCAGCAGCAGCACGCGGTTGTCCTTGCAGATGCGCGCCGCCTGCTGCAGGTAGCCGTCCGGCGGCAGCACGATGCCCGCTTCCCCCTGGATCGGCTCCACCAGGAACGCTGCCGTATTCGGCGTGATCGCCTGGCGCAGCGCCTCGGCATCGCCGAACGGAATGACGGTGAACCCCGGCGTGAACGGACCGAAGCCGTCCTTGTACGCAGCGCTTGTCGAGAATGACGTGATCGTCGTCGTCCGTCCGTGAAAATTGTTCGAGCATACGATAATCTCCGCCTCATTGCTCGGCACGCCCTTCACCCGGTACGCCCACCGCCGCGCCGCCTTGATCGCGGTCTCCACCGCCTCCGCTCCTGTGTTCATCGGGAGGAAGCGGCTTTTACCCGTGAGTCGATGAAGACATTCGTACAGCTCACCCAGATGCTCATGGTGAAACGCTCTTGAGGTCAGCGTGACCTTGCCGGCCTGCTCGAGCAATGCCTGCAGGATCGCAGGATGCCGATGTCCATGATTAAGCGCTGAATAGGAGCTAAGCATGTCGATGTAACGCTTGCCATCCACATCCTCCACCCACACACCTTCCCCCTTCACGATCACGATCGGAAGCGGATAATAATTGGCAGCACCGTACTGATTCGTTAGTTGGATCAGCTCATTGGATGTTTTCATCGGATCAGCCTCCCTTTGCCTCCATTATATCAAGAAACGATTCGCAAATAGCGATAATTTTCTGATTTTTTCGACTATTATACATGTAATATATTCCTGTCCGCTTCTGTTGGTGCAAGCTGTTCCGAACGTGTCAAACTTCACCGTTACTTCGTGTTATGTGATACAGAATGTATCATTCATCCGTGCGATAATAACTTCATCGAAAGCCACACGAAGCAATCGATAACTACAGAACCTTAAGGAGGATGTTTGTTTCATGAAAAAGCTAATGATGATCGGTGCAGTCGCAGCAGTCGTCGCGGTAGGCTCGGGTATACTCACTCCGGCAGAGGCCGATGCCATGTATTACGGCTATGTGCCTAAAGGAATGGCTGAAACGTGTGAAATGGCATACTGGTGGTACTTCCTTCGTTAATCCGCATATGATACAAGGACATGGTCGACCGACAATCGGTCGGCCATTCTTGTCATTCGAGCTGTCCTTCTCCACCTCAAAAATTAACCGTGGTATAAATGTCCCTATGTTGTATAATGAAATTAAAGTCCAATTCTTCCCTGCCAACTAGGGGGTCCTACTATGAAAATGAACGCTACACCTAAGAGTGACCAGTTCCTTGAGGCACTGTTCTCGTTGCTTCGCTGGTTCTTTCTATTCGCTTGCATCTGGATGTACTTAGCATATTACGAAACGGTGGAGACCCTGCCTTACTTCTGGGCTCTGGCCGGGTTCGGGCTTGCCTATATGGCCACTGCCCAGCTCGTCCTATGGCGGTCGCCTCTCCATAGCCGCACCTACTATGTCATCACCCGTCTTGGAATTGTGTTCGACCTCGTTGCGGTCTTGTCGATCATGAGCTTGACCGGCTGGGCGGGCAGCCCGCTGTTCCCGATCAGCTATCTAATCGTGCTGCATGCTTCTGTCTATTGGGGCGTGCGGGGCGGTCTTTATTTGGCTGTGCTGCTCGCAGCTGGCTACACCGGCATCCTCGCCATATCGGGAGCACTTCTGCCTGTACATCCGCTTCCGTATCATGTAATGAACTACATCTACCTGTTGTTCGTCGGTGGATTAGGCGGGGTCATCGTAGCGCGGGAGCGGAAGCACTTGAGCGAGAAAAGCTTCTATGAGCAGCTCGCGAAGAAGGACTACCTCACCGGCCTGTACAACCACCGCTGCTTCCAGGAATCATTATCGGATTCCTTGCACAAGTCGAAGCGGCTCGTTGTCGTCATGGCCGATATCGATTACTTCAAGTCGGTCAATGACCGCTACGGGCATCAGACTGGCGATCTCGTATTGAAGGAGGTCGCTGCGACGCTCGATACGCACTTCTGCCCGCCGATCGGCAGCGCGTACCGCTACGGCGGTGAAGAATTCGCGTTGCTCGTCTATGATCAAGACACCGCCAAGGTGGCCGCTCGGCTCGAGGAGCTGAGGGAGCGCATCGCGCAGCTTCGCTTCGATGCGGACGGCCAGCCCTTCTCGGTGACGATGAGCTTCGGCGTCTGTCCGTACCGCGGCCAGTCGAAGGAAGAGCTGCTCCACCAAGCTGACGAAGCGCTGTACGAGGCGAAGCATCTGGGACGCAACCGGGTGCAGCTGGCATAGAGGCTGTGAGAGCAGGAATCGAGCATCCCAGCCCGCCTTGTCTTATCGTCCTGGCAGACGGCGCGGCATCGCGAAGTCTAGCCACTGACAGCTCTGACACCTCTGACATCGATCCGAGCTTCGAGCAAGCTCAAGAGCCTCTGACCTGAGTGTCAGAGGCTCTTTTTTACATTATAAGTAAGATTATTGATGGATATATTGTCGGTCCGTACCGTCAAGACGCATCTTGCCGTTCTTCTCCTTGATTCAGCTCATTAGCTATTCACAGCATGAACGATTAATAAGGTAAAGAATGACCTTGTTCCTGTTCATTGCCACGCTGCTTCACGAGCTTCAGCGACGCTACGATCAGGAAGCTGACGATGACGAGCAGCAGCCACGAGCTGAGCTTACCGAGGTGAACGAGACGCCAGGCGGCCTGCTGGTCAGGGTACTGCCAAGCGCCGAAGAAGGTGGCGATATTTTCCGCGATCCAGATGAAGAAGCCAATCAAGACGTAGGACAGCACGAGCGGCATGCGGTATCTCGTCGTGCCCACCTCATACGTAACCCACGTTCGCCAGAACACGACCACCACGAGGGCGGACAGCCACCAGCGCAGATCGAGCCAGTAATGATGGGTGAAGAAATTCATGTAAATCGCAGCGGCCAGCGGCACGACCAGCCACAGCGTGGGCCACCTGATGAGCTCTACGTTCAACCTGCGCCACGCCTGACACAAGTAGCTCGCCACGCTCGCGTACATGAAGCCGCTGTAGAGCGGAACGCCGAGCACCTTGGTGAAGCCTTCCTCCGGATACGACCAGGAGCCCATGTGCACCTTGAACCACTCAAGCGCAAGGCCAATGATATGGAATACGGTGATGACCTTCAGCTCATCCCGCGTCTCAAGTCCCGAGCGCACCATCCACACCTGCATCGCGAGGCAGATCAGCAGCAGCCAGTCGTACCGCGGCAGCCACGGCAGCGGCAGCAGCTTCGTGACGGCGAGCGCCCCGAAGATGACGACAGGGAATACGCAGGAGAGTGCCTGCGCCATGCCGAACCGAACGAGCTGACGTATGACGTTCATCTTCGACTTCCTTTCTATGTAAGAGGGATTATTCTATATATATCATGTTCGTAGGTATAGCATATAGGATTGAACAATAGCATGACAACCATTTACAATGATAAGAGATGTAAGTGCTGATCATTATTTCTATGTATTAGAGGTAACATACTCGTATAAGGGACGGTTATCCCATGAACCTGTTGATCAGAACCTCCTGCCTGGCTACCCTCACGGTGTGGTCCATGGCAGCCATCCTTGGCGCCTGTGCAGTCTCGCACTCACCTTCTCCTGAACCGCAAGAACGTCACCATGTCCTCCCCGCTCCGCATCCAGAAGCTCCAAGCGAGCGCGCGGAAGAAGCGATTTCGTTAACCTTTCAGCCTGTCACCATGCAAGCTCTTACGGAAGGCCAGCCGAAGCCAGACTGGGACCACGTGAAATCTGTCGTGTTAAGCGATGCCGCTGACGCGCCTATTGAGGCTCATTTCTTTGTTGAGAAAGGCAATGTCGGGCGTGCAGGTGAAGCGTATGTTTATCTGGAGCACAAGGGACGACTGTACGAGCTCGGGGATGTTGCAGCGTCCTATGGTCTTGACGAGGTTGCTGTAGAGCTCTTGAAGCCTCCGTATACTTCGGGAGTCAACGATGTTAGGATTATAGCAGGTCTGGGGACTTCGTTCACGACCTGGCACCTGATTGGATATGACGAGGCTGACGGTAAGCTACTGACTTGGCAAGTGATCGGTCGTCCCAGGCTCCTCGATCTGGATGGAGACGGTCTGACTGAGCTCGTTGCCGTATTTGAAGGTGTACACAACAACCCACCAGATCTAGCCATTTTTCGATCGACGAATGAACAGCTTGAGGTGAGCAACATGAATTCGCAAAGCGGAAGAACAGGCATACCTTACACCCGACTTATGCTGGAGAACGATCAGCCTGTCATTCAAGCTGGTGACTTTCTGACGGACACTTCGGTACATTACAGGTACGTTAAGGGAATATTAATCCAATTGCCTTAGCTCATTAGCGATTCTTAGAGTTGTATGACATGATGGCATATAACTGCTGCAGCAATGTCGTGGACAGAATAGTGAACAAGTCAATGAAAAGGATCAGCACGATACAGAACAAGAATGCTGCTGCCATGAGCCACACCCGCTGCTTCATAAAGATATCAGCCTCCTCATTACAGCAATAACCCGCCTGCTTCCTATGTGGATGCTAGCGGGTTAGTTACAACATTATTCGAATACATCCTCATGCTTCAAGACAATACCATGCAGCACCTCTGAAGCATTCAATAGACGATACTTCTGATCATGAAGTCCGTACAGCTTAATATCCTCAATGTATGGAGTAATGATCCAATACTCTTGAACCCCCTACCGCTCATAGATCGAGAATTTCTCCACTAGATCACGCTCTGCATTCCGTCGTCCAGGGGACACAATCTCGACGACCAGATCGGGAGGACCATAGATGCCTCGTGCCTGCACTCGATCAAGCCTCTCCTTGCTAACAAAGGAAAGGTCCGCTAATCGATAGTCCTTACAGGTGACATCCCCATGAAGATAGAGTGCGGTGTTGTTAGCGAACAACTTGCCTAACCCTCTTATCTTGACGAAGGAATAGATCAATCCGTTCAAGTTGGACAAAATGTACGCATGTTCCGTCCCTCTAGGTGTCATCATCTGCTTCACACCACCCCAAAGCTCATACCGCTCATCGGTCTCCAGCTCATCAAGCATGTGTATCACCTCTGCCCTCATAATAACACGGCTAGGTTTGCTCTTCCATTTCCTCCAAACCACCTCAGCTGATACAATGAGATGAGGAGAACTTATCCATGTCGCACACACTACAATAGCTGTCAGGAGGTAGAAGTGAGTATGGTCAAAAAAACAATAGGCATCATCAGCCTCATTGTCGTCATCGGGATCGGCTGGTGGCTCGGCTCCCCTCTCTTAATCAGTAAGCATGTTGAAGAAGCGCTGCCGGCCTCATCAAGTACGAGAGTATCCAGCAACGCCTCGGAACAGCCCGGTCAGCAGCCTCCATCGGCTACGAAGGAGGAAGCGGCTGCCGTCGTCCCGAAGCCAGATGCGACACCAGCTGCAGCAAGTGAGGACGTACCGACGCGTTATGAAGGAAGCTTCGTGGACGGCGATCCCGGACATTATGCCCAAGGCAAAGTGTACACAGTAGTCGCGGACGGGAAAAGCTATCTTCGACTCGAGTCGCTTGATGCTACGAATGGTCCCGATCTGTTCGTCTATGTGAAGAAGGGCGATCAGAAGACTAGCGAAGGGATTAGCCTCGGTCAGCTGAAGGGCAATACAGGCAGTCACAATTACGAGCTGCCGGATGGACTTGATCTTACTCAGAACGACACCGTGGTCATCTATTGCCGTGCGTTTCATGTCGATTTTGGCTATGCGGCCTTGAAGCCTGCAGCAAAGGGTGAGGCTGCATGAAGCTGCAGCCCTGGAAGGAGCTGAAGCTCGGACGCAAGCTGCGGCTCTTGCACGCGTGGAACGGCTGGACCGTCCTCGTGCTCGCGGTTACAGGCATACTGCTGTTCGTTCCCGGCCTGCGCGGTGACCTCGCGGGAATAAGCGTGCGGCCGATAGTGAAGGCCGCTCATATCGGAGCAGGCATCCTCTCCACCCTCCTGCTCCTGCTCTATATGCCTTATATGCTCAGGCATATCAAGCAGCTGCGCACCAGCAAGCCTCAGCTGCTCAATCTGATGCTCGTACTGGCACTTCTCATCGGCTGGACGGTCAGCGGCTATGGACTTACAGCGGTGCGGAGCCTGCCCCCGGAATGGACATCCGCTTCCCTGTTGCTGCACGACGTGCTGACGTGGATCGGCATTCCATTAATTGTGTATCATTCGTTCTCCCGTAGCCGCATGCTGAAGCGGCTCAAGGATGCGAGCAAGGCGCCATCGCAAGAAGCTTCTTTACGTACTCGTCCAGCCCCCTCCGAGGCTCCTCCGTTCTACACGCGTCGATCGTTCGTGCGCGGCGTGCTCGGTGCTGGTCTGCTGCTGCTCGTAGGTCCCCCGTTCTGGCGCTGGGTCAAGTCCAGTCCGAGTCTATTCGGCGGAGCGACCGTCCCGATTCAGGACATGATGATCGACGCCAACCAGATGCTGCCTGCGCCGCTCCCTCTACCCGAGTCGAGCCCGCCGATCGGCGGCGGCTATCGGGGACAATTCCGTGTCTATACGGTAACGTCCATCCCCTCCTTCCAATCGACGGATTGGCGGTTCCGGGTCACGGGACTGGTCGACAAGGAGCTGTCGCTGGGCTGGGACGACTTCCTGCAGCTGCAACGAGAAGTACGTGTGATCGACTTCCACTGCGTCACCGGATGGTCGGTGCTCGACTGCACGTGGGAGGGCATTCCGCTGACGCGGCTGTTGGAGCTGGCCGGTGTGAAGCCGGAGACACAGTTCGTCAAGTTCTACTCCGGCGATGGCGTCTATACCGACTCTCTGACGCTGGAGCAGGCCCAGGCCGATGGCGTCATGGCTGCCTTCCTGCTCGACGGTCAGCCGCTGCCGAACCAGCTCGGCGGTCCCGTGCGCCTCATCGTACCGGACATGTATGCGTACAAGTCCGTCAAGTGGCTCGATACGATCGAGCTACTCGACCACGACCACGTCGGCTACTGGCAAAAGCGCGGCTACGAGAAGGATGCGTGGGTGCCAGAGCGATTGAAGAATATTTAGAACACATGTTCGCTATCACTATGTTACTAAGCATAAAGAAATACCACATACTCAGATACACTTGCCGTATCCGAGTATGTGGCCATAGAGCGCGCAGCATAAGCACTGCGGTGGAAATAACCTCCTCCACTCCAATTCTTTCGTGAAAGCGACGTAGCTCACACGCACGTGGCAACTCAATGAACTTGATCGTTTAACTTCTCGATCTCCTGTCTTGTTAAGCCTGTCGCCTGCATAATCATTTCCGTACTTAAGCCCATGCTCAACAGGTTTTTCGCAACCGATAATGCTCGTTCCCGACTACCTTCTTCCTTACCCTCTTCCCTACCTTCTTCCTTACCTTCTGCTCTGCCTTCTGCTCTGCCTTGTGCCCTGCCTTCTTCTTTTGCCCCTAGGATCATAGACACTTCGTCATGCAGTGCCTTCTGACGCATTTCATAGAGCTGGCGCGCTTCTCGGTCTTGACTGAGAAATTCCAGTGTATCCATCGCTTTGCGCAGTGTCGGTTCATTCATCGACAATTCCCCCCATCGTTCTTTTTGGACTCCCTTGAGAAAAAGCAACCACTTCACCAGCTTATTGTTCAGCGTTTCTCTCTCCTGCTCCAGCTTGGGCAGCTCCAAAAAATGAATCTCGATCAAGTCGGTCAGGACGACGTCGGTCTCGTCTTCGCGCAAATGAAATACGTTATGGAATCGTTCATTATCGATATAATCAAAGTTCACGATATTAATCGCAATCGTCTTACGCAGGTCTCGGTATGGCTTGCCCTCGGTTAGCTGCGCGGTGAACATTTTGCTCCAGTAATAGAGCGTTCGTTTCTCCATATCGTAGCGGTTGAAGAGCTGGATTTCGATATTTACCAGCTTACCGTCCGCCGTCTTGGCGTGTATATTCACGAACAAGACCATTATACCATATTCACCATTATAGAATGGATACATTTCAGAGCGGAGCGCTCCTGGAACAGCTTGACCTGTCCCGTCCCCGCTGCTATCCTGATTGACATACACTTCCAAGCTACACCCTTCAACTCTTATACCAAAGGAGCCTCCCCATGCTGAAGCAAGTCGACGTCGTCGGAGCAGTTATATACAACGCAAAGAACGAAGTGCTCTGCGCACTTCGCTCGCATAAGATGTCCCTTCCAGGACTATGGGAATTCCCTGGAGGCAAGATCGAGCCCGGCGAAGCGCCGGAGCAAAGCCTCGTCCGCGAAATCGAGGAGGAGCTCGATTGCACCATCGAGGTCGGGGCACTCATCGCCGACATTACGCACGATTACCCGACCGTCCGCGTCAGGCTCATCACCTACGAGGCTGCGATCATCAACGGCGAGCCGATCCCGAAGGAGCATGAGAAGCTCGTCTGGCTCTCGATCAACGAGCTCGACGCCTTGGAATGGGCGCCAGCCGACCTGCCAACGATCGAAGAGCTGAGGAAGCGAGCAGGCGGGTAGAGGGATGAGGGGTTAATGTCTGAGCTGCCGTCTTTCCGCTTCTAGCAACGCGCCAGCGCCAGCCACAGCCCAGCCCCATCTACCCAATCGCCTTATTCGCCACCGGCACGAGCTCCGGTGGCATCTCTTCCTTCAACCTCCATACGAAGCTCATCGGCTTGCTACCCGAGTGCCTCACATACTCCGCTTCTCCTAAGAAGGTGAACGGCGACGTGAAGCTGTGCTCCTCCTTGTACTCCCTCACGAACAACAGAATCCGGTTGCCTGTCTCCTTGTGGCGGATGTACCGCCTCGCCGTATTCGTCTCCTCGGAGATGCGGCTCTGCGTCTGCCAATGAAACAGTCGCTCATTGATCGCATAATCCTCGTACAGCGTCGACGGCGAGAAGTCCTTGTCCGACTTCTGCAGCGTGATGAAGAAGATGTCGGTCCCCTTGTCCTCGAAATATTTCACGCCCTCGCGGAACGCCGGCGCCTTCTCCTCGTTCCAATAGCCGAACGCCGCGAGCACCTGATCAGTCGAATACGTGCAGTGTAGATCCAGCGGACAGGCGTATGGCAGCTCATTACGGCGATCGACGAAGCGAAGATGAGCTTCATTATACTTAAGCACCTCAATCATTTCTTCCCTGAAAGGTTTACATGCTGTAATAGTCTGCACCGCCTGCTGCACGTCCCGGAACCCTTGCTTGTGCGGCTCGGACCGGTAGAACGTGTAGTAGAACATGTTCAGCATCAGACGCTCCTCCTCGGTCTGCACCGGCCTCCCTTCCTCCAGATACGCGATCAGAAATTGCAGCCATCTCCGCGAGTTGATGCTCAGCAAGGCCGGCATCCGCTTCACGAGCGTATCCATATGCTCGAAGTGGAACGGCTCGATTAAGCCCGCCTCCGCCATCAGGCCGCGCAGCGTCCGGTTGCCCGTACGCCCGCCGTACAGCTCATGCACACTCATGCCGTAGTACCGCGTGAAGTGATCCAGTGTGACACTTAGGCCTGTGTCGTCAGCGAAATATTTCAGCTTGCTAACGAGACTCTTGCGGTTGATCGTCGTCTGCTTCAGGTTGCGCAGAATGTAGTCCTGCGCCTGCTTCTCCAGCTGGATGAAGCTGCCGCGCGGCAGACTGGAGAATCCGTGCTCGACGTAATGCTGCACCGAATGCTTCGTCTTGCCGAGCAGCGCCCGGAATTTCTCCTGGAAGCTGTACTCCTTATGCGCCTGTCCGATGAAATCCAGCACCGTCAAGCATTCCTTGCCGTCGGCCAATCGAAGCCCGCGCCCCAGCTGCTGCAGAAACACGGTCAAGCTCTCCGTAGGCCGCAGGAACAGCACCGTGTTGATCTCGGGAATGTCGACCCCTTCGTTGTACAGATCGACGACGAAGATCACCTTGATCTCACCCATCACAAGACGAGCCTTCGCCGTGCTGCGCTCCTCGTCGCTCGACTTGCCATGCAGCGCCATCGCCGCAATCCCTGCGTCCTGGAACACCTTCGCCATATAGAGCGCATGCTCGACGCTGACGCAGAAGCCTAGCGCCTTCACCTCGTCGAGGTCCGTCACATATTTCTTCAGACTGTTCAAGATTTGGCTGGCGCGAATTTTGTTGTGCGTGTACAAGTTCTCGAGCTCCTGCAGATCGTAGCCTCGCCGCGACCACTTCACCTGAGTCAGATCGACGCTGTCCGTCACGCCGAAATATTGGAACGGACAGAGCAGCTTCCGATCGATCGCATCGGTCAGCCGAATCTCCGCAGCGATCGTATCGTCGAAGTGATGCAGAATGCTCTTGCCGTCCATCCGCTCCGGCGTCGCCGTCAGTCCGAGCAGAATGCGCGGCTCATAGTGGGACAGCAGCCTCTGGTACGAGGGCGCCGCGGCATGGTGAAATTCATCGACAACGATGTAGTCATAATAATCCGCGGTCGTGCGCTCGGCCAGCCTGAGCGTGTTGAAGCTCTGGATGCTGATGAACAGATGGTCCAGTGAATCTGCCTCATGACTGCCGACGTGAAGCTCCCCGAAGTTCAGATCCTTCAGAATGAAGCGGAACGTATCGAGACTCTGCTTCAGAATCTCCTCGCGATGGGCAACGAACAGCAGACGGGCCCTCTGCTGACGCCCGGCGAAGCGCTTGTAGTCGAACGCCGAGATGACCGTCTTGCCGACGCCCGTCGCCGCCACCAGCAGGTTGCGCGTTCGGCCGTAGAGAACTCGCTCCGCCTCCAGTTTCTCAAGAATTTCTTTCTGGTAATCGTACGGCGTCAGATTGAACGAGAAGATGAGCTTGCCTGACTCTGACTCCTGCGCCTTCTTCTTGCCGAGCGCTTGCTTCAGCAGCTGCTGATGCTCCTCGTCCGCAGCCGAGAAGCTCTTGAACTCACGGTCGTTCCAATAGCTCTCGAACGTCGCTTCGATCTTCTTCAGCACATCGTAGGCATCCTTCTCCGTCACCTTCAGGTTCCATTCGAGCCCGCTCGTCAGCGCCGGATTCGACAGATTCGAGGAGCCGACGTACGCCGTCGTGAAGCCGGTATCCCGCTTGAACACGTACGCCTTCGCATGCAGCCGCGTCCGGTTCGTGTCGTACGAGATTTTCACCTCGGTGTTCGGCAGCTGGCACAGCTCCATGACCGCCTTGTAGTCGGTCGCCTCCATGTACGTCGTCGTAATGACCCGCAATCTTCCCCCACGTGAAGTAAAATGGTCCAGCTGCTCCATCAGACAACGCAGCCCGCTCCACTTGATGAACGACACGAGCAGCTCCACCTGATCGGCCGTCATAATCTCCGCCTTGAGCTCGCTCATCATGTTCGGCTCCGCCTGCGAGCCGGTGAACAACGAGCTCTGGGACAGCGGCGTCACCGGCCGCAGCACCTTCGTCTCCTTGACGCTGCGTATATGGTTCAGCTTCGCGTAGATGTAGGTGAGCACCTCGCCCCGCTCATCGAGCTGCCATTCCTGCAGCTCCTCCGAGCCTAGCGCACTTCGCAGCACCGCGATAATATCGTTGCACGCGCGCACCTGCAGCAGCAGCGCATCCGCATCGTCGCCGTGCTGCTCACGAATGAGCTTCAGCGCCCTTCGAGTCACTGACGCGAGATATCTCGACAGCTGCTTCCGCGCCTCCTCCGCATCGAGCGGCTCGATGCCGATGTCGTACTGGGCTGGGTCGAGCGCAGCCAGCTGACTGCGCGTCACCGTATTGATGATCTGTTCGTACAATCCTTGCTTCATAGAACACCTCATTTTACTCGAATCGTAACAGGGCTCATTCGTTGCATGTCACTGCAGCAGCCCCTGCTTCTGCTCCTTGCGCTCGTAATGCACGTGCAGCCGGTATAGGCAGATGTCCCTCGTCCATTGGTACACGATGGCACGATGCTCAGGCGCCAGCTCAAGCCGCAGACCGAATACCCCATCCTCGAAGGTCGACATGCTTCCGCGGGCTTCGGCCCACTTCGTCATCGGCATGCGCGCGATGAGCTTGCTGACGGTAGCCTCGTTATAGTCCCACAGCTTCCTCGAATCTTGATCGGAGAAATCGATCCGTCTGCGATGCTCCTTCTCCGTCAGATAGCGATGGAAGAACGGCGCGACCTCCAGCGGAGTAACCGGCCTCCACCACTGCTCCGGACCCCGCTCCACCATGTAGAGGAGCACGATCATCTTGTAGCTCTTCGTCATGACCGTCTTCTCGACGTCGCGCAGCCAAGCTTCGTGCTCGTAGTACGCCTCCTGCTCGTCCTCGGTTAAGCATTCCGCCCAGTGAAGGAAACCAGCATACGAGCCGAACTCGCTGCGGTATTCCCAGCTGTTCGACCTGCCGTACAGATGCAGCTCCAGATACGTCGGAATACGTCCTAGCTCGTGCTTCACATCGAGGAACGACCGATGCAGCTTGTCGCGGTGCGGCAGCTTCTTGCGGCTAAGCTCGTCCAGCAGACTGATCACCGCCGTCTCCAGGTTCAGCTCACAGCCCGCCGGTACAGAAGGCAGCACCGCCTCCTTGGCCGCCTTCCCCTTCGCCTCCGCGCCGCTCGAGAACAAGCTCAGCTTCACATCCGCATTTCGGTAGTTGCCGATCAGGTCAATAATCGTGCAGTGCGTCTTCTGCTCGAACAAGCGAAGTCCCCGTCCGACCTGCTGCGTGAACACGGTGAGTGATTCGGTCGGACGAACGAACAGCAGCGTATCGACACTCGGGATGTCTACTCCTTCATTGAACAGATCGACCGTGAAGATGACGTCGAGCTCCCCGCTCGTCAGCCGCTGGATCGCCTCCTCCCGCGTTACACCGACTGTACTGGAGTGAAGACTGACGGCTCGAACGCCTCTCTCTTCATAATATTCCGCCAAAAAATCCGCCTGCCGAATCGACGAGCAGAAGCTAATCGTCCGTGTCTGCTTATGCTCGCTCCATGCGCCATAGATCTTGTCCGCCAGCGACTGCTTCAGCTGGGCGGCGGTGAGCTGCTCGTCATCGTAATGCGAGCCGAGCCAGCGGATCGACGAATAATCGGTATCGTCGTACACGCCGTAATAGTGGAACGGCGACAGCCAGCCGCGACGAATCGCCTCGATGAAGTGAATCTGGTACGCTACATTGCCGTCGCAGAGGGCGTACACATCTTTGCCATCCATCCGATCGGGTGTCGCGGTAATGCCGAGCAGGAACGTCGGCTGGAAGTATCGTATGACCGATTGATACGACGAGGCAGCCGCATGATGGAACTCGTCGACGACGATCAGATCGAACCGATCGGGGGCGAACGACTCGCGGTGCTTTTTCATCCCGAGCGTATAGATCGAAGCGAACACACAGTCGGCATCCCCCTCCTTGACCGTCCCGTTATAGAGACCGAGGCTGCGATCCGGCATAATACGCTGGAACGACCGCTTCGCCTGGTGCAGAATCTCCTCCCGATGCGCGACGAACAGCACCCGCTCGAACCGCTCGGCGAAGAAGCCAGCCAAGTACGTCTTGCCAAGACCGGTCGCCATGACGACCATCGCCTTGTCATATTCCTCCTCAAGCGTTCGCTCGAGCGCCTCCAGCGCATCGATCTGGGCGAAGCGAGGCGCAATCGGGGCGGTATCGGTAGCGTCAGCTGTGTCGTCAACCGTGCCTCCTTCGCGCTCCGTCTGGTATTCCTCCTCCTCGAGCTCGGTGATCATGCGGGTGAGCTCGGGATTGTGGCGATGACAGGTCCGATATTCCTCTTCGTAGCTTGCGATCGTGTGCTCGTTGAGCGGCAGCGTCGACTCGTGGTAGAAGTTATGCATGAACTTCTCCAGCGCGACCTGGAACGTATACGGCTCCGCCCTCGCATTCATTGCGAGGTTCCATTCCATCCCCATCCGCATCGCCGACATGGAAAAATTAGACGAGCCGACGATGAGCAGCCCTTCCCCATTGTCGTAGTCGAACAGGTACGCCTTCGGGTGGAACGACGTGCCCATGCTGCGCCACAGCCTCGCCTCGAGCCGTGCATCGATCGCACATAGAGCACGCAGCCCCTCGGGCTGGGTGACGAACAGGTAGTCTCCAGCGAGCACCTTGACCTCGGCTCCGCGCTCGATTGCACGCTTCAGGTGAGGCGCCAGCAGACGTACGCCCGACTGCATGACGAACGAGGTCATGATGTAGATGCCGGAGGCATGCTGCATGCCGCTGATGAGCTCATCGGCCAGATTCTCGGTGATGAGCTTAATGTTAAGCGCGGTCTTCGACATCAATAAGGTACACCCGGTCCCGGAAGCCGCCACGGGCGTCCGCCTTTCGTTGTCTTAACGCGTCGAGCTGCTCCCAGGTGGAGCCATGTACCTCAGACAGCGCGCGTATGACCTCGAGGAGATCGGCCAGCTCCTCCAGCGCATGCTCCGACTCCTGTGCGGATGTATATTCCTGAAGCTCCTCATGGAGCTTGGCGATCAGCTCGCGCTTGTACTCTGCTTCCTCGAGCAGCCGAGTGCGGCATTGCTTGCCGCTTGCCTCGATGACCTCGGGTATTCGATCTCGGACCAGCTTGTTATAGACGGGCATCAGTTCGTTCATCCTTTGGCAGCTAGTAGTGAATTCTATTGGAATTGTATCATATCGTTGCTAGACTGACTTACACCTTTACTCCTCTTTGGACAAAAAAAGCTTATACGGCAGCCAGAACAGCAGCTCATAGATAAACGTGCGGACCCAGAATTGCTCGCCTAGTAACTGGATTCCCTGTTGAATGAGCACTACGAGCTCGATGCGCCCTGTCATGAAGCTTGGCTTCAGCTGCTTCAGCTCCTGCAGATTGTGCTCGCATCGCTTGATCAAGCTCTGCACAGGCTTCGTATGCCGATGGGGACTTTCTTTCATACGGGATAGGCTGCGCTCTAGCCGAGCGATCTCCTCCTCAATCTGTTGCTGCGGGTTCTCCGCCAGTACACGCTTGTAATAAGAGACTCTAGTATAGCCATACCACGCTCCAGTGAGCAGGTAGGCTGGAAACAGCAGCGGCAGCAGCTCGACTAACATACGTAACACCCTTTCCTCTATGTCCATATATACCCTTATATTACCTTGTGGTTTGGACAGATGGTTGTCAGGGAATGTATGTTCTAGCGGACAGTTAATACAATAATTTCAATATTTGTAAAAATAGTATTGTATCTCATGCATATCCTTGAAGGTTAAGGAGAAATTATGACCGTCAGAGACAAATAATCACATTTTCAGGAGGTTAGAACAGTAGTATGGACCGAGAATTGTTACCTACAGATTCATCTCACGTTCAAAATGAAGAGCTAAGCACCCTAATGGCCACAATGAACGACAGCCAGAGCACATTGGAGGTTAATCTGCAGCGGTTTCGTGATAATGACCTCGATTATTACGATGCGAAGCAGGATGAATCCGATATTGTTCACTATTACAGAAACATTGACCTGACGAGCCAGAACCCAAAGCAATTGTTTCAAGCATTAAAGGGGCTATTAACCGAAACCCACCATACGGAGATACGCTACCGTAGAGAAAGCGACAAGCATCTCAAATCCTTGGTCGACCTACACCCGGATGGTACATTCCGCAGCTTGTACTCTGGTAAGGAGGCAGACCCCCTTACAGTGCTAAAGAGTGATCAAGCGTTCATGCAACAAATCTCGATGCAAGAGCTCACAAGTGGTATCGAGAATTATCCGCTCAATATCGAGCACGTAGTTCCACAGTCTTATTACGGCAAGCAAGAACCGATGAGAGGCGATTTACATCACCTGTTTTACTGCGAAATACCGTGCAATACTCATCGCGGGAACAAGAGTTATGAAGACTATCCGGACTATAATCCGGAGCGTACATTACAGAGAGATACCATTCGCCACGATTGTGGGAAAGAAACTGGGAACGATGCTCTTGCCGGGGGCGAGTTTGAACCGGAGTATGGTAAAGGTCTCGTCGCGAGAGCGACGCTCTACTTTTTGCTCCGACACGGTGACAAGCTTCTCTCGCAATATAAGACCATGTTTAACGTCCAGGTACTATTAGACTGGCATAACCAACACCCGCCCAACCTGCTCTATGAGAAGCACCGGAACCAGACGATATTCCGCATACAAGGAAATCGCAATCCATTGATTGATAAGCCCGAGCTGGCCGAGCAGATCGACTTCTCAGCTTTTTCGAAATTACACTAACATACAAGGGGGACTTCAATCTATGCTCAATTACCGTATTCCACGCTTTGAGGTTCTTGCACAAGAACAATCCGTCTATGAGAAGCCTGCCGGCGTTCGGATGATCCAGGCTGAAGAGGTATGGCCGCAGAGCCGCAAGGGCGAAGACGTTGTAGTAGCTGTCATCGATAGCGGGTGCGACGTGAACCATACCGACTTGAAATCGAACATTATCGATACTCGCAACTTTGTTACTACGGAGGGCGGTGCCCAAGATGTAACTGATAGGAACGGGCATGGAACCCATGTAGCCGGTACTATTGCAGCAGTAGAGAACGGCGCAGGCGTCGTCGGTGTAGCGCCTAAGGTCAAGCTACTCATCGTTAAAGTGATGCAGGAGTATAAAGATGCCAATGGGGATGTTAGCTACGGAGCCTCGAATAGCTGCATTATCGACGCCATACGCTACTGCATGGAATGGCGTGGTGGTGCAGATGGTAAGCAGCGCGTACGAGTGATAAACATGTCATTAGGCGGAGAATTCAACGATCCGAAGCTCCATAAGGCGGTTCAAGAGGCCGTCGCGAACGACATTCTGGTTGTATGCGCCGCTGGTAATGAGGGAAGAGGCTCTGGTGCAGCCAATGACGAGATTATGTATCCAGGCGCCTATCCTGAGGCGGTATGTGTAGGAGCCATAAGTCTTGACGGCACCTTCCCGCCGTTCACCAACACTAACGATCAGGTTGATCTCGTAGCACCGGGAGATGACATCTGGTCCACCTATACCAAGCCATCTTATGCCAAGTTAAAAGGAACTTCGATGGCTGCCCCTCATGTTGCAGGTGCTGCAGCGCTGTTGATCAACTGGCTAGAGTCGAAGTATAATCGAACGTTCACCGAGCCTGAGATCTACGCTCAGCTCATTAAACGGACTGTATCTCTTGGGGAAGACCCTAGACTTGAGGGCTGCGGCTTACTACAACTGAATCATGTCATTACGGTAACAGCGGACTCTGTTCGTGTTCGCAATCATCCGATTCTGGCTTGATCGTTGTATCGTTCCGTCTTAAGATGCAACCCCTCACGATGCTGTGAGGGGTTATTTTGTACTATATCCATTACTCCACGCTTTTCAACGCTTCGATCATATGAATCCTCGCAACGTTACGCCTCAGCAGCAAGCTCGATAGCGCTGTGAGGAAGAAGGCGAGCGCAACAGCAAGCACCAGGACGCCCATATTCAATTGCGCGGGGATTTGCTGATGGGCACTGGACAGCGCCTTGACGATGAAGCCGAACATATACCCGCTGAGCGGCAAGGCGGCCAGTACGGCGAACGCCGTCACTACCGTATTTTCCATCAATAGGAGCCTGTTGATCCTCGACTTCTGATAGCCCAGCACCATCAGTGTTGCCAGCTCACGGCTGCGTTCATAGATGTTGATCGAGGAGATCGTGTAGATGGCGCCGAACGATAGAACAACGGCACAGATGATGAACATGATGAATAAGAAGCTGTTCTGCTTCAGTATGAACTGCGCCGATTGCTGCAGGTCGCTCTGGTCGGTAATCCGCTCCACGGATGGGTCTTGTTCGAAGAAGATGCGTGCGCTCTCCAGGTCCTCCTCACTCGCCGCTTGAACGATAAGCGAGGCTGGACGGTAATCAATACCGAGGCTCCTGATATACTCTGGCGTGCCATAGAACGCCGGATCCGAATATTGCGTGGATAGTCCGAGCACGTTCATCTCCACGATCCGATCCTTGTACTCTGGTGCGGTAAGCTTGATTCGAATCGTATCCCCTTCTACAATACCATATTGATTCGCATAGGACTGGGGCACAAGCACCCCGCCGTGCTGTAACGACAGCTGCTTGCCCTCCGCATCGAAGAACCGAATAAGCGAATTATCTTGATCCGTAACAATGAGCGTGGCGTTCTCCTTCTCATCCGCCTTCAACAATTGGGTCGGAATGGCAGATAGTACATATGGGTATGCAATTCCCTCAGGCAGCTGAGTCAGCTCGGGTGTCGTTCCCTTCGCATAATCGATCCGCAGATCATACAGATTCACGTCTTCAATCTGGCTCGCCACCTGCAGTAGAGCTGACTGCGTGCCGAAGGCTGTAATGAGCAGAACGGTGCTGACAACGACCCCGACCGAGCTGGCTAATGCTTTACGTCGGTTCAGCCATAGATTACGAATGATGAGCTTGAAGCTGTAGGACAGGCGGCTCCATAGGACCGTTCTTTCGAGCAGCAGCTGCTTCATCCGCTTCGGCGGCTTCGGCCGCAGCGCTTGCGCCGCACGCTCCTGCAGGATGGCTCTGCCGCTTAAGTAGCAGGCTAAGCTGCCGAACGCACTGGAGATCAGAATCGGTGGCAGGACGGAGTAGATGGAGAGCGAGAATTGAATGTCAGGCAGCGAGTATGATCTTGCATTCGAGGCCGTGACGAAGGGAACGAACACGAGCGACGCCAGGATGCAGCCGACAATAGCCCCTACCACAGCGACCAGCACCGGGTAACCCATATAATGAAGCATGATGCTTCGATCTCTAACCCCGAGCGCCTTCATAATCCCGACCTGATACCGCTGGGAATCGATCACTCTCGACATCGTCAGAAACAGAATGACCGCCTCAATCATGAACAATACGAGCGGGATTACCTTGCTCATCATGCTGTTATTGTAGATCGTCTCACTGACCTTAGAATAGTTGAAGGAGCGCTCTTTACTCAATTGGTCTATATAAGGAAGAGACTGGGACCGCGCTTCAATCGCCTTGCCCACCTGCTCGATGTCGGCCCCTTCATTGGCATCAATCATGACCTCATTGTAATGAACATGCCCTGCGAGAACAGGGATCATCTCCTCCGCCATATACGCAACACCGAAGGCGCGGTGGTTCTGGGTGTCGTTCTTCTTGGCATACTCTACATTTTCACCTAAGCCGATAATTACAAACGGAACAACCGTGTCATTCACGGTTAGCTGGATGTGATCCCCAGCCTGCAGCTGATGCTCCTTCGCATAACGGGAATCGAGCAGGAGCTCGTGCTTATGGGCCGGGAGGCGGCCTGCCAGCAGGACTGGCACGTTGATCTCATTATTCTCGGGAATCGAATGAAGGTTGATTGTCGACTTATCGCCGTCTAGGGACTGTGCAGCCTCCACCGTATAACGCCCCTCCGCCTTGCCGACCCCTTCAACTAGGCCTAGAGCAGTCACTTCTGAGCTGGACACCTGCTCGTAATACACATTCAGGTCACTCAAGTTATAGGTCTCGAAGTACGTCTTCGTATAGGCGCTCAGATGATCACTGTACGTAACGAGCCCGGCATAGAAAAAAGCGCCCACAGCAACAACCAGCACTAGGGCGATAAACTGACCCACCTGCTGCCTCATATCCCTTACGAGCTTCACGAATAGCTTCACGATTACCACTCAATCCCTTCCACGCTTTGCTTGCTCGTATTGATCGTGACGCTTTCGATCATCCCGCTTTTCACCTTAATAATCTTATCGGCCATAGGCGCGATCGCCGTGTTATGTGTAACCACTACAACACACTTGTTCGTCTCTCGATTCAAGTCTTGAAGAAGCTTAAGCACAGACTTGCCCGTCCTGTAATCCAGGGCTCCGGTCGGCTCGTCACAGAGCAGCAGGAGCGGGTTTTTGGCAACAGCCCGAGCGATCGCCACCCGTTGCTGCTCCCCTCCCGACAGCTGCGAGGGAAAGTTCCGGGTACGCTCCTTCAATCCGACTCTCGACATAATATCCTTGGCATCCAAGTAGTTGCGGCATACTTCAGTCGCGAATTCGACGTTCTCCAATGCAGTCAGATTCGGGATCAGGTTATAAAATTGAAACACAAAGCCGACCTTCTCCGCCCGATATTCCGTTAATTGCTTCTCATTGTAGCGCGTAATGTCTTGACCACGGACAAGCACCTGGCCGGACGAAGCCGTGTCCATGCCGCCGAGAATGTTCAATATGGTGCTCTTCCCCGCACCGCTTGCCCCTAGAATGACGACGAATTCCCCCTCCGATATCGTAAAGTCTACACCTTGGAGGGCCTTAATTCGCACTTCTCCGATCTGATACTCCTTCGTCACCTTACTGAACTCGATTAACGTGTTCACTCCGCACAGCCCCTCATCCCAGTTATGGATTAAAATCCCTATAATCAACTTGATTATACGAAGGGACCGGAGCATGAACAACCAACCGGAGTCCACGTTGACACTGGACCAAGGTCGAGTTCATGAGATCGTTCTCTCCCTTTGTTTAACGTATTCAACATATTGGTTAGGTTAGACACCATGGCAATCCTTAGTGGTAATTAATGATATAATATACTATAAATATAATCATATAGGGGTTGTGATACTATGAACACCTTTCATTTCCAGAAGCCATATTTTAGGCTTTCCACATCGCCCATTATCATTAGAGACAATAACCAGGTCGAGATCGGTAAGGTGAGACGTCTTTATTATCATCGAGTTGATCAGATCATGAGTTTGTTCATCGACCGCTGGGCTATAGATGTAGTGGTAGAGAGCAAGGATCGTGTAATCCGTATTCAGTCTAAACGAATCAGTTCATGGCTACGAAATAAATGGACGATTCACATTCAGGACCAGCAACAACATGTTTCGTTTCAGCTTGAAGATCATTCGATGGTTAGAATGAATCCACACTTTGTGTTTCAGCTTCGGGGTAAGAGTTATAGCGTGAAAAAAAAGTTTGCAAACAGGCAAGTGACGATATTGGATGATGATTCAGGAGTAGCTGTCGCGGTGATCTACTATGAATCAATGCTACCCATCCAAATAACAAGGATGACTCTCGAATTGAAGGAGGATTCCTCCTTATCTCCCTATGAAGCCATCTGTGTGTACTATATTTTGGATTTATCTATCCAATGATCCATCAAAACCTACAACCGAACCCCAAATCCCTCCTTGACGCCTTACCCAGCTTTGGATATGATTAACAAAGGCTTTAAATAGTAAAGTTTACGATTAATCTCGTTAAACGTTTACTAGCCTAATCGATTCAAAGGGGAGACATTCATGAACTCACAAGCGGAAGTCATACCGTATGAGCTTCCAGCATGGACGGAAGCGGCTCACGACGACCGAGCGGTACACTTTCGCCGCAGCTTAATGCAGTTCCGAGACCAATTCGCGCAATTGCTCAATCGCTACCCGACATCCGCACAGCACAGCATGGAGCTCGATGCTGTCATCGATGCGTATACTGCCTTCGTCACCAACACGGACCATGAGCTGCTGTGGACCGAGCTGATGCAGCCTTCGTCCGTGGCCGAGGAGCTGACGAAGCTTGCGGCGGAGCTGCGCGCCTCCTCCTCGCTGTGCGTAGGGATCGCGGAGAAGTACCGCGCCCTGAAGCTGCTCAGCGGCCATACGGAAGGCAGTGACTACTTCCACCACGTCGAAGCGAGTATAGGTGAGCCGTTCGGCAGCTTCCCGCTCACCTCCGACTCGACCGTCATCTGGATCGGCTCTGGCGCCTTCCCGATGACCGCACTATTCCTTGCCCGACAGACCGGAGCGACAATCATTGGCATCGATATTGATGCCGAAGCGATCTCGCTAGGGCGGAAGGTCGTGGAGCGGCTCGGCGCGGGGCTCGACATCCGACTTGAGCTCGCCCCTGCGGAGCAGCTGCCAGAGATCGGCAAGGCGACCCATCTCATCTTCAGCTCGACCGTCCCTGAGAAATTCGAGCTGTTAGACCAGCTGCATGCCTGTACCGGCAGACAGATCGTAGCAGCGGTCCGGTACGGCAATGGACTGAAGTCGCTGTTCAATTACCCGATGGCAGCTGTTGACGAGCGCAAGTGGCGTCTTGCTGAGCACGTAAGCCGTTCCGGTCGTGTCTTCGATCTGGCATTGTACCAGCAAGCATAGGCGCTGGGCATGATCCATCTACATCTATTCGTACATAAGGAGGCCCTATGAATCCGAACTCACACATCCTCATCGCAGGCACTGGCCCTGTTTCGATCCAGATGGCTGTGCTGCTGAAGCAACGCCTTCAGGCTTACGTCGGCATCGCCGGAAGGCCGTCGTCTCGCTCCGCTCCGTTCTTCGAATCACTCAGGCAGCACGAGCACTACGTATATGTAGAGATACAGAATGAGAAGCATCAGGCGGTCCAGGGTGAGTGCCGCGTGGATGAGCTTTTTTACACATATAATACGGTTGCAGGGTCTTGGGATACACTCGTACTCGCTGTGACGGCGGACGCCTATATTGAGGTGCTGAGTCAGCTACACGATGACGTACTGCGGCAGCTACAATGCGTACTTCTGCTCTCACCGACGCTCGGCTCGGGGTCGCTCGTCCGTCAATACATGCAGGATCGGCGTTCCGATGCCGAGATCATCAGCTGCTCGACGTACCTCGGCGCGACGCGGTGGACGCCGGTCGGTCCGTCTCATCGTGTGCTCACGACAGCTGTGAAGCGCAAGGTATACTTCGGCTCGACGCATACTTCCTCCTCCTATCTCGAGCAGCTGCGGCAAGTATATGAAGCCGTCGGTATTCAGATCGAGACGATGAGCTCGCCGTTCGAGGCCGAGGCGCGCAACATATCGCTCTACGTGCATCCGCCACTGTTCATGAATGAATTCACGCTGGATGTCGTCTTCAGTGAGAGCTCTAGCCCCGCTACGGTCAAAAAGTACGTCTACAAGCTGTATCCCGAAGGACCGATAACGCAGCAGGCGATTCGAGATATGCGTACGGCGTGGAACGAGATCTCAGCGCTGCTGGAGCGAATGAGCCTGAAGGGTGTGAACCTTCTGAAGTTCATGGCAGACGACAATTATCCGGTAAGGCCGGAGAGCCTGCAGCGGGATGATATGGAGCGCTTCGAGCAGCTGGATGCGATACACCAGGAATATTTGCTCTATGTGCGCTACACCTCCCTGCTGATCGACCCGTTCTCGGAGCCGGATGAGCATGGACGCTATTTCGATTTCTCCGCTGTTCCGATTCGCCCCATGTTCATCGGTACAGACGGCCGCTGGGACATCCCACGAATGCCGAAGGAGGACTATTACCGGATCAAAATCATCCAAGGCATCGCCAGACATCTTCGCTCCAGCTGTCCGACAATCGATCGGTTCATCGCGGTCTACGAGCATCGACTTGAGGAAGCGGCACGACAGCTGCAGGGACAGCCAATGTCTGATGCGTTCGAGGCACACAGCTTCGCCGATGATATTGAACGGATATGCAAGGATATCGCTGGAATTAAGGCTTGATTCTGATCGGTCGATGCTCCACAATAGAGGCTTGAGGCTAGTGTCTACGGAGCCAGCTAATTAAGGATAATGAGAGGAAGTCGCTAACGTGTTGAAGGGAGCTTTAGCCTGGCCATTTGTACGGCTATATATGTTGACACTGTTGTACTTCAGTGCCAATTCCATGCTGAATGTAATCATTCCGCTGAAGGGCGACTCGCTGGGCGCCTCGAATACAGCGATCGGCATTATTATGGGTGCTTATTTATTCACCTCGATGCTTCTTCGTCCGTGGGCGGGACTGTTGATTCAGCGATACGGAGCGTTGAAGGTGCTGCGTACTATTCTTGTCATTAACGGATCGGCTCTATTGCTCTACTCGTTCACCGGTCTGGAAGGATATTTCTTCGCGCGTGTGATGCAAGGGGTATGTACGGCGTGCTTCTCGATGGCGCTGCAGCTAGGCATCATCGACGCGCTGCCGGAGGAGGACCGCTCGCAGGGCATCTCGCTGTACTCGCTGTGCGCCTTCATGCCGGGCATACTCGGTCCGCTGCTCGCGCTAGGGATGTGGCAGTCTGGGGATATGCAGACCTTCACCTACGTCATGCTTGCGATTGCTATTATGACTGGAGTTGTAGGCTACAGCGCCCGGGTCGACTCGCATAGCGCCGAGGCGGCCGTGGGCGTCGAGGCTGCGAAGCCAGCTGGCGGTACCTCGATGCAAGGAGCGATCATCCTGAAGTCGTATCGCGAGATGGTGCGCAACCCGCACCTGTTCAAGTGCAGCGTGCTCATGCTGACAGCCTCCCTCGTCTTCGGTGCCGTGACGGCCTTCATTCCGCTGTATGCCATGCAGATTCAAGGGGGGAATGCCGGCATTTACTTAATGCTCCAGGCGGCGACGGTCGTGGCGGCGCGCTTCCTCCTCCGGAAGCGGATTCCCTCAGACGGCAAGTGGCATACGGGCTACATCATCATGATTGTGCTGACGATTGCTGCAGCCGCACAAGCCGTCAGCGTCTCCATCTGGGGAGGAGTGGGCTTCCTCTATATCGGCGCCATCATGATGGGAGCCGCACAAGCGCTGCTGTATCCGACGCTGACGACGTACTTGACGTTCGTCCTGCCTAAGGACAACCGCAATGTGCTGCTCGGCCTGTTCATCGCGACAGCCGACCTCGGCTCTTCGCTGGGTGGGGTTATTATGGGACCGATCGCAGACATGTCGTCGTACTCGGTGATGTACATGATATGCGCGATAGTCGCGGTCAGCATGACGGTGTTCGCCATTCAGGGCCGTCAGCGTACTGCTGAGGCAGGGTGACTGCCGAGTTGTGGCGGTAACGAGGCGGGGAGCAACGTATATCGCTGTGAGAAAGAAAGACGCCTACCGAACTGCTGTTCTGTGCAGCAGCGGCGGAGGCGTCTTTTTTTCACATTACAAGAATAGGAGCTTCAAGAAGAATACGACGACGGACAATACAAGGGGAACGAGCCAGCCCGCGTGACGGAGCCGGAGCACTTCCGCCCTCTGCCCCACCTCGATGCTCGCTTCAGGTGGGTCGAAGCGTCTAAACAACCACCAGCAGATGAAGAAAGCGGCAATGGACAGAATACACAATCTCGTACCTCTCATCGGTATGACAGCCCGCTCCAGCGCAGTGTATACTGGATTCAATAAGTGCGAGCTTGTCTGTGCAACATTCGTCAGGCAAGACACCTATGTATGACGATTACCGACGTAAGGAGCATGTAGATTGGGCGATCAACAATTCAAGAGTGCGGTCGAGACTACGCTGAAGGTCATCGGCGGCAAGTGGAAGCCGGTCATTCTGTGCCTGCTGACGGACGGTGCGATGCGGTTCGGCGAGTTGCGGCGGGAGATGCCGGCGATTACGCACAAAATGCTCACTCAGCAGCTGAGAGAGCTCGAGCAGGACGGCATCATTCATCGGGACGTGTACCCGCAGGTGCCGCCGAAGGTTGAATATACGATGACGGAATACGGCCGTTCCCTCAAGGGAGTGCTCGAGGTGATGGCGAGGTGGGGCACCCAGCATATGGAGTCTGGCTCCAGCCCCAAGGCATCGGACAGCACCTCAACGATCGACTAAGCTCTCGCGCCACGGGGTAGTTCCCTGCGAGGTACTATGTTCCTAAATTGTGCGTACTTCCCCAATAATATACTTGGATTTAGAATAAAGTGGAACGTTGAACCACTAATTCTAAGGAGTGATCTTGGTATGAAGCTTCAATTAGCGCTCGATCTTGTTAATATTCCCGAGGCTAAGGAGGTCGTGGCAGAGGTAGAGGCGTACATTGACATTGTCGAGATCGGCACGCCGGTTGTCATTAACGAGGGCTTGCGCGCTGTGAAGGAGATCAAGGCGGCCTTCCCTCATCTGCAGGTGCTGGCCGATCTGAAGGTGATGGATGCAGCGGGCTACGAGGTGATGAAGGCGTCCGAGGCGGGTGCAGACATCGTCACAATATTGGGTGTTGCCGAGGATGTCACGATCCAAGGGGCGGTCGAGGAAGCAAGGAAGCGGGGAGCATCCATTCTCGTCGATATGATCGGGGTGAAACATATAGAGCAACGCGCCCGTGAGCTCGACGCGTTCGGCGTCGACTACATATGCGTCCATACTGGCTATGACCTGCAGGCGGTCGGGAGGAACTCCTTCGACGACCTCCAGACAATCAAGCGCGTCGTCCGACACGCGAAGACAGCGGTCGCTGGTGGCATCAAGCTGGAGACGCTGCCTGATGTCATCAAGTGCGCGCCGGATCTCATCATCGTCGGCGGCGGCATTACAGGGGCAGCGGACAGGGCAGCCGTAGCCGCCCAGATGCAGCAGCTCATTCAAGAAGGCTGCGCGGTATAATGCCGACGGTCGCCTATCTTACCCACATTCAGAGCGAGCTGACTCGGCTCACGGAGGCCGTATCGGATGCCGAGGCGGAGGCGCTCATCGCGCAGCTGCTCGATGCCCGCAGCATCTATGTAGCGGGGGCCGGTCGCTCCGGCCTCATGGCGCGCTCCTTCGCGATGCGCCTCGTGCATCTGGGCCTATGCGCCTACGTCGTCGGCGAAGCGGTCACGCCCGCCCTACGCGAAGGCGACCTGCTGCTCATTGCGACAGGCTCCGGCGAGACCCGCAGCTTAATTCCAATCGCGCAGCGGGCGCACAGCTTGCAGGCTGACGTCGCAGCGATCACCACCGCGCCCCACTCTACGATCGGCTCGTTAGCGGGCACGACCGTCGTGCTGCCTGGAGCGTCTAAGGAGCAGCTGGACAGCCCTTCCATCCAGCCGATGGGCTCGCTGTTCGAGCAAGCGTTGCTGCTGTTCCTCGACGCTGTCGTCCTGCGAATCATGGAGCTAAGATCCGTTCATGCACAGGATATGATGAGTCGTCATGCTAATTTGGAGTAGCTTGTGAAGTAGAGGAGCTTCGCGAGACCCGCGAAGCTCCTCACTCCCCTCGCACCAAGCGGAAGCCTTGATCCGGACCGAAGCCGTTCGGATCGAACTTGCCCCGGAACGACACGACGTTGTTGCTGACGTCGCCAATCCAGCCGCCACCCTTCACGACCCGGAGCATTCCTGTCGGATAGTCGTCGCCGTTGTACCAATCCGAGCACCATTCCCGCACGTTGCCGGACATATCGTACAACCCGAGCTCATTCGGCTTCTGGAGTCCGACCGACTTCGTTCGGTTCTTGTTATTCTCCAGCTTCGGCCACATCCAGTCTCCGGTCAAATATTGCTCCCCCGCGTTCCGCATACTCCCATTCGGAGTCGGTCGGCAGCCGGTTGCCGTTCGCGTCTTCATCAACCGTGACGATCCACTTGCTCGAGTCATTCTCGTTTTGGTTCACGGGATCTTTCTGCGTCTTATTGATGGTGTAATACGGCTGCAAGCCTTCCTTCAGGCTTCGCTTGTTGCAATATTCGATCACGTCATACCAGCTCACCATCTCGACAGGCAGCTTGTCGCCCTTGAAGGTGGACGGATTGCTGCCCATCACGTCCATTCATTCCTGCTGCGTAACCTCATACTTACCGATGTAGAAGCTCGCGACCGTAACGTTGTTTGGATAGTAGCTCAAGTTTTTATTCGTGAATGCCCCGCCTTTAACGTGTACAAAATGGGAGTCGATATGAGTCTGGTCGTTCTTACTCGTCGCTGCAGGTTGACCGTGCGTGTCCGTCGGACGATACGTCCCCCAGTTGTCTACGATGTAATATTCGATGAGCGAGTTGCGCGTCCAGCCGTTGAACGTCAAGTAGCCGTTCCCTTGCGGAGCCCAGACGCCTGCGTTGTAATTATCTACACGGTTCGGTGTATCGTTGTTCCAGTTCTTACCGACGACGAAGTTACCCGTATTGGACTACAGGTAAACTACAGAATATAAGCGCATACACAACAACTTGACAATTTAAAGGGTTTTCCCGAAATTGTTTATTTGTTGATTGTGACCTGCCCTATTTTGTCGCATAACAATAAAAACCGCCCTACCTGATAAGAGGGAGGGCGGAAAGCGTTAGAATTGATCCGTCACATCATACTCGTAATTGAAGGTTGCTTTCACATTCGACATGGTGGATGATGCTGTTGCTTTAGCATTATACTTAAAGCTCCACATTTTAGCTACGTGTAGTCCATTTGCAACATTAATCGTGTAGGAACCACTTGAGGAACTGCTAACCGTGGAAGTATACCACACCATGGTTTGGTTCGGCATGATCTTATGCGTCACATTCCCTTGGCTTGGCGATTGCGAACCAGATGTCGTCACAGACTTCACGATTGCATTGCGAGGAATGGACGTATTATTCGTCAGGTCCATGGAGATGACGGATGAATCTACACCCGACGGGTTTAACCCCGAGTTTCCACTATTCACTGCTTTCCCCGTAAAGCTAAATGTTCCGCTACCCGACTTGATTCGATCAAGCACGGATACAGTAAAATACATGTCTCCGTCATAGCTCCCTCTCGAGACTCGTATATAGAATGTTTGAGAGTTGGAAGTCGCATTAGCGTTAGCGTAAATGAACGGTAACGAGTCCGGATTAATAACTGTCGTTCCATAACTTACTTGCATCCCGCTACTATTAAGCACCTCTATTGTCATCCCTGTATAGTTAGTGTTATAAGTGCTCTTCGCATAGACACGCTCCCCGGCATTCGCTGTAAATTTGAAATAGGCTTCCGCAATGCCCGCTGGCAAGATGTTGACATCTGAGGTGCTTGTCTTCCAATATCCCATGTTGTAGGCTGTTCCAAAGGTATTGTTACCTGTAATGCTTGCCAGCGCAGGTGTAGCCGATGATAAAGTGATCACTACTGTCATCAACAGTACGAACACCGACAGAAATCGTTGCTTCCATACATGCACCATAATCAATTCCTCCTATTAACTATTAATCGTATTTATTCAAATCATACACATATATGGAATATATTTAAAATGCTTCGATACCTATTTTACTAGTTAACCTTTGTCGAAGTTTGCTGCTAAAGGATACTTTCTTACCCCCTTCATTCTAGGGTGTTATTTTCCGATATTAACCTTAAACGTTGGATATTGTTAGTTCTATATTCAAGGAGGAGCATGATATGACGATTCCATCCACCCACTCATCTTTCGCCTCACTACATGTAAGCAGCACCTCATTATCAAAACAACCAGGTCCCTCCGCTCGCACAGAATCTACTAACGATACGGTCGTTCAAAGTCGTAACAAGCGCTACAGCGATCAGGACCGAATAACGCAAAAAATGGATGAGCACTACCAAAGGATGAATCAGCAAAATATGAGCTTCTCGAATCCGGCTAATCATATAGCGGATAAATACCAGAATCCACTATCTCCCTTCTTCAAGAAGAACATGACCGAGCAAGAAAGACGTATTGCCGCCAGTAATGAATTTGCATATCTCAAGCACGGCAAGTTAAACACATACGACATGGGGGATTACATCTTACGTGAAGAACGACCCATCAACGTGATCGTAGAGTCTGAGATAGATAAGGCTTACAATCGGCAACAAGTGAATGGGCAGCTGAAGCAGCTACTGGACAAGAACAGCGTTCACATACCTGATGGTGTGAAGCTGACGTTCACTATTGATCCCAATAACTATCGGCTTATGGTCAGCGGGACGGAGGATGAAGACCTTCGCAGTCAATTGGAGCTAGTACTAAATTCCGGTCGGAATTCCAAGGAGTTATTTTTCCATATTATAGGAAGTCGCGCGCCAGATTCAGAGCAATTTACACAGGAGAAGTATGAGAAATTCAACCTCGTTCGCAACATTCAGACGGTTACCGGCTATCACCTTAAAGATTTGTCCGTTGTTAATGGAAAGTTCGTTACGGAGGATGGAAGCGATATTTTTGACATTTTCGTAAAATCGTACGGCAATCATCCGTATACTTCGAAACAAGATGCTGCCCATGCCGCCGCCTATTATGGACCGATCCTGGATTCACTTGCAAGAAGAGGCTTCGATGCTATACCCGACCTCATTCTGTCCGTGAACTATGAGAACGGCTCTCTATATGACATCGGGCAGAGCTTGAATTATGGCACAGGGCGAACGAGCTGGATCGACGAGTTAAAGGAACAGCTGGGTGTCAGCTGAATAAGGCCAGCGTGGTTCGTACATCTAATCTAGTCCGAGCAGAAGAAGCCGTCGGATGCTCCTACGGCTTCTTCTTGCTTCTTCTAGGGTGGTGAATCCTCGTGCCTGAACGTTCGAGCCATATGTAATCCTTGCTGTTAAGGGAGATGTCTTTTTCCCATGAAAAACTCGCGATCCAACCCAAACCCACTGCCCCGCTACCCGCTCCTACTTATCTGCCGCCTTCCTCTCCCCGAGGAGTGAGCCTAGCCGCGCGAGCAGGTCTCCCCCGCCCGTCACCGAGATGGAGCCGATCTTCTCGCATATTTTCTCCAGAAACTCGAGCTCCTTCAATCGGAACAGCGTCTCATTCTCATCCATCAGCTTCGCCGTATTGAGCAGGCTCCGGGTGGAGGCCGTCTCCTCGCGGCGCGTGATCAGATTCGCTTGAGCCTTCTTCTCCGCGAGCAGGACGGTGTTCAATATGTCCTTCATCTCCCCCGGCAGGATGACGTCCTTCACCCCCGCGTTCAGGAACTGCACGCCGAGCTCGCCCCCCTTCTCACGCATGCGGGACAGCACGAACTGGGCGATATCCTCCTTGCGCTTCAACAGGTCGTCTAGCTTCAGCGTGCCCACATATTCCCGAAGCATAAGCTGCAGCTGAATATGGATCTGCTCATCGAACGACTTGCGCTCCAGCACCCGCAGCGGCTCGACGATCTTGTATTGGCATACAAAATTCAGTCGCAGCGTCACCTTGTCCTCCGTCATCATCTCCTGACCGATCAGGTCCATCTGCTGCTGTCTGAGATCGATCGTCTTGACCATAATCGAGACCGAGCTCTTCCAATAATAGTACTTGCCCGGAGACAGCTCGCGCTGCAGCACATGATCGTAGAACAGGAAGCCCGTCTCGTGACTCGCAATCTCACAGCTCTGCACATAGACCGCCAGCTTCGGTACGATCGAACGGTCAACCTCGGGAGGCAGCTCCGGCTTACGGATGTCGAGATGCACGAACGTATGCTTCCTCAGCACGTTCCAGTACGCGTAGACACCTGGCTTCAATAGCTGTACGAATTGGCCGTCCTCGTAGTGCAGCACGTACTCGTGGTCCGCTACCCGGACGAGGTCGAGCTCGCGCCTCAGGTCTACATCGTGCAGGAACAGCTGCACGTCCTTGCCTTCGACGACGAACGGCTTCGTCACATTCATCACGACTACGGTGTGCTGGGACCATTTGATATAGCGGTAAGCTCCGGGTTGAAGCGTTCTCACATAGCTTCCTTTATGGAAGAGCAGGCCGCGTTGGTCGGCTTGGATCGTTACTGTAGTAAACATATGGTGTACCCCTTTCATTGTTCGACCATCATCTGAGAAGCCCAGCTGCAGCCTTGGCGGAATCGCGCTTAAGACCTGCGTGCTGCTGGAGCTGCGCCAAGACATCCGATTCGGATGAAGCTGACCCGACTGCGGCCAGCCCTCCTCCTCTTCGATCCTGGACGACTCCTGAAGCATGCGCTCGATCGGTATCCACGGATTGCATAGCCAGACTGCAGTGCGCTCACACTAGCCGCCCGGGATTCTGAGATTCGTTGGCCCTTTACATACTCTTACTCTCTTGTTCGAGCTTACGCTCGAGCATATGACCAATTTCGCTTAGCAGGCGATCGGGGAATTGAACCCCTATGGAGGATTCTTATCGGTCCGAGCGTACAGGATACCGTCATCGAATCGATGCGGCACTGCGGGATCACCGATATCCACGCCTCGCTACGACCGTCCGCCTAAGAACCAATGTGTTACAGGGTCTATCATCGCTCATGATGGCGTATTCGAACATGGCGGAAGTATGGCGACACGTACGAAACTTTTCCATTTCATCCAATTCCGCGCCCTGCTACAATGGTAGAAGATGCTTACTCTGAACGGGGGATACGTATTGGCTAAGGAAAGCTTCGATAAAGAAATTCAATTCCTGCGTATGCTAGCGCTGACGAGCGGTGCCTTCAATCGACAGCAGTTCGCAGAGCGTCTCGGCATCTCCGTCCATACCTTCGACAAGACGATCCGTCGGCTCAAGGACATCGTGAGCTCCATCCACCAGCAGCTGCCCGAGGAGCGTAGCAAGGAGCTATCCGAGACGATCCGCTATCGGTATTACGACTCCACCGACCCGCTCTTGCTGTTCCTGTATCGCGCGAAGTCTGTGAAGGAATCCGAGAGCCAGCGCATCTCGCTGCTGCTAGCGGCGATGCATGAACAGCCCTCGACGGTGATGGAGCTGCTCGACCGATGCTGCGGCAGTCTGCCTCCCGAGCTTCCTCTGCCTGATGAGAAGACGATCCGCTCGGATCTGAAGTACTTGGAGCAGGTCGGCGTCATTCAGCGGGAAGCGGGACCTCGCCCATATCGGTATCGCATCCAGGACGATCTGGTTCGAGACTTATCCCAGGAGGAACTGCTCGATCTGTATGACTATGTCGATGTAATGGCGAACACGCAGGTTCCTTCCGTACAAGGCTACCTGCTGCGCGACGGCCTGAAGAAGCTGCTGCTGCGCAAGGGAGTCGAGCCGCAGTCGCTGGAGGCTATGCTATATAAATATCATTATCATTCACGGATTCTCGATGAGGCTCATCTATTCACACTCCTCCATGCGATCCGCTGCGGCAGGAAGGTACGCTTCCTCTACTTCTCCCCGAAGTCCGACCGAAGCTACTCGTCCCAGAATACGAATCCATTGTTCGAGCGCGAGCCGGGGGGAAAAGCCCACACGACGCTTCCGCTTCAGATCGTGTACGATCATCAATATGGCCGATGGTACTTGCTGTCGCATGGTCGGGAGGGCATTCGGAAGTACCGCATGGAGGGCATGACGCAGCTCGAGATCGATGAGGATGAAGCGGTAGATATGGCGTGGCTGGAGCAGAAGCGGAGCAAGCTCGCTGACCATATCCGATTCAGCTGGCTGGTCGATACCGGACGATCGGTGACGGTGCGTGCCCGCTTCTATCATCCGGAAGGCCCAGAGCCGAGCTTCATCCGAGAACGCGTCCTGCAGCAGGGGCAATGGGGCAATATTGTACAGGAGGATGAGGTCTCGTTCGTATTCGAGATTACCGTGAACGGGACGACGGAGATCAAGCCGTGGCTGCGGAGCTTCGGATCGAGCTGCGAGGTGCTGGAGCCGGTGCAGCTACGCGACGAATTCATTGCGGAATGGAAGGAGCTGCAGTCGTACTATGAATTTATTTGAGAAAATATTCAACTACCAGATCCTCTCCCGGCTGGGCGACTCCGGCACCTTCATGGTCACCTCTCACGAGCGGGCGTGGCTGAAGACGATGCTCGCGCATCCCGCGGCGGACGAGGCGTTCACGACGGATACGCTAGCGAAGCTGCGCTCGCTGCTCGAGACGGATGAGGTCATGGACCTGTCCGGTCACTTGACGGAGAAAGCCCGCTCGCAGGAGAAGCAGGTGTACCACCCGCTCCTGCGCTCATTGCGCAGGCACTTGATGAATAACACAGGCATCCGTATCACATACGAAACGAAGAGCGGACGAGTGAACAGCGAGCATGCGGGCTTGCCGTATAAGCTGGAGTATTCGATGGTGAAGCGGGAGTGGTACCTGCTGTGGTATCGCATGGATGGCGATGATCAGCACTCGAGTCGTCAGCGTCCTGCGCACGCCTTCATGAGCACCAGGCTAAGTATGATTCGTACGGTCACGCCTGAATCGATTGAGCCCTCTAAGGCCGAGCGTGTGAGGCAGGAGATCGAACAGCTGCTGCACTCGCAGCGAAGCGAGGCGGTCATTGAGATTGTTCGCGCTTATAACGCGGAGCTGTCGCGCATCCTGTACGCCTTCTCGAGCTTTGAGAAGACGGTGGAATACGAGGAGGAGACGGACCTGTATCGCGTCCGCGTCGTTATGCAGGAGAGTGAGCGGGAGTATCTGCTGTCCAAGCTTCGTTTTCTTGGGATGAGGGTGCGGGTGGTCGAAGGTGACTTCTTGAAGCGGCGCATGCTGGAGACGTCGGGGAAGGCACTGGAGCGATATGGGGTGGTGAAGGAGGAGGCGGAGTTGTCCTCGTAGGGTGGACGAACTCATGCCTCCTCCCTGCTTTCGCCCTATCGGCGAGTGCATATAGCCCACTCACTGAATGTCCGCTAGCATAAGGTGGAGTTCATTGAAGATCATCCTTGCATTTTGTTACTGGATCATCTATTATGGATATTAAAGATCTATAATAATATTTTTTATTCATTGAAGGGAGGAGGCCCTGTGCAGTTCTCCAAAAGCACCGATTACGCTCTGCACGCATTAATTCATTTAGGACTTTCACAGCGCTGCCACAATGTCGGGATCAAGGAATTGTCCGGAGCGCTTGGTGTATCCGAAAGCTATTTGTCCAAAATCATGTCTAAGCTCAGACAGGACGGACTTGTGCGTGCTGTGCCAGGAGTGAATGGCGGCTATGAGCTTGCCAGACCCGCTGACGAGATTTCGTTTCTGGATGTGATTCAAGTGATTGAAGGAAGACAACAGCTGTTCGAATGCTCGAATTCGAGCTCGCAGCAGCATCAGCTATTGGCCGGTCAGGCAGCTGAGCCGCAAGAACAGAAGCGTTCGGACAAGAAGGATTGTCTCGTTGAGAAGGTCATGTTCGGTGCGGAGCAGCAGCTGCATCAATATTTACGAGAGCACACGCTCCAGTCTGTACTGGATGAGACCTTCAAGCGCTGCAGTCGTGAGACAGACCGTGAGGCAGAAGACAGTGAGACAGACAAGAAGTAATGCACTTCTTGCGCTCTAATTGTGGATATAATAGATCTATATTTATTATATTAGACACTTACTATTGGAGGAGAACGATATGATCGATTTAACCAGCTTAAAACGCGGCCCCATTATGGTCGCACTCATCGTCGGCATGTTTGTTGCCGCTTTGAACGAAACGTTAATGGGAAATGCCTTCCCTGCATTAATGGAAGCCTTCGGCGCATCTGCCACGAAGGTTCAGTGGCTCACAACCGCCTATTTACTTGTCGTTGGCGTGCTTGTTCCCGTGACGGCTGTCTTACAGCAATGGTTCACGACCCGGCAAATGTTTCTGACAGCTATGAGTCTGTTTTTCGTCGGCACGCTTATTTCAGCGGTATCGCCGGTATTCGGGCTGCTGCTAGCAGGACGGATTCTACAAGCGGCTGGCACCGGGATGCTGCTTCCGCTCATCATGAACATTATTATGACCATCTACCCGCCAGACAAAAGGGGAGGTGCAATGGGGATGCTAGGCCTCGTTGTCATGTTCGCGCCGGCGATCGGTCCTACGCTGTCAGGCTTGATTGTGGATGCGCTGTCCTGGCGCTGGTTGTTCTATCTCGTACTGCCCCTTGCCCTGCTCTCCATTGTGGTAGGGGCCGCTGTTCTGAGGAACGTGTCGGAAGTAACCAGACCGCGAGTAGACATTCTGTCCATCCTTATGTCAACTATCGGCTTTGGCGGAATCGTCTATGGCTTCAGCAGTGCTGGGGAGAAGGGCTGGGCGGAGCCGTTCGTCATCTGGATGATCGTCGCAGGTGGTGTTGCTCTCGTGTTATTTATATGGCGGCAGTTGGTGCTTGAGGAGCCTGTCATGGATATGCGCGCGTTCCGCTATCCCACCTTTGCACTCGCATCCGTATTGATGTTCGTACTGCTGATGACGTTCTTCTCATCGGCGATCATGCTTCCGATGTTTATGCAGGGTGTGCTGATGATGACAGCCTTCAAGTCAGGCTTGGTGCTGCTGCCTGGAGGAATCTTGAACGGACTTATGGCTCCCATTTCAGGCAAGCTCTTTGATCAATTCGGACCTCGCGTGCTAGTCATCCCCGGTCTGACCCTAGCTGTCATCTCCTTGTGGCTATTTACCCGATTCGGCGAAACGACCTCGACCGGCCTTCTCATTGCGGCGCACATCACACTCATGGTAGGTATCGCACTTGTGATGATGCCTATACAGACCGCAGGGCTTAACGAGCTGCCTCGTCATCTGCATCCACACGGGACAGCGATCTTGAATACATTGCAGCAAGTATCTGGCGCAATCGGAATTGCCCTCTATATTAGTATAATGTCACGCGGGCAGAAGCAATACTTGAGTACAGTGAGTGATCCACAATCGGCGATCGAAATGACAAAGGCTCTGGCCGCCGGCATTAACGATGCGTTCTGGTTCGGTGTGATCGCTGCATCGGTTGCGCTGTTCCTCGGTCTGTTCCTCCGCAAGGGTAAGGCGCCCGAGCAGGAGCAAGCTCTCGGTTACGAGGCTACTCAACGAGAAATTCTGTAACGAATGGAGGCCATGTCAGCTCGTTGACGCTCACCCAGATGTAAAAAAGGTATCTTCACGGTCATCAATTGACGACTGTGAAGATACCTTTTTTCAGCCTGCTTGCTCGAGCAGGTCCGGGTACACCGCGAATCGACTGGAGAATAGTCCGAAGTGATTGCAGGCCTCCTCCAGCTGCCACGCATGCATGCCGGTCAGTAGACTGGCACGGGAGGGGCGCACTTCGGATTGCCATACAGTACCGTAATTCGGTCGAACAGCATCACCTCTCCGGCCATGTGCTTGAACACACGATCTGGATAGATGTTCGGATTACGAGGACGCATAGCCTTGATCTCCTCGACGGAAAATCCAGTGGCCTTTGAGATCGTTTCGACATCGATGCCGAGCTCCAGCATTTTGACCGCTGTTTCAGCTTTTCCTTCAGCTTTTCCAGCAGCTATTCCAGCAGCTATTCCAGCAGCTCTCCCAGCCTCCATCGCTCCTTCGATCCGCGACTTCTCATCACTGAGCGCCTTCATTCGGGCATCATATGCCATTCGGGCTGCCTCATTCTGACTCAGAAACTCGAGCGTATCCATCGCCTTTTTCAGCATTGGCTCCTTCATCGTCAGCACCTCTTAAAGATCACATCAACTCGCGGATCCAGCAGCTCGAACATGTGCATCTCACTCCATTCCTTATTACCATCAGTATACCATCTTATTCTCTGGACAGTGAAAAGTTCTAACGCTTAAGAAGCCAGCAAATCCACGTTGTTCGTGTTTTTTTCCTGCTTGGAACGAATTATTTCGGTTATGGGTAAATCCGGGTGCTGGGCAACCATGCGAAAAATGGATCTGCGCAAATAAACCGCCACGGTAGCCTCAGAGACGATGGCTTTCGATGGTGTTCGCAAATAGCGCGAGAACAAGCCCGGCGTACGCGCCGAAAACGTCAACGCGACCATCTGAATTAAGCCGGTTGCGATGCAACTGCACATGACGAATCCTTCGATGGCTTCAAGTGTTTGTCGTATTCGCTTTTGATCCTGTTCGTTCTTTACTTGTTCCAGTGGATGGCTCTCGGTCTTGCGTAGATACCGCTTGAGCTTCGGCATGGATTTGCTCCAGAAGCGATAGCCGAAGGCGCCGATGACTTGTTTCATTTCCCGAAACGTACATTCGATCTTGAACCGGTATCCGTACAAGGAAATGATCTCGGGGCCGGCAAGCGTCAGGTCCGTACTCACCAAAATAGAGGTCTGGTCTCCACGCAGCACCAGGACAAATCGCAAAGGCTGATACAGCTTTTGCCCCCACAACAGGTCCAGGCACAAAAGGAAACCGTTTCTTCCTTGCCATACAGCATCACCTCGGCCGTTTGAAACGATGCTGCCCGGGTTTGAAAAAGCTCCTTGAGCTTGACTTTCGCACCTTTCTTCGGCGGACGGCCCCGGCCTGGTTTTTGGCAGCGGGGAATTCATAGGCTGTGGTGTTGACTTTGGCCTTCGTGATGAGGTCCAGTCGGACTCCGCTCGCAGCCTGCTCCTGCTTCCACCGGATCAGCGCCGGAACGGACAGAAAATAGCGATCCAGCAGGAACAAGGCGTCACCAAGCACCTTCGCGGCGGCAAAGCCCTGCCCGATCATTTGCACCACATGGGAATCTGATTTCGGCTCGGCTGGAGCGGACGCTCCCCAGTTCCAAATCGTTTTCACGCCGTCTTGCAAATTCATAAAGAGGGGCAAGCAGAACCATTTGGCCGACGCTCCGACCAACACACCGACGGCTCCAAAGAGATGGCCAAAGATATATTCACCTTTGGACGAATTTTCTGATTCCTGATGCATTTTCTTCACGCCGGGCATTCGACGGCCTTCCTTGGACTGCTTCATGCCATCGCCCACCAGGACTACGCGATCACCAACGGTCATCAAAGGAGCCGCCTTGCGGACGACTTGGAGCCAAGTTAATCGAAGGGATTCCAGCGACCAGGCCGAAGAACGAAAGAAATGGATCAGCGTCTCGTAGCAGCGCGGATGCAGCGTAAGGTCTCGTACAATGGAGGTCACCCCTAACTGGTCGGAGCGCACCATCAGGCCGATCACCGTAATGACAAACCAGTGAAAGGCGGCTTGCCTGGAGAAGCAGGAACGAAATTCATTTATGATTTTATCGATGTATGGGAGCATAGGTCTGGTCAATCGCCCGCAAATGGGTTAGACTGGTGTCTATAACCCATCCAGCGATTCTATCCTTTTAGAGTGAGACCTTAAGGATACCGTAAAATCGCTAGGTTGGGTTATTTTTCTATCGAGAACTTTTCACTGTCAAGTTATTCTAATGTGATGAATATTTCGTAATGTGAATCGTCTTCACAGCCTCTTCCCATACGACCTTCGCCCCTAATGCTTCGCTCACGAATCGGACCGGCACCATCGTCGTATCGTTGATGATTACAGCCTCCGTCGGCAGGGCGACTTCCTCCCCATCGATGAAGGCCTGCTTCGTCCCGATCACGATCTGAATCTCCCTGTCCCCGTCGGTAGCAGTTACCGTTCTCGTCTCTTCGTTCCATTCAATACGTGCGCCCAGCTCCTCAAAGATCGTCCTCATCGGAACAACCGTGCTCCCGTTCATGATTAGCGGCGATACTGGGAAGTAGCGATACTGACCGTTCATATGAACAGAGATTGCATCCGCATCCACTCTGATCGATGTTGTTTTCTTCAATGAAGCGATGATATCGATGGAGGCTTGGTCTAACGGATTATTGCGAACCGTAATTGTGCTCAAATCTGGTAATTGACGTAGAACCGACATATCGCGGATTCGGTTATCATTCACATTCAGTACAGACAGCTCTTGTAGATGCTGTATCGGCTTAAGCGTCTCGATCTGATTGAAGGCGACCTCCAGTTGACTGAGTTGATACAGTGAAGATAATGGCTGCAAATCTTGGACCTTGTTATGATCCAGGAGTAGATAGGTCAGCTGCTTCAACGTCGACAAGGGTGAGATGTCCTTAACTTGGTTGTTATTTAACAGCACTAAGAATAGATGCGGCTTATGCGAGATCGGACGGATGTCCTGGATCTCAGTATGGGTCAGCATCAGCTCTCTAAGCTGATCTAGCGGTCGAATAAATTCCAGATCATCGATCTGGGAATGCTGGATACTTAACGTCCTTAAGTTCACGAGCTTGCTAATTCCAAGGCCGCATCCGGATTCGTGACGGGGTCATGGATACTTGCTTCCTCGGCGTACGTTGTTCCGTTAGTGAATGCGAATAGGCAGATGGTGAATACGATTAGAAGGAATGCTTTGTTCAATGAGGTCAGCTCCTTGTTAGGTGTGGGTGAAAGTCTTCAACATAGCTCGTTCTGTGTGCCGTGTCCGTATCCATTCCTGCCTCTATCGGGTATAATTGATTATAAGTAAAGTGATAAAGGAGCTGTTCTCCATGTCAATGGTACGCAAACTCCATCCTCATATCGCACAAGACCTGAGGAAGTTTTTATCTGAGAACAATATTTCCACCAAGAAGCTTGTCATAGATCTTGAAGCGGAAACTATCGAGGGCTTTGATGATTACTCAGTCGATGACATTTTAAGTGTGGCTGGAATTCTGAAGCCCGGGGAAGCACAAGAATTGTTAGACCATATTCAGGAGTCACGGGAGGGCTGGGGAAAGTGATCCACAACCACTCCGGATATTTACTGCCCCCCCCCCATTGATCCATATCACATGTGTAATCCCAGCCACTTCATTAAATAGGGCCGATCATTATTTGCTGGTACTTCATACCACTCCGAGCAGAAATAATACTCTTCTCCATATATCCGCAATGGTGCCGAATAGTACCTTAGCGGACTTCTTCCATCAGTCAGAGTTCTCTTGAGAAGGAGCGGATATTGAATATGGAACGTCTCCCTTGAATACTGCTTACTCTGCAATCTCTCAATCTCTTCTTTAGGTACTTTACCTTCTTCTAGCATTCTTCTCAGTATGGTTCTAACGATGGCCCCGATTTTCATTTCCTTGAGAACGTCTATGTTGGCCGGCTCATTGAGCGCTGATTCTAGAATTGCTCTAATCATTCTTGTCCTTGGCGCCGCGGCATGACGAGATTCCCTTGCAGAGAACAGATTGTACATTTGCATGCTGCGCATAAACAGCTCAGAGGTATCCGCCACTTCATCAAGAACGCTCATGACCGGATCGAGTACGATATCCGCAAAATCTTCATTCCCTATTACGCGAACCTCATACGGCATGCCCGATCTAGCAAGTACGTGCCTCATATCATCCATGCATCTCATCAGATCTACATATACTGCAGAATTAATTTTCGGTGATGTGAAGATAACCGTTCCCGATTCAAATCCAAAGTACCCATGGAGGCACATCGCCGTTCTAAGAAGCTTTTTGATGACCCTTGCGACCGTCTCGTCCTTCGATCCATATTGAAGTCCCGCCTCGTGCAAAGCGACATCTATACCGTATACATGGGGAGTCTGGTCTCCGTAGCTAATCCCAACGACATCAATCTCCGCTTGACCGAGAAGCTGATCGACCGATTTAAAGGCTTCCAATTCAACTGAACAAGCTGGCACTCCTTCATATGCCTCAGCCATGATAATAGTAATGATTCGCCTATTTCGATCTTCATTGTATCAGCTCTCCAATCACATACTTTAAATGCTCCGTGTGGCATACAGACTGAATTTGGGCTTGGAGAATAACATATGAAAAAAAGCGTTCAACCCACTGCCATATAGGTTGACCGCTCTAAGACAGATACTCTATTCTCCTCAAGAACCATCCTTCATCCGGAATCCACTAGTCCATAACATCCAGGTCATCGATCCGTGTCATTTTTACAATCTCAGTTTTCGGAAAACCTATCTCCCTCGTCTTTTCCCTGCAATAATAGCACGAGCAATGGATCTTACCTTTGGCGAGCATTCCGAGGTACTTCTCATGCCAACCCAGTCGGTTAGCGATCCTTTTTTTACGACGAATCACACGGTCTCGCTGGTGCCGGTAATAGGCACGACTACGATTTTTCTTCTTGTTACTCAAACCATCACGTCCCTTGGATGTAGGCCTAGCCTGCAAAGGAGCCAAGGAAAACGAGTCTTCCCTTACAGGCTAGGGGTGATGGTGCTAAGCAAAAAATAATAAAGCATGAGTCACCTCAAACGTTAACAATAATAATCCCTAATGGCAAGGAGGGAATTCCCTCCCTGCCAACATCAGTTGAGTTAAAACTAGTTTACAATATATAGCCGAATACGATTATTCATTTAGAGCACTTCTACAGCTCCAACTCCCAAAAGGCGCGATCTCTCATCCAAATTGGTTGACCTGTTCCAGCCTTCACAATACTATAATGTTTTTGCAATGACTTAATACGGTTCATGATATTTTCTTCTTCTGCCTTGCTTTGTGTGTTGAATATCATACGAATTTCTTTAGCAGACATTTCAGAGATATTATGCACGATCCATGTCAAGATATAATTAGCATACTCGTTATCCGAAGTTGAGAAGTGACTTAAAAACTGTGTAGAGAGAATAGTTCCTACGCCAAATTCCCGTCCCTCTTTGAGAATCTTTTTAATCGAAGTAAAATCTTTACTCAAGAAGTTATCTGCTTCGTCAACCAAGATCATCTTCGTTATTTCACGATAGTTACCATGAATCTTACTGTGTCCTTGTATTTGCATTTGATTGTAAAATACATCGAGGGTAATAGACACCACTAGATTCTGAAGACTTGGGTTATAACCAGACAAGTCAATTACAGTAATTCCTTCGATCATATCAAATAATGGCAACGTCTTCGCTCCATCTGGCTCAAAAACCTCTAGCTCATACAGCTCTTGTAGAGCTGCATTCAAACTATCGATTTTCACATCGTCACGCCCAGTATAGATGTCATAAACATCGCTAATTGTTGGAGCTGGCTTCTCCCAGGTTGTAGCGTCATTTTTTATAATTCCTTTTTGCTGATAGGCCTCCATAATGACACTCTTGAGTGTACTAATCTGAACCGGCCCTAAGTTGTATGCTTTCGCAATCGTATCAGTTAATGAAGCACTCGTATGTACCGGCAGTAACGGACGAATTGGCTCAGTAACATATAGAGACAGAGGATTATACGGTAAGTGAAATAGTTTAAACACTTTAGCACCTGTCACATGTGTAAAATCCTGCTTGATGTAATCCCCTTTATAGTCAAAGATCAATATTCCAATCGGGGTTCCATTGACGTTATCTTTACTATTGCGATTAAGCTGGGCTATTAATGATTTAGTGAACTGTGTTTTTCCGGTGCCCATTGTTCCGATAATACCAGTATTCGTGTGCATTACCTTATCTGTAGTTGTTGGATACCACTTGATTTCTTCCTTATTTTGTGCATTATGACCAAAAAGAACTTCAAGTGGCTTAACCGGCTCAATAATTTGCACTAGCTGTTCGTTGTGAGTCCGATCAGGGTATGATTCGTTAATATTCTGTCGCACTCCATAGCTAACAGTATTTTGTTCCGTAACTATAGTCGAATTCAACTCACGCTGTCCCTTATGACTGTAGTTAACAGTATCCTCTGTTCTGTACACTTTAGAAAGCAATTTATCGGATGAAATGTCTCCATTTTCGCTTTGAATATGATTTTTAATTTTTTCAATGTCCTTCACGATGAAATCATAGCCGCTCTTTACTGGATATTCAAAGACAAGTACATCTTCTGTTCTTTTAATTTCAGTAAATACACAATCTTTTTTAAAGGAAATCACTCCGCCAGACCCAATAAATTCCTGAAGGTCATTGGAAATTATGTAGTCATCATTAAGTAGCCTTTCCCTCAAATCGCAGTTCGTAATCTTAGCCCAACATTGTTCAGGCCAGATCTCATAAAGCTCCATTTTTTCTGCACTTGCAATAGCTAATTGCATGAAGAAATTCCGATACAACTTTGCCTTGAACAGAGTATCTTCCGACTCAGTCAGAAAATTTAATAACAACTTCTTCGTTTCCTGAACCTGCATGACTGCTTTTTCGTGAATATTCGAAGAGTTATTCCCAATTTTAACTTCGATAGGGTAGAAATGAACCCTCAACTCCTCTTGTTCACGCTCTATACCAACTAGCAAGAGGTCATCACTATAAGAGCCGAATTTACCAAGATTTTTTGCAGAGAAGAGACCTTCAGATTGCCGTAGCCCTGTTCCACCTGAAATACGCAGAACCTCCTCCATCGAGATGGGGATCCAAATAATATCTTGATGAGCTAATGCAGCAAGAGCAACTTTTATGGCTGACAAGATGCTAATTTTTTCTTTTGGAAAATGATTTTTCTGAGCCAATAATCTGAGCAACCAGTTTCCGTTAATGGCATTAAATAAATTAATGATGGGTGGTAACATTTCATCAGCAGTTGTGATTTGCTGAGCGTTAAGAAATTCTTGTATTAAGCGCTGATATTGCTTGGAACGCCTAGTTACTGTAATCGCATCAAATCCACTCGAAGATGTATACTGATCACTATAATGAATAACTAGCAGATCTTTTTGTGAGTCATTATTCTTAAAGAAACTCAAGTCGACTTTGGGTTCAATAAAAGTCACCCAATGAGAAGAATCATACACAGAATCCAGTTTAAGCTTATGCTCCGCGGAAATGGCAGTTACAATGTTCATATTATCTTGATAATTATCAAGCGTGCGAGCTACACGAAGTAATGAATTCATTTTAGGCACAAGCGATAATAAAGGTGCATCCGTCATTCTGTAGAACTTAGTACCAAAACCAGTTTTATAATCTTCATTAATGAATACAGATGGGATTCCGGATATTAAGCCGTACAGAGATGTTCCGGTGATGATTTCAGCAGCATTACTTGTAGCTACCTGCTCTATTTTACTCATTTGATAGAAAGATACATGGCAGTATTCGTACTTAGCATCAGTTAGGTCACAAGTGTAGAATTTCACTTGGTCCCTAAAAATATTGAGTAATTCTTCCGGATGTGAGCCGTCTAACTCTAACTTTAAGTTAAACTTCTTAGCAATCTCCTCAGCAACCGTATATTGTGACATTTCTTCAAATACGTTACTAATTCCTTTATCGGCATATATGTGTAGTTCAATTGGAAGTAACTCACTCTTCTCAATGTCTTTTTTAAGTTGTCTCTTATAATATTCAATTAGCCCTTGTAAGATTTCAAGACAGTCTCCCATATTGATAGCATTAATTTTTAATGGTGCACGGCAATCCAAATCAAATAAATATGAAAAATGTTCTGTGAATTCTTCAATTTTCTCCTGAACTAATTTATGCACAAAAGGCTTAGAAGACTCAAACCTTGGCAAACTCTGATCAATGTAAGCTGTCCATTCAAAAGAATCGGTTAGTTCAATGGCTTTGTACAAACTGTTATTAAAAGACACATACGGTAGCAAATAAGTGGGCCTAAGGGTACGCAGTAATTCCTCATTAATAGCTTCTCTACCAATTAAATCATTTAGCTGCAGTTGATAAGCCAAATTTAGCGGATGAAGTGGTGTATACAGCCACTCTGGCTCTTTTAGTCCTTTACGTATTGTCCCTAACAAGACCAAGTCCCTCTGTGTTTGAACAAGTGATTGGCCATTTTGAAGTTGTTCTATTTCATTAATATATGCTTTTACATAAGCTCTTGCTAAAATTTCATAATCCTCATCCATATAAGCTAAACTAGGAATCAGATGGTTGTTACGAAAATACCGAAGCAAATTAATATACGCCTCTTTCACAGTATCAGGTATATTAATAGGCTCAGGGGTTAGACAACCAGCTTCTTCAATAAAATAAAGGTGATTGGCTTCAATGAGATAAAGCTCCCGTTCGAGACTTTTCTTAAACTCACCCTGTGCATAAGTTTCACGTGTACCTTGAATAATTTTCATCTTGTCATTTTCTATTCTGTAGAAAAAGTGTTCTTGTTTCTCTCGCTTTAACTTCCACACGTTAAAACCACCTATTGGGACAGGCCGTTCAATCACGTCTTGTACAGAAAAAGGAATACTCGTTGTCGATAGCTTTATCGTAAAGTGGATTAGTTCTTCGTCACTTGTACTTTCCACATTCTTAATGAGCACTAATTCTTCTGAATCTGTAATCTCAAACTGGTTTTGCATCGATTCGTCTGAAAGTTCTACCCTTACCACTTCGGGTTGATCCTTATTGAAGACCCATTGCTCATTATCCGAATTGATTAGTATGCTTGAATGTTTACTTTTCGCCTTAACCAGATTGATTGTATACGAAGTCTGTACTGCTTGAATCAACTTCTCTGTTGTCTCAACGATTGCTATCTTAAACTCATAAGTTGGAGAAACTTCAGTCTTATATTTAACTCCATAAAAGGTTGTTTCCCCTGGTGCATGAGTAACCTCTACTCTGATCTTTTTTCCAGATGGTTCAGAGTTAATTCTATATTTAATTGGATTATCAGTTATGTGTTGTTTCTTGATAAAATCGTTAAAAGGAAACTCTAGAGTGATTTTATCAAGTTTCTGAGGATTAAAAATGATAATATTTCGTTTGCGTTGCTGGCTTTTTGATTCTCCTTCAGCTCTTTCCCAATAAAGAAGCCCTTCCGATGTTAACTTTTTTGTGGGTTCTATGTATTCTAACCCCCTCCCTTCAAGCTTCTTCTCATTAGACCGTTTTACTTGACCAAAATCAGTACTATACCAGTCTAACTCAGAAAGTATCTTAGTTCCTTGTTCATCGAAATGTCGTTCTAAGCTAATGTCAACTGGACCATACTGGTGAGCCATCTCAACATGGTTAAAAAGAGTTTGGTTTTCATTCAACCGTATCTGAATTAGCTTATTGTCCATAGAAGTATTGATAATCTCAGAGTCGTAAAATAGACCTAGGTCCTTATAGTCGCTTCTATCAAGCTTTTGATTATTGAGCACAGTCAAAATTTTTTCATAGTCAAACAAGGTCACTTGCTCATGAATACCTTGCTGAGCCTTATTGGAAGCCATACTGAAAAGCAATATTTGTTTTTCCTGTTTAGAGAGCAGCGAACTACTCATCAAGTGATGAAGATTTGCTTCGATTGAATGGATGTGAAATGGCATTCCTTCTTTTTTAAAGGATGTCATACCCTGAATCAGACTATCTAAATTTGAGTTATGAATTAGCAACATAGCCTTATCATTAAAAAGTGGTTCCTTAGTTCCTACTTTATTTCTAAGTGTTGTTAAAAAATCCGGCGTTACGTTGTTAGTATTCGATGCAATCAAAACTTTTGTGTTCTGTCCAATGTCCAAGCAAACGGATTGATATAGGCCATCTTCTGTCTGCATATTAAAGTACTCTACTAAAGGTAGCTCCTTGATGGTTCCAAGCAAGAACTCTACTTGTTCTGCCCGTTCAAATTGAATATGGTATTTATCACCAGGTTGTGCGTTAGTGTCAACAAAGAATTCGGCAATACGCTCAGCTAAATATTTATAAAAATGCTTTGACATATATAGCATCCCCACTATCACTTTTTTTCTCAAGTAAGTTCAATTTCTCAAAGTAGTTCACGATCGCTGTTTGCGTATCCCTATCGAATATCATCCCACGAGCTTCAAACTCTTTGAATAGGTTAATTAGACGGATCTTACTTTCATTTTTTATCATTAGTTTTGTCATAAATAGCAAATAATCCGTATCAAGAATTAGCATTTTACCGGATCTGCCGCGGGACTTCAAAAAGGTATTTTGACAAAAATGCATGAACCACTGTTTATAATCATTGTAGGGCTTCGATCTAGAAGTCTGATTAAATTGATGATCGATCATACGAAATAAATGGTTCATCTTATTCAATATAGGGAGATCGTAAACATCCGATATAGTACCAAGCAACATCCACTTACTGTCTCCAGACAACTTCTGCTGATACTCATCTATCAATTGGTTAAACTGTTGTTCTAGAATTTTTTGTTCGTCTTCTGTCATCTGTCTTACATAAGACAAAATATCTTGGTAAGACAAATGGGTAATATTATCCCTATGATCTACAATTGAAAAATTTAACATTTTCAAAAAGTTAACATGAGAAAACATCCGTCCAATAGACTTCTCAAGACTCTTCCAACCATATTCGTAACTTACCCGCGTCTTAGACAAACGCTCCTCATCTTCAAATGTGAAATAAATAGGCCGAATTGCTTGTTTAACCGGCATGAACATGGCTTCATTTCGGACAGCAAACTGTGTTACATAGAAAAAATAGTAGTAGGAAATGAGTTTCTCAACCTGCTGTGTGAACAAATCACTTTTTGTAGCTAACCATTGAAAATCTTGAACAAATAAATCCGAAATCTCAGGTAGCATGGCAGCATAACTTGTCTTACTGCTATCGATATTTATTAATTCAGGTAATGAACGAAAGAGCAATGTACTCATTAAATCAGATTCACTTAGTTCTGCAGAATCTACTGACCAAGCATCCTTTACCCCCCAGAGGATATTGCATAAGAAAAGGGCAAGTTTTTTATTTTCATTTTCCATCGTGTTTATGAAGTATAGAGTCTGGGGATGAAACAGATATAGTTGATCATTCTCATCCAAGAACAAGGTCTTCACCATTTGTTTGAATTCCCCACGCTGATTTGGATGTTCGAAAGATATAGAATCAATTACGTTATTTAACAGCTTTTCTGCATTTACAGACTCAGGAAGTTTTTTCCTTCCAATGAGCCTTAAAAATTCACCAACCACTTCTCTGAAACTATAATTCACGTCTTTATACTTTGTTGTAAAAGGTAAAAATTCTAACTCTGTTTTCGGATTATGCTTTATTGACGTTTCAAACTTAAATTGTTCGCGTATTAATTCCAAATTTATAAAGTAACTCATGAGTTCACATCTCCATAAACGAGTATTGATCAAAAGTATCATCATATTGCAATCGGTAACGAGTGGATTTGCCAAACTGCTTAGTCTCAAAGTACAGCTCATTATTGGAACTACCTGAGCTGTTCAACTTCTCGATGAATTCGACAAACTTAATAAATTGAAACTTGTCTTTCTTATTTGGCCGATATCCGTTCTTAATACGAATTAACAGAGCATACAAAGAGAAGTCAATATCAACTTCTGGGATTACATCATCGCTACTATAGGTTGAGTTTTTTACTTTGAATTGAATTGTCATCATCGTTAAAAACTTGAATAATTGCACATCAGGTAGAGGTTTACTTCGACTAATATGAGGTTCAATCTCTAGCTTCTGTAGGGCATAATATTGTGTCTGCGGCTGACCTACTTGTACATAGATAAGATCACCGGTTGCCTCACCATTCCATTTATATATTGCATCTCTAACATCTTCTTTGTACAGTTTCGCTAATTTATTGATATCTCGTTTATTCCAATGATAGAGGTCATTCATAAACTGCTTATACGTCTCATCCTCAAATGAGTTATGTTCTTCTTTAGGAATAAAGTAATATAGGTAGATAAACAGCTTAGTCAGCCGTCTTATTTGAGCCCGGTCCTTTTCAACCTTATTTTTCCACGGTGAATTTTGTGATAGTACTTTAGATAAGAAAGGAATCTGATCGAGATTAATATATTTATTAAATAAATCGGCCCCATCCTCAATTGATTTGAACTCAATTAGATACTGATCTAGCTTCTCGGTTCGAGTTCGAGTTGGCTTTATTCGGTCCATCGCTTGATGAATGGCAGATGCATCTACTTTTTCGAAAATTTGAAACGGAAGAAGGCAAGCCACATAATCCATAAATTCTTGATCTTTTAGATATTCACAAATACGCTGATGACTCATGTTTTCCAAGACAGTAGGGACCAGTAAGTTATAAATAAAGTCCAACAAAGCCCGCGTAGAGAGAATTAATTTTTCTTTCACCATTACTTGGATTAGAAGTGAAATAATCTTTTCTTGAATTTTTTCACACTGCAATAACTCGTAGTTCTGAAGAATTGGATTCATAACTGAGTTATCGGGATCTTCTTCATAATCTTTCAAATATGCTTGATAGAAGGGATTATCATCCGTCTTCTTTGTAACTTTTTGGAAAACACCCTTAATATAATCAGACTTTGGACCATCTTCCGTAAGCTCATACATATGATAATCACTGAAGTTAACATACTTAAAAATGTGATCATCTGAACTTTCTTCATTGGCGATTACGGATTCAAGAATCTTTTTCTGAGTAACATATGCTTTTAATCTAGAGTAACCTCTACCTTCCTCTGATTCTATAAAGTTGTTCAACGCGCCTAAATTAATAGCAAGCACTATATTTAGGTTCCCTTTTGTCTTTAACCCTTCATCTGAAAATGGTTCGAGCACCCTAGACAAAGTCTCAATAGAGGTCTTTGTAGGTGAGAAGCTTTCTGTTGCATCGTTATGAAGATAAAACCTTGATTCATCGTTCAGAAAAGTATGCTTACTTTTTAAGTAAGATAGGATATGTGACTTCCCATCCCCAACTCCACCACATACCATAATTAAACGGGCTTCCGATGAGGTACTTGCTTCAATAATAAGTTGCTCAAGCTCAACTTCCACAGGACGATGAATATGCATGTACTGCTTAAATTCATTAAAACTCTCTAAATTTTCTACAGCTTCTTTAGATGATTGCTTGCATTTATTTAGGACGCTTATGAAGTGTTGGGTTTCGCTCGTATTCATTTTTTTGCCTCCATGGATCCTAATCTATTTTCATGAATAACACGAATTGGACCTAAAGAACTATCAATACAATAATGACATAGTCCGACAGAATTTTGTATGTTCACTTTATTGTACTTTGTATGGGCACAATTGGGAATGTTTTTTTATAAAAGAAACATAAAAAAACCCATCAATCTGATGGGTCAGACACAAAACTTGAGAATAAGCGACGAGAGTAAATTCCCCTCATATATTAGTATCCAGCTAACATTCTACAGAACTCATTTATTTCCTCTGTAGTATTAAACCTTGACAATGAAATACGAATAGAAGATCGGATCTGTTCAAGATTTAACCCCATACCCCTTAATACATGCGACGGTTTGGTTGAGCTGCATGCAGAACCACTTGAAAGGGCAACCCGGTCTCCTAACTCCTTCACAAGAAACTCATTATCTACATCTTTAAATCTTACATTTATTACTCCGGGTATCTTATTACTATCGTCACTATTAAATGAAAGTATTTCACTAAAATATTCGTTTAGTCGCATTCTTAATTGTAATTCAAGTTGTTCTAAAATCTGTCTGGTCTCATTAATTTCGTGGAGAGCTATTTCCGCCGCTTTACCAAACCCCACAATATTATGAGTACTTAGTGTACCACTTCGATAATCAAACTCTTGCCCCCCACCATGAATAAGAGGGGTCATTCTTGTCTTTATTCCTTGATGGTCTTTCTTTACTATGCATGCACCAATCCCTTTAGGGCCATGTAATTTGTGAGCTGAACAGGACAAAAAGCCTAGCCCATCTGCAACATTCCGCACATCATACTTTCCCAGCACTTGCGTTGCATCTGTATGGAAAAATACATTGTGCTTGCAGCATAATGTAGCAATAGAATCAATTGGGTTAAGAGATCCCGTTTCATTATTTCCCCATATAATGCTTACTAGAAGCGGGTTTCCATCCGTAGTAAAAAGTTTCTCTAAATCATCAATCTTTACTCTACCGTACTGATCCACATCTAAGAATACTACATCATTACCTTTAGACTTTAGATATTCAGCAGTCTCTAAGATCGAGCTGTGTTCAACCTTTGAGACTACCAATTGTTTACCTCGGTACTGATAATAATCCATAACACCTTTAAGAATCATATTATTACTTTCAGTTGAACCGCTGGTAAAAACAACTTCATCATGCTTGCACCCGATTAATTTGGCCACATGTTCCCTTGCATCTTCTATTGCGTTCCTAGAATTTTCAGCCAAAGTATAATGTTTACTGGATGCATTCCCATATTCCTCTTGAAGATAAGGCATCATTGCTTCGAGCACATCAGGATGAACCTTAGTAGTTGCACTATTATCCAGATAAATCATGGTTCTTCACCTCTGGAACTTTAAAAAGTAAGTTTGTGATCATCTTCTCATAATTACCTGCGTAGTTATATTCATTTAGAAGTAATATAGAACCTCTTTCTAAATGATTATTGAGTAAGCCTGGGAAGTACTCTTCATCGGTAATTTCTCTTTTCTCATGCTGTGCAATTAACACTTTAAATATAAAGTCATAGGGACCAGTTAACACATTACGCAAAAATTCAATGCCACCAACATCTTTTGCATTTTTTTTAATCGGTATTTGTTCTTTCAATGAAAGAATTATTGCATAACGCGCTAAGACGTTTGGAGTAAGTCTAGTTGAATCCTGTAAGGTTTTCAATCTTTCGGCAGTAGCCTTTGATGTTTTAAGACGAAAGTTCATATTTATTCTCCATGCCAAAAAAATTGGTTGATTTATTAATTCTTTCGTTTTCCGTATCAAAATCTATAGTGTATGCGTGAGCAACGTTTTGTTTAATATCAGCAAATTGCTCCTTGCTTATTTCCGAATCGGTAGAGAGTATAATAACTTGCTCGCCACATCTAGGGATAAATTGTTCAAGAAGAGCTTTTTTGTGAGTTTGATCAAGCCTACCTAAAAGAGTGTCAAAAACAAAAGGAAGTCTTCTTTTTGAACACATAGCCATTGCCCATACAGTCGATAAAAGTAATATCTGCTTTTCCCCAGCTGAAAGTGTATCTACATTGACTTCTTCTTGATTTGCATCAAATACAGACAACTGAAAATTATCAGGATTAATTTTCAATCTAGTAATGAAGAGTTCTTTTCGGTATAGAATTTGGAGCATCCGTGCTGCTTCTATTTCTACTTGCTGCAGCTTCTTTTTTAATTGAAGGCTTCGGAATTGCTTACTCACTTCAGATATTTTATTAGCAATTTCAAAAATATGTCCAGATTTCTTTGATGACACAACTTTGAATTTTAATGTTTGATATTGCTGCTCTTTTTGATCAATATGCTCTGATAACTCATTCAATAGCACTAATAACTGCTCTTTCATAAAATTTGTTGTCGAAATCTCATTTTGGATAGCATGCATTTGAGTGAGTAGGTTCTTCAAATCACTAGAGGCATCATTTACATCTAGTTGTTTTCTTAGTGTTTGCACCTGCTTAATTAAATCTGTATTCTTCCTAAAATGATCCAGAATGCTTTTTGGGTCAAACTCAGCAAGCAGCTTATAGAATGCTCGTACTTCAGACCTTTGAAGCGCTGATGCTTTATGGATTTGTTCAATATCTTCATTAAACAACATATCGTTAAGCGAGTTATACATCTCTTCCACACGATTAGAAGTTGGAGCAACAATTTGTCTAAACATATCTAGCGTAATAATATTAGTAAATTCATTTCTAAGGTCTGCTTTCGCCTCTTTTTCCATCTGTTCTGCCGCGGCATTAATTAAATCCCTTGCTAAAACAAAGGGGAACAAAGAGGATAGATATTCTCTAGTCTTCTCAACCATATTCAAGCGTTGGTTTTCAATGTCACTAATTGTTTTAACAAGAGAGTCTCTTTCTTTTTTTTCCAGACCGCCATTAACATGGAATTGTCTTGTTAACTCACTGTAAATAGCTTTTTTTTCGTCCAATAGTCCTTCTAATAATTCTAGCTCCTTAACAGTCTCCTGTTTTTTATCAATAAGTCTAATTTTCTCTTGTTCGACCTCGAACAGTTTTTGTTCTTCTTGTGATAAACTGGAATATATTTTCTCTTGTTTTAGATACGTTTCTAGATCTGCCTCGAGGCTTTCAAATAAGTCCAAATTAAACATTACTCTTGCTGATTGACTTAAATAGATAGAAAGTGTTTCTTTAGAGACAACTTGTGACACCCTTTCACCATCAAACAAGCAAAATTCATGTAATTGTGGAGGAGTTTCATCTCGCAATTTAGTTTGAAACAATTCAAGATCCTTATCAGACAGAGGATGTCCATTCTTAAAAACTGATAGTGTTTCCTTCAAAGTACTCTTATGCTTTGTCCAACCTCTATTCAACGTATACTTATTTCTCTTTAAATTTTCAACCAACTCCAAATCAAGAATGATTTGAAATAGTCCCTGGTACTCTTTTTTGGCTCTTGTGTTTAGTTTCGATTCGATAATCTCTAAATATACCGATGAATCAGTTCTCAGTCCATAGGCAAATGATCCAAATAAAGCAATTCTCAATGACTCCAGAATAGTTGTCTTGCCTGAACCATTCTTTCCACCGAACAGTATTACATTACGCTTCCTATCCTCCGTAGATAAGATGAACTCGTTATTTCCGTAAAAAGCACCAATGTTCTTTAGTACAAGTCGATTAAATTTCATTCCTTGTAACCTTCTACTTTCCCATAATGTAGCCAGTCTTGATTGAGAATTTTATTAAACTCTTGAATAATACCTCGTCTAACCTTATAGCCACTGAATTTCTTTTCAGTAGTGATTAGCTTCTTCAACAACTTCATACTTATGTTGTTCTTGTCACACAATAGCTCTAAATCTGTAATTTGGTCCTCTTCGAACATCGCACGATCATCATATTCCCAATCTAAATCTTCACCAGTTACTTCTTTATAAATCTTGGGCAGTGTATCTGACCAATCCCCATCTTCAATCCAAAGTCTACGTATGTGTTTTAGTTCTTCATCGAGTATTAATTTATAATCAGAGTCATAAGGGTTTTTCACACTTAATTGTGTTTTCAGTAACTTTCTTAAAATTTCATAACGGGCCGCTAGAGTAAACGGCCCAAGGCCCAATTCACGTTCATCACCTTGACCGACAAAATATACTCCCCCATCCATACGCTGCTTTTCCCGAAGATCCCTCTGATCTCGAATGAAAGAAAGCCAGTCACGAAATTCAAGAAGTGGACGAAGCCAAGCTTCTCCTGTTTCGATAAAGCCACGTAGGGCTTTATCTTCACTTACTACTGTACATGTCCAACAACCAAATCGGCTGTTCCCACAGGAACCAGCACTTTCCTTGATATCTTTATCTACAATCAGTGGACATTCTCCACCGGAAGAGTTCTGATACAGCGCGTAAAGTGCATGGTTATCACTGCCCCAAGGCGATTCTTCGTTTCTTAGATATTTCCACACATCGTCCGTCGTAAAATGTTTGATTGGGGCATAAACGAAAGCGTTAGATAACGTAGAATGCCTCATCAACACTTTGCCCTCAATTGTATGTGAATTTATGACTTGAGTTCGAGTAGCACTTTCATCTTCACGCACCCCCAACACCATAACTACTTCACCAAATTGATCAACTTTATCTCGTATAAATCGGTTGGCCGGATCAATCTTCATTCGATCAGTACACCAACGAAATTTTTGACGAGGTGATGGATAACCCTTTCCGATAATTGATGACCAAAAACTATTTTCGATCTGCGGCTTAACCTTATGTGTCTCAACTGGAAGACCCAGTTCTAGCGCCTTTACTTGTATATTCATTAGCGCTTTGTTAATAGATGAAATTATAAGTGGAGTTTCTACCAAAGTATCAGATGAGATGACATAAACCTTTTTATGCCGTCTGTCTAACGGTAAACGTACCACAGCTTGAAATATAAGTTGAGTTAAAGCTGTTGAATCCTTACCGCCTGAAAAGCCGACCACCCACGGCAGTTTGTCCATTAGATAAACTTGTTGAATTTTTTCAATCGTCTCTTCTATTAACTTGTTATTATTCAAGCCTAGTATCATTTGACCTCATTCCCCTTTAGCTTTTCTTCTTGTCGCATCTCACCTTCTGTTAAAGGGATACCTATTTTTAGCTTGATCAAGTTAGCGGTCAAATTAATCGTGTCATTATTCTTACTAATTCGTCCCGTATGTCCAAAAGCTCGTCCAAGCCATTCAGAATTACTTCTACTCCAGTCTATTGTTGCAATCTTCTTGATATATGTGGACCAGTTAGTGGGATGATTAATATATAAATAACTTCCCACTACTCCTATTGCTTCAAGAAATATGCCATGAGCATTAATGTAATTAGAACGAAGCTCAGTTGGCGACATCTCCCTTTTTAGAACAGTTTGCCACTCAACAACCGAATCACAAAGTTCTGTCCAAAAGCTTGATAAAAACTCCCTTTCAAGTTCAGAAACATAGTCACCTTTCTTCTTATTAAGAATTCTACCATTTGCATTAAATATATTACTTAAAACAAATATCTTAGGTGATAATTTTGACAGCGAAGGTCTTTCTTTATCCGTGTAGCGCTCCAGCAAAGGTATTTGTTTTACTATATCCTTTGTAATATTGGCTAATTGGTCTCTGTGTTCATAGAGAATGCCCAATGAAGAAGTCGTATTTATTGCATGCCGATTTAAATCTGCAAATATTTGTTGGCATCTAGTTAAACCATCATCTTTCAAAAAAACAACAGATATATTTTCTTGACCCAACTCTGGTAGAACTTTTAGAGCTTCTTCAATAGCCGCGCGGCGGTGTTGACCGTCATTTATCAAAAGCCTAGCATCCATAGAGATCGACAAACGACCCAGGTTATTAAAATCCGGATCGTTCGTATAGGACTGGAATAACATTTGACCATCAACTGAAGCAGTTAATGAACTAAAAACGTAATCACTTGGGTTATCTATAATGTAATTTGCTATTTCAGGCACCCTCGAACGATTCAATGTTCTCTGTGCCCTATATTCAGGCGGGATTTCTTCTTCATCAAAAACGAATATTTTCGGTATTAGTTTCAAGGGGCACATAACAACATAAAATTCATTCCCAGCCTGTATACCACGAAGAGCCGGAAAGCTATAAGAAAATGTAGCCTCCAATTCTACCACACACCTCTCACTACGTACGTAATACACAAATAATATTATATTATTCGTAGTCTAGTCAATTGTAGTCATTAAGTTTTCCAAGCAAATTATTACTTGAAAAAATTAAAACAGTCCTCTCGATAATGAACCATCTTATTAATCTAGGTGTTGCCCAAAGAAGATCAGCAAATTGGAAAAGAAAAAGCCGCGGAGAAACAGGTCTGGACACCTGAATTCCGTTCGGCTCGTAGGTAATTAATTAAAGATTGTGATGACTTTGATTACTATTTACAAATTTCCATCACCGCCACCGTCTCCACATGCACCGTCCACGGAAACATATCCACCGGCTGTACCTCCACCGTCCAGAACCCGCCATCCTCCAGCACCCGTAGATCCCTCGCCAGTGTCGAGGGATTACACGACACATACACGACACGCTTCGGCTGCATCGCGATGATCGTCTCGAGCAGCGCGGTGTCGCAGCCCTTGCGCGGCGGGTCGACGACGATGACGTCGGGGGCGATGCCCTGCTCGCGCCAGGCGGGGATGATCGCCTCGGCCGCGCCGACGGCGAAGTCGACATTGCGAATGCCGTTCAGCACAGCATTCGACTTCGCATCCTCGATCGCCTCGGGGACGATCTCGACGCCGTACACCTTGCGCGCACGCTGCGCAAGGAACAGCGAGATCGTACCGATGCCGCAGTAGGCATCGATGACGGTCTCCTCGCCGGTCAGCTCGGCGAAGTCGAGCGCCTTACCGTACAGCACCTCGGTCTGGACCGGGTTGACCTGGTAGAACGAGCGGGCCGAGATCGCGAAGCGCACGTCGCCGATCGTGTCGTAGATGACGTCGCGGCCCCAGAGCACGTTCGTCCGGTCACCGAAGATGACGTTCGTCGCCTTCGTGTTGACGTTCTGGCAGATGCTCGTGACGCGAGGAAGCTCCTCGCGGATCATGCCGATCAGCTCGTCGCGGTGCGGGATCGACTCGCCGTTCGTGACGAGCACGACCATGATCTCGCCGGTATGGAAGCCATACCGAGCGATCACATGGCGCAGCAGGCCTCGGCCCGTCGCCTCGTCGTACGCGCGGATGCCGAGCTCGCCTGCGAGCTTCTTCACGACGCGAACGACCTCGTCGTTCTGCTCATGCTGGATAAGACAGGCATCCATGTCGATAATTCGGTGACTGCCCTGCGCGTAGAAGCCCGCGACGAGGCCGCCCTCCATGTCGGGGCCACCGTGTCCGACTGGCACCTGTGCCTTGTTGCGGTAGCGCCACGGATCGCTCATCCCGAGCGTCGGCCGTACGACGATACCTCGGTAAGCGTCGTCCACTCCAGCCTGTCCCGAGCGCTCACTAGCCGCAAGAGGCTCTCCGCCTTGCCCCTTATATCCAGCACCCCTAACAGAGTTCGCTGCCCCCGCTACACGCTCACCATCCGCAGCGACAGCCTCTCCACGAGCAGCCGTGCCATCCCGTGCGCCGTCACTCGCGCCTTCGCTCGTACCTCCGCTCCCACCTACAGCCGTGCCACCATCCGCCACGCGCAGCTTGCCGATCCGCTCGAGGTTGTCCACCACGAGCTGCCGCTTCCAGCGCAGCTGCGCGTCGTAGCTCATATGTTGCAGCTGGCAGCCGCCGCATTGCTTGTAGATCGGGCAGGGCGCGTCGATCCGATCAGGGCTTGGCTGCACGATGTCGAGCAGCTTGGCGTAGCCGTACTGCTTCTTCACCTTCAGCACCTTGACCCGTACCTTCTCGCCCGGCAGCGCCCCCTGAACGAAAAGGGTAAAGCCGTTCACACGGCCTACCCCTTCTCCGTCATGTCCAAGGCCGACGATCTCGGCCACATATTCTTCATTCTTCGCTACCGGCACATCGGGCGCGTCGGCAGCGGAGCGCGGCCTGCGGCTCGCGGCACCTGCATCACCGACTCTACTCGCCGCACCTACACTAGCTCCACCCGCACCGCTTCGCTTACGTGCTCCGCCGCCTGGTCGCTGTCTATTTCTGTTCGTCATCTTCGGTCTCGTCCTCGACTTTCGTTTTCCAAGGAAGCTTCAGGTGGTTCAGCGGGCTCGCCGTCTTGTAGGTCGTCTGCCCGCTCTCATCCACGAAGATATGCAGATGCTGGGGCAGATTCGTGAATACGCACGGTAGCGTGCCGCCGAATTCGCCGTCCAGGTTCAGCTGCACATAGTCCGGGGACGTCACCTGAATGTGCTTCGTCTTCAAATATATAATGTTCGGATCGGTCAAATGCTCTCCGCGCAGCGCAAGCGAGACGACACGGATGAACTCAGGAAGTGTACACTTACGCAGAATCAGCACGTCGAACAGGCCGTCGTTCAACGACGCATCGGGCGCTAGACGCTCGAAGCCGCCGACCGAGTTACTGTTCGAGATGAGGAACAGCATGACCTCCTCGTGCAGCTCGCCCTCCGGCGTGCGAATGTACAGCTCGATCGGGCGCAGCCGCGGCAGCTTCTCGATGCCCTTCATATAATAGGCCATCTGGCCGATCATCGTCTTCAGCTTGCTCGGCACCTCGTACGTCAGCTCGGTCATCGAGCCGCCGCCTGCAATATTAATGAAGTAACGCTGGTTCACCTTGCCGACGTCGATCGCGCGCGCATGCTGGCGGATGATCACATCGACAGCGCCCTCCCAGTTGCGGGGAATGTTCAGCGCCCGGGCAAAATCATTCGTCGTCCCCAGCGGCAATATGCCGAGCGGGGGACGGTGACTTTTTTCCGCCATCCCGTTGATGACCTCGTACAGCGTACCGTCGCCGCCTGCCGCGATCACGATATCGAACCCGCGCTCGACCGCCTCGGCCGCCGCGAGCGTCGCATCGCCCTCCCCGATCGTCGCATGGGTGCTCGTCTCGAGTCCGCCGCGCTCCAGCCGCTGGAGAATCTCCGGCAGCCGCTTCTTCATTTCCTCACGTCCTGAGCTTGGGTTATAGATCAACCTGGCACGCTTGGCCCGTTCCGTCATGTCGTCTCACCTGTCTACCTTTCATCATGACCTGATGTCACGTGTTCCTTCTTCTTCCATGCACTGGATAGCCGCCTCGATCTGCCGCTCCATCCATCTGGATATGCCGGGGTGCGGCAGCAGCGTAGCTCCGTTATAGCGATACTCGTAGTCTCGGAACCGATCCGGGATGACCTCACTCGTGAAGTACCCTTCGCTTAAGAAAAGCGGCGCCACCAGCACCGTACAGTCCGGTCTGCGGCGGTTCCACAGCTTCAGCTTCCACTTCACCTGATTCGGCAGCAGCATGACTCCATCGGCCTCCGCGAAGCCGCCCCGCGACTTCAATCGGTCTGCGAGCAGCTCCAGTCCCTGACGCCAGCGCAGGTGGAACCCCTTCTCAATGCTCCCGTGCCCGACCAGCAGAACGAGCTCCTGCTCCGGATTGTCCGACAGCGGCATCAGCTTCTCGTACAAGATGTCCGCGATGATCGGATCGTCGTCGATCGGCGGCGTCATATGAAGACGAGCCTGCACGGCGAAGCGCTCCATGTCCGTCGGCAGCAGCGGCTCGTCCTTCAGCCCGAGCGCATATTCGATCTCGTCGATGTGAGTGCTGCCTGAGGAGACGAACAACGGCACAACGATAATGTCCGTCACGCCGATCGATTCGAGCTGCGTAATGCCGTCCTGGATAAGCCGCCCCTCGACGATCTCAAGGAACGACGAATAGACAGGCACACCATATGGCACCTTGACGCTGCTCACCGCTTCATCGACTAGACGCACCCACTCCGCGCTTCGGGAGCCGTGGCTGATGACTAATACCCCGTATTTTACCATAATTGCATGCCTCCTCACCACAAGCATCCGCTGACATGTCCATTAATCCCTCTTCCCGCTCCAATAGCAAAAATCCCGCTCAGCCCCAGGCCAAGAAGGATTGTCGCTGTCGCCTCGCACGGAATTGTCCGAAGCCTGCTCCGTTATACAGCTACTGCTACCATTGTGCCGCGTGTATGTAGGATGTGCCTGTCACGCTGCCACGCGAGTGAGCGCTGCCACCTCGGGGGCCCACGGAGCGCTGAGCGCTGCAGCCTCTGGAGCCCCACGTGCAGGCTCCTCGCAGCTCCTCGCGAGCTCCACACAAGCACAAGCTCCACCGCGCGCTCCTCGCAAGAGCCCTGCTAGCGGCCGAGACGCTCCACCGCGCGCTCCTCGTAAGCCGCCTGCTAGCGGCCGAGACGCTCCAGCGTCATCTTGTACCCGTCGTTGCCGTAGTTCAAGCAGCGCTTCACCCGCGAGATCGTCGCCGTGCTCGCACCCGTCTCCGCCTCGATCTGGTTGTACGTGTTGCCCTTGCGCAGCATGCGCGCCACCTCGAGCCGCTGGGACAGCGACTGAATCTCGTTCACGGTGCACAGGTCGTCAAAAAACACGTAGCATTCCTCTATATCCTTGAGCGTCAATATCGCCTCAAATAACTGGTCAATCGCCTTATCGTTCAGCTTCTTCAATTGCATGGCCGTTCAACCCCTCGATGATCGATCTGCACGCCAATATCCGCGCGCTTTGTTAACATAATCTTTTACCACATTTACAATCTCACCATCTTATTCGACATCCGGGCTGTGAAATCCTCCCTTTAGGTTAGCAAAACGTTACTATTTTTATGCGTTACAGGACTAAACTGCGAATAGGCCAAAATCTATAAAACCGTGACAGGAGTCCATACCATCCATTCGCCTACCACATACAGTATACAAGGAAACCGATGATGGATGAAAGCCCGCACCCGCTGGCCATCTTGATGCGAGACTATGCCGACGATGGCGCACGTATGCATGAGGATGGATGATTTTCGCACATGTTCGGCTTAGCTCCATGAATCATTACACAACGAAGGGAAGGATGAACGATTATGAATAGATCGAAGCAAACGATCGGCAATCAAGGCGCCTATTCGCGTCAGGCCGCACCGGGCTCGGCAAGACGACCGCAAGCGCAGTCGCACTCGTCGTACCCACAGCAGTACCGCCAGCCATATCGTCAGCATACGTATACACGCAGCGTGACGCCAACTGAGGGGTATCCAGGTCTTGGCGGAGGCAGTCCATTGGGCGGCTATCCGGGCTTGCAGGGCGGGCAGCTGCCTGTGCAGCAGCAAGCCTTGGTCCCGACTCAGCAGGCTCCGTCCTCGGGCGGTGGCGGTCTGGGCTCATTGTTCGGCGGGGGCGGCAGCTCCGGCGGTAGCACGGGCGGCGGTCTAGCGTCTCTGTTCGGCGGGGGCAGTGGTGGCAGCGGCAGCGGCTTCAATATAGGGCAGGTGAAGCAGTTCATCGACCGCATGGGCGGCATTGAGGGCATCGTCGACACCTTCGGTAAAATGCAGCGCGTCATCGGCAGCGTCCAGCAGATGGCGCCGATGGTGAAGCTGCTGCTCGGCTCCTTCGGCAAGAAGAACGCCGCAGCAGCAGACGACGACTACGCCTACGTGCCGCGTCGCAAGCGTAAGCGCCGCAAGCGTAAGGGCGTCGTGCGCGGCCGTCGCCGCAGCACGAAGGCGCGGCGTTAACGCGGACGCAGCCGAAGAGCGAGCGGCGGGCGCAGTTATAGCCAGATGCCATTGCAAGAGCCTAATGCCACAACTGAGAGCCGGCAGTCCTCTAGGGATTGCTGGCCTTTTGCACATACTACACCAAACAAACAACCCCTCACTTGTCCTCCCCATCATATCCGCACTCCTTCTTCCGATGGCGTAAGGATAAAGGTCCGAAGGTTTGGCGAGGTCGGGACAATCCCCTCCCACTTTGCACCGATTCACACCTATGTGCTATACTAATTACATACATTTTGTCACTTACTTACATTTTACAATTAAGGATAGATAAGCTTTCCCCAATACATAGTTAAGGATGTGAATCTGTAATGCTGTTTACGTCTTACACCATGAAGGAGCTCACGCTCAAGAACCGCATCGTCATGTCGCCCATGTGCATGTACGCCTGCGACGATGAATCTGGTCGGGTCAACAACTGGCACAAGGTGCACTACCCATCCCGCGCGGTCGGGCAGGTCGGCCTCATCATCGTCGAGGCAACAGCGGTGACGCCGCAGGGACGCATATCGGCGCAAGATCTCGGCATCTGGAGCGATGAGCACGTCGAAGGCTTGAAGGAGCTCACCTCCCTCGTTCATAGCCAAGGAGCTCACATCGGCATCCAGCTCGCTCATGCCGGGCGCAAGGCGCTCGTCGAAGGACCGATCCTCGCGCCATCCGCAATCCCGTTCGATGAGAAGCACCGGACACCCGAAGCGATGACCGAGCAGCATATCGCCGAGACGATTACAGCGTTCGCCGAAGCGGCCCGTCGGGCCAAGGAAGCCGGCTTCGACGTCATCGAGCTTCATGCCGCGCACGGGTACTTAATCAACGAGTTCCTGTCCCCGCTCACGAACAAGCGTACCGACGCCTATGGCGGTGATAAGGACAGACGCTACCAGCTGCTGAATGACGTCATCGATGCGGTCAAGCAGCAATGGAGCGGCCCGCTGTTCGTCCGCATCTCGGCGCATGACTACCATCCGGAAGGGCTAACCCCTGACGATTATGTAGACTACGCCAGAAGAATGAAGGCGCAAGGCGTCGACCTCATCGACGTCAGCTCAGGCGCCGTCCTTCCGGCTGTGCCGCCGAACATCTATCCCGGCTTCCAGGCCGCATACGCCGCACAGCTTCGCAAGGAAGCAGAGGTGGCTACAGGTGCAGTCGGCATCATTACACAGCCCGAGCTGGCCGAGAGCATCCTCGCCAGCGGGCAGGCCGACCTCGTCCTCCTCGGGCGGGAGCTGCTCCGTGATCCGTACTGGCCCCGCACAGCTGCTAAGCAGCTTGGCGTCACGCTCGAGCCGCCGAAGTCGTACAACCGCGGCTGGTAAGGGCATCCAGATCTGTATCGCAATTGAGACACACCCGAATCGCTTAACAAACAACATCGACCGTCTCACCCTCCAGCGATAGAAGGGGATAACGGTCGGTGTTTGTCAATATAGTTGTCGTGAATCTTTGAAAATTTAAATAGAGTCAATCAGGCTTGTGTCGCCGTTGTTGTAGCTATGGAGTGCTGGACTTTCTCGGGGTTAAGATACACTCGTTCGTCTAGACTCCAGTTCCTTATCTTCCCGGACCACCGCCTCGGGTTGTCCTGTCTAGCTTGTTCGTACACTCGCTTTCTCTTCTCAAAAATCTGTTCAGCAAGCCCCTTATGCCTTTGGTTAGGGGTCAGGAAATTAAGCCCGCTGTGGTGATGCTCAGTGTTATACCAATGGACGAACTTCCGTACCCATTCACGGGCTTCTGTCGTCGACTTAAATCCATGTAACGGGTAGCTGGGGCGGTATTTGCAGGTGCGAAACACCGACTCGGCGTAAGGGTTATCGTTGCTGACACGCGGCCTGCTTTTGGAGGGCGTGATTCCTAGGCTGTATAACGTTTCAAGTAGAGTGGCACCCTTCATCGGACTCCCGTTATCCGAATGCAGGACCAGCGGCTCCTTGCGCACAACGCACTGTTCGCTCAGGACCGTTCGACGAACCAATGTGCTCGCATGCTCCGCGGATTCTTCATTCCATACCTCCCAGCCTACGATTTTTCGGCTGAATAGATCAAGGATGAGATAGAGGTAGTAGAATAAACCCTTCACAGGACCAGGCAGCCAGGTGATGTCCCACATCCACACTTGGTTGGCCGCCACAGCACAATGGCTCGTTAACGGCTTCGAAACAGGCTTCTTACTGCGACCTCGATGGTGCTGCTGTCCATGAGCATGCATTACGCGATAGAATGTCGATTCGGACGCCATGTAGACACCCTCATCAGCCAGTCGTGGTACGATTTGGCTAGGTGGAAGGCTCTTGTATGCCGGCTGGTTCACGACCTCGATGATCTGTTGACGTTCCACTTCACTTAGCTTGTGGGATGGGGCAGGCCTTACCGCATGCGGCCGTTGATCCTCTTGCGGTGCGCCCTCTTTGCGCCACCGCTGCAAGGTCCGCTGCGTTAATCCGATCTCTTGGCAGGCCGCCTCTTCTTTGGCTCCAGCATCTACTGCTTCTTGGATCAGTTCCATGGCCATTCGTCGATCTGAGGCACTGATCATGCGTCCTCTTGGTCCCCCCAGATCGACTGTGCCTTTTTTCGCAGCACGAGAAGCGCTGCCGTTTCGGCTAGAGCAGCTTCCTTTCGTTTTAACTCCCGAGTGAGCGTTTTCATTTCTCGCTCTTTAGTTCGGAGTTCTTTTTGCAGCTGGGATGCCTGTTGGGCGAGTCCACCATTGGCTTGCATACAAGCATCCCGCCAAGCTTCAATCTGTTCTGCGTAGAGTCCTTTGGCACGACAGTATTCGGCCAGTTCGACTTCGCTCAACGTAGCGGTTTCCAGCACAATCGAAAACTTATCCCGACTACTCCATTTCTCGGGCTCTGCTCCGCCACCTGGAACGACAGCGCCGTTCGCTCGGGCTTCTTTTTGCCACTTGTACAGCGTCCCTTCGGACAGGCCGCTGTCTCTTGCAATCTGACTCACGGATTCATTATGCGGGGGGATCATTCGTAGTTGTATGTTGCGTTTCAATTCCTCACTGTATCTAGCCATCGTCCGTCACCTCTGCCTCTCTGGTTCTACTATACTTTTTATCGAGGGGTACGACAACTATTGTGACACAGGGGGCGGTCGGTTTTTATTTTTTATAGCCCAGTACCGACATCTTATACACTCTAATGTTAAAATAACTTGATCGATTAAAAAAACACTTCTCACATCAGTAGCGTTGCATAAAAACTAACACGCGAACAGCTTGGACAAATTGTGCTATTATTGTAATAAATAGGTCGTCCTCTGCAACAAAAAACTCCTAAAATTAGGGTAACAGGTAGCCCTGTCCAAATCCCTAACTTAGGAGATACGCATGGACAAGGATACACTATTTTCTGCATTTGGTAAATGGGTTGCACCAATAAATCCAAACATCATCCCGAATTGGCAAAGCACGACTACGCTCGACCGTTATGTGAAAAAGCTCGACACCTTAGTCTTTCTGTACATCTTCATCGAAGCACAGTTAGAGAAGCGAAAGGGTCTTCGTTCCATCATGCGAAAGCTGGAGCACGACGAGGAATTTCAAAAGCAACTCGGCATTGCTTCGATCAGCGCATCCCAGTTGTCCCGTAAAAATAATCAACTGGACCCAGAAGTACTTCAAGCCATCCTTTGTAATCTCATTACACAGTTGCATCGAGATGCTAGGCCGGTATCAGGGCGCATCGGAACGGTCAAGATTATAGACTCTTCTACGATCAGCGTTTGCCTACAGCGGTATAAATGGGCGACTTTCCGAAAAACGAAAGCAGGCGTGAAACTGCACCTGCGAGTGGCATTTGCTGACCCCGACCATGTTTATCCGGATAAGGCAGTGGTTACGCCTGCAAGGCCCGCAGACCGCAGCCAAAAGGACGTCCTGATCGATGAGTCGGACGTCACGTATCTGATGGACCGCGGGTATCTGGACTACGGCAAATACGACAGTTACTGCGAGCGTGGCATTCGATTCGTATCACGATTAAAGGACAATGCTGTTGTCGAAGAAGTGGAAGAACTTTCGGTGAACACAGATTCAGACATCATCCGCGATGTCAAAGTCGTGCTAGGCAAAGCTCACAAGCGCATGCAGCACCCCTTCGTATGATCGTCACCACAGACGGTCGCGGTAATGAGGTCCGTATCATTACGAATCGGTTCGACCTGACGGCAGAAGAGCTTGGTGACCTGTATCGTAGCCGCTGGCAGATCGAGATGTTCTTCCGGTGGGTCAAGCAGAACCTGAAGCTAACCTGTTTTTACGGTGACAGCGAGAACGCAGTGATGAATCAGATTTGGATCTGTTTAATTGCATACTGCTTGCTGCTGCTTATGAAGCTAGAACTGGGAACGAGTCGAACGTTAACGGAACTCATTGAGGCTTTGAAAGAACTCATGTGGCAACCGTGGCTGAGGATGGTCGCAGCAGTAGAGCGAAAACCAAGTCGAACTTCGAGAGGGCGACAGAAGAAACAGAAAGACCAGTAAGTCGCCTAAGTCGAAAAAACCAATCATCAACTTGAAAAGGATGAATATTACAAATGGACAGCAACTGCCTGTTTCAGGGGTACCCCGTAAGTTTTTGGCCCTTGGAATTTGAAAACTAATTTCTGAATATTCCACCATTTTAGATGTCATGATTTATGCAACGCTACTGTTCTCACATAATGAAGGAGATGATCACAATTACATCTAATGTTAATACCTATCGTCTAATAGCAGCTGCAACAGTGTCCATTGCAAGTGTGTTATTTTTCATTGATTTGGCGAACACATCTAACACGATGTGGATAGATGGATTCGGAGTAGCTAGTACATGGATCTTACCTCCAGTTGGCATATTAGTCGCTGGCCGCTCATTCAAATTGTTTGAAAATAAAATCGACGTAATGTTAATACTACTTAATTTAATATGTCTACTTGCCTTTCCAATGTATATGGTAGCTGGTACGATTCTCCTCGGTCCTTGAAGAAGAACTCATGCAGGCAATATGTCCACCAACCTCATCTCTAATAGCATGTACCGTTTAGTAATTAATATATAACCTGATAGCGCACAGTGATTATCCTTATCACAACACTTATGATAACTAAAAAGCTCCTGACCCCTCCTTATCGGGGGGCAACAGAAGCTCTGATTAAATAACACATCCTACATATTCACTTACTTAAAGTCGACACTACTTGCCCTTAATCGACTCCAGCGGCTGATGATTGCCATACTTCGGATACTCGCGCGTCGTCGGCGCGGCCCAATGGACGGCGTTGCGGATGACGCGGCGCACCTGCTCGTTGTAGTACGTCGGGTACGTCTCGTGGCCGGGACGGAAGTAGAAGATCTTCCCTTGGCCTCTTGAGAACGTGCAGCCGGATCGGAACACCTCGCCGCCCTCGAACCAGCTCACCATAATGAGCTCGTCCGGCGCCGGAATGTCGAAGTGCTCGCCATACATCTCCTCCGCAGGCAGCTCGATGTATTCCCCGATGCCCTCTGCGATCGGATGGTTCGGGGCGACGACCCAGATGCGCTCCTTCTCGTCGGCCTCGCGCCACTTCAAGTCGCAGGACGTGCCCATCAGCCGCTTGAACACCTTGGAGAAATGTCCAGAATGCAGCACGATCAAGCCCATCCCTTGCCATACCCGCTGCTGCACGCGCTCCACGATGTAATCCTGCACATCCCCATGCGCCTTGTGCCCCCACCAGATGAGCACATCCGTCTCATTCAAGCGCTGCTCACTCAGCCCATGCTCAGGCTCGTCCAGCGTCGCGTACGTCACCTCGACCTCATGGGCGAGGCCTTCGCCGATCGCCGTATGGATGCCGTTCGGATACACCGAACGCACCTTCTCGTTTTCTTTCTCATGACGGAATTCGTTCCAGATCGTAACTCGCAGCTTGCTGCTCATCGCATCCATCCCCTTCGGCTTCATCATTCGTATTACTACCAGTATATTGAATCAACAGGCCCAAAGATATGCTGAATTGTGCCCGATCTATATTCGATTGTGTTCTCGGCCGAGCGTCTGTGCTATGATAACGTTCATAGAGTCTGAGAATTATGATCGTACGCATATATGCAATATCGCCCTACAGATAGGAGGCCCCCACGCCATGACCAGCCTGCCGAACGCCGCCGCAACTGATGTCATCATCGAGGACGTCGTCTACCAGAACCCGCTTCTCTTCCTGAAAATATGGGAGATTCGCTCGGAGCCATCCGACTCCCTATCAATGGAGCAGCCGCCTGCGCCGATGAAGTGGCATTACCATAAGGAGGTCGAGCTGCTCGTCATGCTGGAGGGACGGCTCGGCGTGCAGACGCAGGACGATTACACCGTGCTCGGGCCGGGGGATGTGTACACGTTAGGCTCGTCCCAGCTTCATCGCACGCAGCGTGCCTCGGCCGAGGAACTCCGTTATGTCGTGTTCCAGGTCGATCTGACGAGGCATATAGACCAGAGCACACTGCCGTACTTGAGCGCATTCTCGGAGCTGACCGAGCCACTGAGTCGTCTGAATTACATCTGGGTCGAAAATGCTCGCGCCCGGCAAGACGCCTTCGCCCTCGTTATGACGATCTTCCGGGAGGCGCAGGCGCGCGGGCGCGGCTACGAGCTGGCCGTCAGCGCAGCGATCAAGCAGCTGCTCCTGCTGTTCATACGCAGCGATACCCGCTCGCTGCTCGGCTATGGCGCACAGGACGCGGAGCTGGTGCGGCTGCAGCCCGCGCTCGATTATATCGACCGCCATCTGACGGAGAAGCTGACGGTGGAGGACGTGTGCGAGCTGGTGCATCTGAGCTACCACTATTTCATCAAGCGGTTCCATAAGGTGATCGGCCTGTCGTTCGTGGATTATGTCAACTATAAGCGCATCAAGACGGCCGAACGCCTCCTACTGACGCAAGACCTCAGCATCGCGGAGATCGGCGAGCGCGTCGGCATTCCGAACATGGCGCAGTTCTACAAGCTGTTCAAGCGCCACAACCAATGCTCGCCGAGAACGTTCAAGCAGCGCATGCAGGGCGAGGCTTAGCGAGGCGCTGGCGCGGGGGGCGCGCGGCGGCGATAGCGCACGGTTCGTGCGCTATAGCGCCTGCGAGGCGCTGGCGCGGGGGGCGCGCGACGGCGATAGCGCACGGTTCGTGCGCTATTGCGCCTGCGAGGCGCTGGCGCGGGGGGCGCGCGACGGCGATAGCGCACGGTTCGTGCGCTATGGCGCTGGCTGAGCGCTAGCACGCGGGGCGCGCGACGGCCATAGCGCATGCTTCGTGCGCTATTGCGCTGGCAGAGCGCAGGCACGCGGGGCGCGGCGGCGATAGCGCACGGTTCGTGCGCTATTGCGCCTGCGAGGCGCTGGCGCGCGGGGCGCGCGACGGCAATAGCGCACCATTCGTGCGCTATGGCGCCTGCGAGGCGCTGGCGCGGGAGGCGCGCGACGGCAATAGCGCACCATTCGTGCGCTATGGCGCCTGCGAGGCGCTGGCGCGGGAGGCGCGCCGCGGCGGTAGCGCACGTTTCGTGCGCTATTGCGCTGGCTGAGCGCTCGGGCGCGCGGCGCGCGGCGGCGATAGCGCACGGTTCGTGCGCTATTGCGCCTGCGAGGCGCTGGCGCGTGGGGCGTGCGACGGCGATAGCGCACGGTTCATGCGCTATTGCGCTGGCTGAGCGCTTGGGCGCGCGGCGCGCGACGGCAATAGCGCACGTTTCGTGCGCTATTGCGCTGGCTGAGCGCTTGGGCGCGCGGCGCGCGACGGCGATAGCGCACGGTTCGTGCGCTATTGCGCCTGCGAGGCGCTGGCGCGTGGGGCGTGCGACGGCGATAACGCACGGTTCGTGCGCTATTGCGCTGGCTGAGCGCTCGGGCGCGCGGCGCGCGGCGGCAATAGCGCACGGTTCGTGCGCTATTGCGCCTGCGAGGCGCTGGCGCGTGGGGCGTGCGGCGGCGATAGCGCACGGTTCGTGCGCTATTGCGCTGGCTGAGCGCTGGGGCGTGCGGCACACGCGACGGCAATAGCGCACGCTTCGTGCGCTATTGCGCTGGCAGAGCGCTTGGGCGCGCGGCGCGCGACGGCGATAGCGCACGGTTCGTGCGCTATGGCGCTGGCTGAGCGCTACCTAACGAAGTTATTACACACGCCACTCCTTACACCACAATCACAGCATAGCCCATCCTTTCCACCTTGGATGGAGACCATACGAGCGTATCCTCGACACTCCGGATAACGGAACAAGCAGTTCCTTTTTACATAGAGCATGCAGCAACTCCCGAACAACACGCGTACTAACACCCATATGCTTACTAAGCTCAACGGGAGATACGACTCCTAGCTTCTGTGCTGCGAAGCGCAGCACTTCTCGTTCCTTGTAATTTATGTCGCACTCCACATGCTTGAAATCACCATACCAGTTACCCATGAGCTGCAAGATCGTTTGCTGACACTGTCGCGGCTTCTCTTTAATTTCATCGTAAGCGAAGCGAAACACGATCCATTGATCTAACACGAGATGATTTTGCCTGATGAGTTGATCTGCGAACTGAGCTCGGGTAATTTCACGGCAATGTGGCCCATAACCATCAAGTTCTATACAGACCTTATACGGTGGTCGCAGATAAGCAAAATCCACATACCTTCGTCCATCCTTAAAATCCCTCACTTCATACTCCGCATGAAGATAATCAAAATGTCCAACAGCCGGCCACCATACCTGCTCAAGAAACAACCTTTCGGCATGACCTAGTCCATCGGCTAACCTCCTTTTTCGGTCACCCGTTGCTTTGAGGACCTGTTCTTTCATGAAAGCTTCGTATACATCCTCTGCCAATCGCATCTTCATTATCACCCTCACTTACGATTAACTACAGCTTAAGCTGGTCAAAACAAAAACGCCGCTCCATTCTATTTAAGAATGAGCGGCGTGTGCTTCACGTCCGATAAGTATGAATTTATTTCACTAAATTATAACTCAACAGTCTATATGCTACAAGTTCTCATTTCACAAGGCCACCACTCAAGGCGTGACGTATTCTATTAAAAACAACTATACCGCCTGCGTCATGCTGGCGTGCCACCTACGCGGCGATGTTAGCGCACGGTTCGTGCGCTATACCGCCTGCGTCATGCTGGCGCGCCCATCGCGTGGCCTCATTAGCGCACGGTTCGTGCGCTATACCGCCTGCGTCACGCTGGCGCGCCACCTGCGCGGCGACGTTAGCGCACGGTTCGTGCGCTATACCGCCTGCGCCACGATGGCGTGCCCACCCGCGCGGCGCGGATAGCGCACGGTTCGTGCGCTATCCCGCCTGCGTCATGCTGGCGCGCCCATCGCGTGGCCTCATTAGCGCACGGTTCGTGCGCTATACCGCCTGCGTCACGCTGGCGCGCCACCTGCGCGGCGACGTTAGCGCACGGTTCGTGCGCTATACCGCCTGCGCCACGATGGCGTGCCCACCCGCGCGGCGCGGATAGCGCACGGTTCGTGCGCTATAACGCCTGCGCCACGCTGGCACGCGCACCGCGCAGCGTCGTTAGCGCACGGTTCGTGCGCTATAACGCCTGCGCCACGATGGCGCGCACCACCCGCGCGGCATCGTTAGCGCACGGTTCGTGCGCTATAACGCCTGCGCCACGATGGCGTGCCCACCGCGCGGCGATGTTAGCGCACGGTTCGTGCGCTATACCGCCTGCGTCACGCTGGCGCGCCCATCGCGTGGCCTCATTAGCGCACGGTTCGTGCGCTATACCGCCTGCGTCACGCTGGCGCGCCCATCGCGTGGCCTCATTAGCGCACGGTTCGTGCGCTATACCGCCTGCGTCACGCTGGCGCGCCACCTGCGCGGCGCGGATAGCGCACGGTTCGTGCGCTATCCCGCCTGCGCCACGCTGGCGTGCCCACCGCGCGGCGACGTTAGCGCACGGTTCGTGCGCTATACCGCCTGCGCCACGCTGGCGCGCCACCCGCGCGGCGATGTTAGCGCACCTTTCGTGCGCTATACCGCCTGCGCCACGCTGGCGCGCCACCCGCGCGGCGATGTTAGCGCACCTTTCGTGCGCTATACCGCCTGCGCCTCCCTGGCGCGCCACCCGCGCGGCGACGTTAGCGCACGGTTCGTGCGCTATACCGCCTGCGCCACCCTGGCGCGCCCAACGCGCGGCGATGTTAGCGCACGGTTCGTGCGCTATCCCGCCTGCGCCACGCCCGCGTGCCCACCGCGCGGCGATGTTAGCGCACGGTTCGTGCGCTATCCCGCCTGCGCCACCCAAACGCGCCCCAACATAACAAAACGCGCCCTCAATGAACAAGGAACGCGTTTGCTTAATGATCCGCCTCGCCGTCAGGCTCTTGCAGGTGCAGCTTCAGCTTGTCGAGGGCGCGCTTCTGGATGCGGGAGACGCTCATCTGCGATACGCCAAGCTGCTGGGCGATCAGCCGCTGCGAGTGGCCCTCCTCGAAGATGAGCTTCAGCACCTTCTGCTCCTCGGGCTTCAAATGTGTCATCGCCTGCTCCATCGCGAGCCGGTTCTCCACGTGCGAGTACGCATCGCCCGGACTGCCGATGACATCGCCGATCGTCGAGCCGCTCTCATCGGACGACAGCGGAGTATCGAGCGATATGTAATGGTAATAGTCCCGTCCGGCCAATATCTCGATCGTCTCCTCGACCGACAGCTCCATGACGGCAGCGATCTCCTCCACGTTCGGCGAGCGTTCGAGCTGGACCGTCAGCTGGTCGACGACATGCTGGATACGGCTTCCTTTTTCCTTAATGCGTCGCGGCACTTGCACGTACCAGGACTTGTCGCGCAAGTAATTTTTCATATGACCGATGACGCTCTTCATCATATATGCCTCGAACTGGACGCCCATGCTCGGCTTGAACTGCTTCAGCAGCTTCAGCACCGACATCTGACCGACCTGGTACAAGTCCTCGAACAGATCGGGACGATTGCGCGACATCTTCGCAGCCGCCATTCTTACCATCGACTCGTAGCGCTGGAGCAAAAGCGTCGCAGTATCGTTGCAGCCCGTAGACTGGTAGCTCTGAATGAGCTCCTCCGTGCTTACCTGCACCATTCGCTCCGGAATTCCACTCATACCATTTCCTCACTTCGCACAAGCCGCTTCGTCAACACAACCTCGGTCCCGAAGCCCGTATTCACCTCGACCTCATCCATTAGCGCCTGCATCAGGTAGATGCCGAGCCCTCCGGCATGAATGTCGTCGAGCAGCTTATCGTGCAGCGACTCCGCCGCTCGCGCCTTGGCCGTATAATCGAAGCTCGGTCCCTCATCCTTCACCTTAATGCGCAAGCCTGAGGCAAGACGCTCGAACCGAATCTCCATCACGCCCGGACTCCCAGGGTCATACGCGTGCAGCACCGCGTTGTTGCAGGCCTCGGCAACGGCGACCTTCATATCTTCTATCTCCTCGAACGAAAAGCCGAGCTTCGAGCTGATGCCAAATAACGTCAGTCGAACCAGGTCAATGTATTCGGGCTCGGCAGGTACGGTTAGACACACAACGCTTGAACTCATGAATATGCCTCGATCCTTTCATAACCCGTATTTGTCGAAAAGCTCGCATCACTACGCCTCGACAGTGTCCATACGCAAAAACTTCGTCAATCCCGTCATATCAAACAGCCGCTTGATGTTAGGCGGAACGTTCTCCACCCGGAACGACGCCTGCAGCACATCTCGAGCCTTCAGCACCGATACGATGACACCGATTCCCGTGCTGTCAATATACGTAAGCTCCTTGAGGCTGAGCACCAGCTCACGGCCCGTATCGGCAATGAGGCAGTCGAGCACCGAGCGGAGCTCCCCAACCTTCGACAGATCAAGCTCACCTTGAATATAAACCGTATTGCGCTGCTCGCTTCGCAGCGTCGTTAGCTGAAAGCTGTCCCGCTTCTCCACGATCCAATCTTGCCCTCCTTCGCCGCTGCTTGTCTATACATGTCTATGTATATCATCTGCGCGGTGTCTGATTCATTCATTTAATACCCCTACTAGCAAGCTGCGAAACAATTACGCCCGCCAACCTTGGATGATTTTCACCTGACCGGGAAAACCTTGAGAAGACGCTCAGCGTAAGGAGCCAGGCTGTTCTGGCTTCCATGGCGTTATTGACGTCAATGGTGTCACTGGCGTTACTGGCGTCAATGGTGTCACTGGCGTCACTGGTGTCAACAAGGAGCAATGACCACACTCAAGGAGGCGTTCAACGATGGCAACTGTACTCGACAAGGAACGAACCGGCACACAAGCGCAGGTCAGCGGCAATCTGCTGACGCTGTTGAACCAACAGGTCGCCAACTGGGCGTTTCTGCACATCAAGCTGCATCAGCATCACTGGTTCGTTAAGGGACCGCAATTTATCACGCTACATGAGAAGTTCGAGGAGCTGTATACGGCAGCAGCCCAAACGCTGGACGAACTGGCGGAGCGTCTGCTCGCCTTGAACGGCAAGCCGGTATCGACGCTGAAGGAGATCACAGAGCTTGCCACGATCAAGGAGCACGCCCCACTCACGTCGGCCGAGGCGATGATCAAGTCGGTGCGCGACGACTTCAAGCAGCTCATCAGCGAGCTGGAGCAGACGATGCAGGCTGCAGAAGGCGCGAGCGACGAGGGCACACATGACATGCTAAACGGTATCCGCACCGAGCTGCAGAAGCAAGTATGGATGCTGGACTCCTGTCTGCAGTCGTAGAAGCACTCCTTCCCGCCGCAGCTGGAGTCCATGGCTGAGCTCGAAGCTGCAATCATCATGGCTGCTTTGCCACTGTAGTCGCTGCTATAGACGCTGCCGGACCCGCCCGCCGTACACGGTGCTGTCCCCACTGAGCTGCTGCACCCGCCCGCCGTGCCCGCAGCTGGAGCGACTTTGGCCGCAGCGCGAGTGCGGCTGCGGCGGATTTTTCCACCCAATACCTACGCCCCTCCGACTGCCAGCCCATATTCGCCTCAATTGGCACTACCTAACATAAATCTATTCGCCTTGTTACATACTACTGGATACATACCTACAACCAATAAGTATACAGGACCAAGGAGGTCATATCGATGAAAAAATGGATGTCCGCAAGTCTCATACTGATGCTCACATTCGCACTTGCGCTGAGCGGCTGCGGCAGCAAGCCGGAGACGACAACGCCGCCAGCTGGAGAGAAGCCAGGCGATGCTGCAGCAGGTGGCGACAAGCCAGGTTCGAAGCTGACGATCGGCATGATAACCGACGTGGGCGGGGTCAACGACAACTCCTTCAACCAGAGCGCTTGGGAGGCGCTGCAGAAGCTGAATAAGGATACTGGCGCGAACGTGAAATATTTGCAGAGTAAGAACGATACGGAATTCATTCCGAATTTGAATCAGATGGTCAAAAGCAACTACAGCCTCACATGGGGCATCGGCTTCATTATCGGGGACGCGATGAAGACCGTGGCGCAGCAAAACCCGAACGCGAAGCTGGGCATTATCGACAATGTGGTGGAAGCGCCGAATGTCGTATCTGTCACATTCGCCGAGCACGAGGGCTCGTACTTGACAGGCGTCGTCGCAGGACTCATGACGAAGACGAACAAGATCGGCTTCGTCGGCGGGATGGAGATTCCGGTCATCAAGCGATTCGAGGCTGGCTTCAAGGCTGGCGTGGCCGCGGTGAATCCGAATGCGAAGGTGACGATCAACTACACGGGGGCGTTCGACAAGCCGGACCTCGGCAAGGCAGCGGCCGCTACGATCTATAACGATGGCGCCGACATCGTCTTCCATGCAGCGGGCGCGACAGGCGACGGCGTGTTCAATGAAGCGAAGGACCGTCTGAAGAACAATAAGAAGGTATGGGTAATCGGCGTAGATAAGGATCAGTCCCTCACGTTCGGCGACGACGTGACGCTCACGTCGATGATGAAGCGGGTGGATACGGCTGTCTATCAGGTGTCGAACGATCTCGTGAATAACAACTTCCAGGGCGGTAAGGTATTGACACTCGGCTTGAAGGAGAACGGCGTCGGCTTGCCGGAGACGTCCAAGAAGAACGTGCCGGAGGACGTGTTGAAGAAGGTCGAGGAGTACAAGCAGAAGATCATCTCTGGTGAAATCAAGGTTCTGACGCAATGAGTACGCGGACCAAGGTCGAGATGCGCGGCATTACGAAGCGATTTCCCGGCATTGTGGCCAACGACGGCATCAGCCTGACACTCCGGGAGGGCGAGATTCTCGCCCTTCTCGGGGAGAACGGCGCAGGCAAGTCTACACTGATGAACATTCTGTTCGGCTTGTACCAGCCGGATGAGGGTGAGATCTTGATCGACGGCAAGCCAGCTGCCATTCTGGGCCCGAAGACGGCGATACGTCTCGGGCTCGGGATGGTTCATCAGCATTTTAAGCTCGTGCAGACGTTCACCGTGACGGAGAACATTATACTGGGGCTGGAGCCGAAGCGGGGCTTATCCATTGATCTGCGCAGCGCCGAGAAGAAGGTTGCCGAGCTGTCGGACCAATACGGACTGCGTGTCCATCCGCGGGCGGTCATTAAGGATACATCGATCGGTATGCAGCAGCGGGTCGAAATTATGAAGACGCTTTATCGCGGGGCGGATACGCTCATCTTCGACGAGCCGACCGCGGTGCTGACGCCGCAGGAGATTAGCGAGCTGCTGGACATTATGCGCCGTCTCGTCGCCGAGGGCAAGTCGATCATTCTCATTACGCATAAGCTGAAGGAAATTATGGCGATCGCCGATCGCGTCACCGTCATTCGGCGCGGCAAGGTGGTCGATACGGTCAACGTGAGCGAGACGAATCCGGATGAGCTGGCGGCGAAGATGGTCGGACGCCACGTCTCCTTCAAGCTGGACAAGGAGAAGGCAACACCGAAGGAGCCCGTGCTGACGATTGACAACGTGTATGCCAGCCATGGCGGTGCTCGTTCTGGCGGAACGAAGGTGCTGAACGGTCTGTCGCTAACCGTACGCGGCGGGGAGATCGTCGGCATCGCTGGTGTCGACGGCAACGGCCAGAGCGAGCTGGTGGAGGCGATCGCTGGACTGCGCCAGCTCGACAGCGGCCGCATTACGCTCAGCGGATACGACATCACCAATCGCAGCCCGCGTGCGATAGCCGAGAGCGGCCTCGGGCTTATACCCGAGGACCGGCATAAGCACGGGCTGGTGCTTGATTTTACGATGCGAGAGAACATGGTGCTGAAGACGTACTACAAGCCCGAGTATAACAAGAACGGCTTCCTCGATTATGAGTCAATCGGCAAGCAGGCGGAGCGGCTAACTACCGAATTCGACGTGCGGATGTCCGGGCTTGACAGTGCGGCTCGCTCGCTCTCCGGGGGCAACCAGCAGAAGGCGATTATTGCCCGCGAGGTCGACTTGAACCCGGAGCTGCTCATCGCCGCACAGCCGACACGCGGACTCGATGTCGGGGCGATCGAGTTCATCCATAAGCGGCTGCTCGAGCAGCGCAATCAAGGGAAGGCCGTGCTGCTGCTATCCCATGAGCTCGACGAAATTATTCAGCTGTCCGACCGCATCGCCGTCATCTATGAAGGCCGCATTGTAGGTGAGACGGACCCGGCGTCGACGAGCGACCGCGAGCTTGGCCTCATGATGGCGGGCTCCACCGGTCCAGCTGGGTACGGGCAGCCCGAGCATTCCAAGCATTCCGGGCAGCAGCAGCGCGAGAAGCCGACGTCGAAGCCGCAGCCTGAAGAAAGGAAGCGTGACCCCCATGTCTAGCCCATCCAAATGGACCCGCTTGTTCGTGAAGGACTCCACGGTCGTCCCCCTGACGGCGATTGCGCTCGGCCTTGTCGCAGGGGCGCTCATCATGCTGATCGGCGGCTACAATCCGGTGCTCGCCTACACGTCGCTCGTACAGAAGGTCGTCGGCGATCCGTACAGCATCGGGGAGACGGTGCGTGAGATTACCCCACTTCTACTCACCGGCCTGTCCGTCGCCTTCGCCTTCCGCACCGGCTTATTCAACATTGGCGCCGAGGGGCAGTTCATCATGGGGATGACCGGAGCTACGTTCATCGGAGTGAAGCTGCAGCTGCCGCTGCTGCTGCATGCCCCGCTCGCCATCGTAACCGGCGCCGTGCTGGCCGGGCTGTGGGGCGCCATCGCGGGCTACCTGAAGGCTAAGAGAGGCGTCAACGAGGTCATCACGACGATTATGCTGAACTGGATCGCGCTGTTCCTGTCCAATTACATCATCCGCACGCTGCTGCTGCAGCCCGGACAACAGCGCTCGCACAACATTCGTGAGACGGCGATGATTAGCCTGCCTGGCTTAAGCCAGATGTTCGACAACGCCCGTCTGCATGCCGGGACGATCATCGCCGTGCTCGCCGCCGTCGCCTTCTATGTGCTGCTGTGGCGAACACGCCAAGGCTACGAGCTGCGCGCCGTCGGGCACAGCCCGGATGCGGCCGAGTACGCCGGCATGAGCGTCAAGACGAACATGATCAAGGCGATGTTCGTCGGCGGTGTGTTCGCTGGTCTCGCCGGCGCCTTCGAGGTGCTCGGCGTGTTTCATTACCAGTCGATCGCCGCCTCGTCGCCCGGCTACGGCTTCGATGGCGTCGCCGTTGCACTGCTAGGCGGCAACCATCCGCTCGGCGTCGTGCTGGCTGCCATTCTGTTCGGGTCACTGACGTACGGCTCGGCAGGCATGAGCTTCGGCGCAGACGTACCTCCTGAGATCGTGCGCGTCATCGTTGGTCTTGTCATCTTCTTCGTTGCCTCGCACGGCATCGTGCGCTACGTGCTGCGCCCGTTCGCAGCCGGACGTCGAGCATCCAAGGAGGTGAGCTGACGATGGATACGCTGCGCATTCTCGGCGAGCTGCTCAACACGACGCTCGTCTTCTCTACCGCCCTCGTACTGACCGCGCTCGGCGGCATCTTCTCCGAGCGGTCAGGCGTCGTCAACATCGGCCTCGAAGGTCTGATGGTGTGCGGAGCCTTCGCCTCGGCGGTCACGGTCTATTACGCGGAGCAAGCAGGGCTTAGCAGCGCCGCTCCATGGATCGGGCTCGTGGCCGCGATGGTATTCGCCATGCTCGTCTCGATCATTCACGCCGTCGCCTCGATTACGTTCAAGGCGAATCAGGTCGTCAGCGGCGTCGTGATCAACTTCTTGTCCGTCGGCCTGACGATCTACCTCGTGAAGGTGCTGTTCGACGGAGCCGGTCAGACCCAGACCCTTAACGCCGTGTTCCGCAAAATCGCGATCCCGGTGCTGTCGGACATTCCGCTCCTTGGCCCTGCCGTGTTCAACAGCTATCCGACGACGTATATCGCCCTCATCCTTGTGGCGGTCGTCTGGTACGTGCTGTTTCGTACGCCGCTCGGCCTGCGGCTTCGCTCCGTCGGCGAGCAGCCAGGCGCGGCCGACACGCTCGGCGTAGGGGTAAGCCGTCTGCGGTATACGGGCGTGCTGCTCAGCGGTGTGCTCGCCGGGCTCGGCGGCGCCACGATTACGCTGACAACGACGAGCAATTTCTCGCACAACACGATATCCGGACAAGGCTTCATCGCGCTCGCTGCGATGATCTTCGGCAAGTGGCATCCGGTCGGTGCGCTCGGCGCGGCGCTATTCTTCGGCTTCGCCCAAGCGATCCGCAACTTCGTGCAGCTGTTCGACTTCTCCAAGCGTATTCCGATGGAGTTCCTATACATGCTCCCCTATGTGCTCACAATCCTCGTGCTCGCGGGAGCGGTCGGCCGCGCGTACCCGCCTGCTGCGCTCGGCGAGCCGTATGACCCGGGCAAGCGGTAGATGCACAACGCCCTTCACCCCGGCTGCCCTTAGCAGCCATGGATGAAGGGCGTCTTCTCTTCATGCTTTAATTGCTCCTCCTGCTTCAACTGGTCTTCAACCGCTTATACAGCTCAATCCGCTCGACAGAGGCCAGCTCGGACTCGGAGCCGTCTTGCAAGTCGGTCCGCGCACCAGCCGCATGCACCTTCACCTCATCGACGAGCGCCTGCATCAGGAACAGGCCGAGCTCGCGGCTATGCAGCGCCTCCAGACTGTGAAGACTGCCGCTCACGAAGCCGTCAGGAAGATGCGGCGCGGTCTCCGTCTTCGGGAATACGGCCTGTACGCCGTACCCCTCGAGCTGAACCATAAGCTCCTGCGGACGCAGGACGAATGTAAGATGAAGCTCTGCCCCTGGCAGCAGAGCCTCCTCCTGCCGCTGCAGCAGCATATGGTTACAAGCCTCCGTCACCGCAATCTTCAGATCCTCGATCGCATCGAACGGAAAGCCCATTCGAACCGCAACGCCATATAGAGCCAGTCGAATAATGTCGAGCTCCCCCGCATCGAAGGGCACCCTCAGAACGATACGCTGCTCTGTCCGCTCCTCGTGCTCTCTCATCCTCCTCCACCTTCCGTAAGCGTAAGAAACTGGGTAAGTCCTGTCATATCAAACAGACGGCGTATCTTGGGAGGAATATCCTCCACAAGAAGACTTCGGCCGACCGCCTGCCGCTCCTTCAGCACCGAAACTATAATTCCGATACCGGTACTGTCAATGTACGTCAGCCCCTTCAGATTCAGCCTCATCTCCGCAGCATTCGCAGCCGCGGGCACGGCTATGCTGCGGAACATAGGAGCTGAAGCCAGGTCAAGCTCGCCTGACAGCTTGAACGTCCGGCCTTCGCCGACGGTCTCCGCCTCAACCTGAAATTTAGCCTCCTCCATCTCCAAACCGCACCCCTAACATTCGATATAGTTTAGAATACCAAATATTCCACTTCTTTTCATCGGAAAATATGTTCGAGCCTCCCACTTTCATTCCAGCTGCACAGTCTACAGTCGCCCGCTTAATTCGGAAGCCAGCTCAGCGGAGGCATGAACAGGTTCGGCGTCTTCGGCTGACGGGGAGCGATGCGAGCACCGTTGCCAACGACATAGATCGAATCCGCCGAGGCGCTTGCGGCCTCTACGCCGCTTTCTACGATAGCGCCCTCGCCAATAATGGCGTTGCGCAGCATGACGTTCTTACCGATTCTCGCCTTCGGCATGACGAAGCAATTGCGAAGCACGCTGCCTTGCCCAACTAGCACCCCGTCCGAGATGACCGAATGCTCCACACGACCGAATATCGAAGTACGGCCAACGATTCGGGATTGATGCACAGAGCCTGGAGCAGCTATGTATACGTCAGTGGACAGCTTCCCCGTCCTATCTTCATGAAAGGGCAACACTCCCGCCCCCAGTGGCCTCATGCTGTCTAGCAGCTCCATGTTAACTCTCCATACATCCTCGGGCGTCTCTACTTCTCTCCAGTAGCCCTCGAGCTCATAGGCATGCAGCGGCTCGCCAGCTGCGAGCACAGCGGGCAGCACATCGGCCTCCAGATCGTGCGAGGAGCTGAGGCTGCAGGCGTCCTTCTCGAGCAGCTTTTTCAGATAACACCACTTGAACACATAGACACCTGCAAGGACGTATGTTCCTACTGCCGCCTTCCGTCCGCGCGCAAGCTGGCGAATACGCCCATTCTGGTCCAAAGCAGCATGCGTGCGAACGACGCGGGGCGCTCCATCGGCCCCTACAGAAGCTACCGCCGCCGTAGCTAGTGCTCCTGACTGGACGTGGTGCCCGAGCAGCTCATTGTAGTCGATCTCGTACAGATGCTCGGCGGAGGCGATCAGCACATACTCAGGATCAAGCAGCTTGAGGTACACATAGTTGCGGAATATCGCATCGGCCGTCCCCTTGCCAGGCGAGGAGGGCAGCATCGTGACACGGTCCTCCCATTCCTTCAGCGAGCTGACATGCCGAGTCAAGCAGGACGCCATCGGATTCGCAATGACACCCACCCGCTCGATGCCAGCCCTGCTGCAATGTGACAGTGCAAGATCGATCAGTCGATGCTCGCCTCCGATCGGCAGCGCCGCCTTCACCTTGCTGCTGGTCAATGCACCGAGACGCTCCCCTTCTCCATTAGCTAGCAGCACCGCTGCGCACGAATACGATTGCATGCTCTCTCACCTTCGCCTTTCCTGTTGATTGAGTTATTCCTTGCTGCACGGTCCAGCTCTTGATAGTTATGTTTAACCCCTGCACAGGTCAGGTGAAACAACAAAGCCTCCTCCAGCGCATGGAGAAGGCTTCACAATGCCATATTGTCATGATCCGACCAAGAATGAACCAGCTGTTACCCAACCGCCAACGTCTGACGTCGCTCATGCGTCTCTACAGCATCCTGCTGCTGCAAATCACGCACTTCGCGTCCTGCCTTCGCGCTGTAGGACTGACCAGCCAGCTCATAAGGGATGCATAGCGGCACTCCGGTGCGCGGGTCTGGAATAATGTCCGCCTCGATGCCGAATACCTCCTGCAGCACCTCCTGCGTGACCACCTGCTCCGGGCTGCCCTCGCTCACGACGCGGCCAGACTTGATCGCGACCATATGCTGCGCATACCGCGTCGCATGGTTCAGATCGTGCACGACCATAATGATCGTGCGCCCTTCCTCCCGGTTCAGCTTCTGCAGCAGCTTCAGCACCTCAAGCTGATGGCCCATGTCGAGGAACGTCGTCGGCTCATCCAGGAACAAGATGTCCGTCTCCTGTGCGAGCGCCATCGCGATCCAGGCACGCTGCCGCTGACCTCCGGACAACTGGTCCACCGGACGGTCGATGAATTCGAGCATGCCGGTCACCTCGACTGCCCAGCGAATGACACTCAGGTCGTGCTTGTTCAGCGAGCCGAACCCTTTCTGATGCGGGAAGCGGCCATAGCTGACGAGCTCACTGACCGTCAACCCTTCGGGTGCGGTCGGATTTTGCGGCAGGATGGCGAGCTGCTTCGCCACCTCCTTAGTCGACTGGCGATGAATCGCCTGTCCGTCGAGGAATACACTTCCGCCCTTCGGCTTCATGATGCGAGCCATCGTCTTCAATATCGTCGATTTACCTGAGCCATTCGCGCCGACGAGCGCCGTAATTTTCCCGCTTGGAATGGATAGGTTCAAATTCTCAACAATCAGCCTTTCTTCATAGGCGATATCCAGCTGCTGCGTATGCAATCGGTCCAAGAGATCGTCTCTCCTCTCAACACGTGATCGGCACGTCCAATAGATGATAATGATTTTCATTATTACTCTATTGAATAGTAGCTCCCATCACCTGTTCTGTCAAGACCCACCGAGCTCCAGACCGAAGTCTTCTGACGCTTCCAGCACCTTCAACGTAATCGTAAACCGAAACTCCGCTCCCGGAGGCTGCTTCGGAACGTAAGCGATCGTGCCACCCATGAGTTGAACGAGATTTTTGCATATCGCAAGTCCGAGTCCAGTCCCCCCATAGCTGCGCGTCAAGGATGAATCCGCCTGCATGAACGGCTGGAACAGCAAGGGCTCCTTCTCCGGCTTGATCCCAATCCCCGTATCCTTGACTGCGAACTCGAGCACCCGCACCTCGCCATGCTGCTCCAGCGTATACACCGACAGATGCACGCCGCCCGTCTCCGTGAACTTGACCGCATTGCCGATCAGATTGATCAGCACCTGACGAAGGCGAGATTCATCGCCGGTCACGTAGGATGGCAGCAATGGATCGAACTCGTGCGTCAGCTCTAGCGACTTGGACCTGCACTCGGCGCGGAACATCTCGAGCGTCTCGTGCAGGCAGCTATGCAGATCGAGCGGCTGCTCCTTCAGCTCCATCTTCCCGGATTCAATCTTGGTCAAGTCCAGAATATCATTAATAATGGAGAGAAGCGCAGCCCCGCTGCGACGGATCGTATCTGTATACTCCTGCTGCTCGGTGCTGAGCTCGGTCTCGCTGAGCAAGTCCGCCATCGCGATCACTCCGTTCAACGGCGTACGAATCTCATGGCTCATCATCGCCAGAAACTGGCTCCTGACGAGTGCCGCCTGCTCGGCCGCCTCCTTGGCGCGCTCCAGCTCACGCGTCCGTTCGTTAAGCAGCACCGTCTGCTGCTGCAGCTTCTTCTGCGCCATATACAGACCGACGAACCCTTCGATCTTCGACTTCAGGATGCGCGGCACGAACGGCTTCACGATATAATCGATCGCGCCTACCGAATAGGCGGTGAACGACTGATCCTGCTTCTCAGGGGCAGCGGTCACGAATAGAATCGGAATGGTCTTGGTCTTATCTCTGGACTTGATCCATTGTGCGGTCTCGAAGCCGTCCATACCCGGCATCTGTACGTCCAGTACAATTACGGCAAAGTCCTGCAGAAGCAGACACCGCAGCGCCTCCTCGCCAGAGCTTGCCTTCACCAGCTCATAATGCTGGTCCTCCAGCACCGCCTCAAGCGTAAGCAGATTTTCCGGCTGATCATCGACCAGCAATATCCGGATCGCCTCGTCCACTCCGGTCACCTCACTTTACTTTGCCATACATCTTTTCCTGGCCGTCCAGCACCGTATAGTGGTCTGAACGCTTCGTGAACGCAATTGATTCCTTCTGCCCAAGCACTAGAATCCCTGGGTCTCCCAGACTCTCGTAGAACAGGTCATGCACCTGATTTTGCAAATACGCATCGAAATAAATCAACACATTGCGGCATAAGATGACGTGAAACTCATTGAAGGAGCGGTCCGTGACGAGATTATGCTGGGCGAACACCATCTTTTCCTTCAAAAATGGGTGAAAAATCGCTCGATCCTCCACGGCCGTATAGTAGCTCGAGAACGTATCCTTGCCGCCGGACAGCATATAGTTCTTCGTATATTCCTGTATCTTCTTCAGCGGGTAAGAACCGCGCTCTGCGATGTGCAGCACATCTTCATTAATGTCCGTCGCATACAAGCGGGTTCTGTTATATAGTCCTTCCTCGTACAGCAATATCGCCATGGAGTATACTTCCTCGCCAGTCGCACAGCCTGCATGCCAGATGCGAATGACCGGCAGCTCCTTCAGCCTCGGCACGATCTTCTCACGAAAGGCGGCGAACAGCGTCGGATCACGGAACATCTCGGTAACATGGATGACCAGATCGTTCAATAGTCGCTCCAAGCAGCTTCGGTCGTGCATGACCCGCTCGAGCAGACCCGACACCGTAGACAGTCTCTCTGCATGTACACGATGCCAAATACGTCTGCGTATCGAAGGAAACGCATAATGGCGGAAATCGTGCCCATACAGCTGGTACACCCCCTCCAGCAGCAAGCTGATCTCGATGCGCTCCCGCTCTTCTTCCTCCTTAGACCTCTGCGGCACTTCATCCCCGTATTTCCAGCCGCTCATTCTAGTTGTTTCCCCCTCTTAAATAACAGGTTCCGAGTCATCTCGGATCTGTTATGGCAAGCCTCGAATTTGGCGCAGCCAAATTGAGGGCCTTCCTCGATGCTTCCTACCCCGAATTGCCGCATCTTGCGGCATAGGGGCCCCCTCTTAAATAACAGATTCCGATTGTGTGAAATAACAGATGCCGCACTACTGCGACAGCCATACCCGCATTAAGGACAGCAGCTGCTCCGTATGAATCGGCTTGGTAATGTAATCGGATGCACCAGCATTCAGACACTTCTCCCGATCCTCGCGCATCGCTTTGGCCGTCAGGGCGATGATCGGCAATCGCTCGAATCGATGATCAGCGCGAATAGCACGCATAGCGTCATAGCCGTCCATCTCCGGCATCATAATGTCCATCAACACCAGACTGAAGTCCGGCTCACGCTCCAGCTGGGCGAGCGCCTGCTTACCGGTTTCCGCGAACACCACTTGCATACCAAGCCCCTCCAGCACACTCGACAGCGCGAAGACGTTGCGAATATCGTCATCGACCAGCAGCACCTTCTTACCTGTATATATCGATTCTATGCTGTGGAGTCTGCGCAAAATCGTTCTCTTCTCCTCCGGCAGCTGCCCTGCAATCCGGTGGAGGAACAGCGCCGACTCATCGAGCAGCCGCTCAGGCGTTCGCACGTCCTTGATAATGATCGACTCAGCGTATTTACGCAAGCGCAGCTGCTCCTTCTTATCCAGCTCCTCGCCGGTATAGACGATGATCGGAATTGAACGCAGCGCCTCATCTGCCTTAATGTGATCAAGCAGCTCGTATAGCGGCAGCCCGCCCTTGCCATAGTCAATGACCATACAATCGTACACCTGCTGACGCAGCATCTGGATCGCCTCTGCGGAATCAGATACCGCCGTAATGGCGACGTCGTCGTGTGCGATCATCTCGACCAATCCGGTCGGATACTCTCTGTTCGGGTGAAGAATGAGCAGGCTGCGAAGCGACTTATCCAGGAACGAGAGCACATGGGCGAACGCATCCTCGAGACGCTCCTTGCTCGCTGGCTTGCGCAGCCAAGCGATGGCGCCCAGCGCAAGACCGTGCTGCACCTCATCGACCACAGAGATGACGTGCACAGGTATATGCCGCGTGTCCGGGTCGTTCTTCAGCTGCGTCAGCACCGACCAGCCGTCCATCACCGGCAACTGAATATCCAGTAGAATGGCATCAGGCACGGACTGCTTCGCCAGCTGCAGACCTGTATCGCCCTGTAGCGCGACGATGCCCTTGAACCCCTTGCTCCTCGCCATATCGAGCAGAATAGAGGCGAAGTACGCATCATCCTCAATGATGAGCAGCACCCGGTCGCCTGGGGCGATCGCTTCCCGGTCGTCCTCGATCGCATCTGGACTGCTGCCCATGCCAGACGGAACACTGGAATGTACGCCAAGCAGAGACGCCGGACGACTGGTCGGATGCATCCCTTCTCTAGCCGCAGCCGATTGCCGCAACGCCTCGGAGGCATTGCCAGCACCGGTCGAAGCCTCGCGCTCCTCCATTGCGGTGTCACGCTTCAGAGGCACGATGAGCGTGAAGCGGCTACCGTAGCCCACTTCACTCTCCAGCTCGATCGTACCGCCGAGCAAGGACGCGAGCTCCCGGCTGATCGACAGGCCAAGACCTGTGCCGCCATAATGTCGGCTCGTCGTGCCGTCCGCCTGCTGGAACGCCTCGAAGATCAGCTGCTGCTTATCAGCCGGAATACCGATACCGGTGTCCGTTACATCAATTGCAAGCATAGACGTCTGTTCAGGCAGCTGCTCGATAAGTCGCAGCGACAAGCTCACACTGCCACTGCTTGTGAATTTGAAGGCGTTCGACAATAAGTTCTTCAGCACTTGCTGCAATCGCAGCTCATCGGTCTCTATCGTATGCGGGAGGTGTTCCTCCACTCTCGCCACGAACCGAAGCCCCTTCGAGCGCGCAATAGGCGTGAATGCATTCTCCAGCTGCGCAACCAGCTCCTGTAGCACGACTGTCTCATGCTGCAGGTCCATACGGCCTGCTTCCACCTTGGCGAGGTCCAGCACGTCATCGATCAGCTTCAGCAGGTCACAGCCCGATGAGTAGATCGTATGTGCATATTCGACCTGCTTGTCTGACAGCCGTCCTTCCTTATTCTCCTTCAGCAGCTGGGACAGAATCAACATACTGTTCAGCGGCGTGCGCAGCTCGTGCGACATGTTGGCGAGAAACTCCGTCTTGTACTTCGATGCGAGCGTGAGCTCAAGCGCATGCTTCTCGAGCGCCTCCTTCGCCAGCTCCAGCTGCCGGTTCACTTCCTCCGTCTCGCGCATCTGCTCTTCGACCTCCGCCGTCTTATGCATCAGCTGCGAATTGCTATGCTCCAGCTCCTCCTGCTGACGGACAAGCTGCTCCTCCGAGGTGCGCAGCGCCTTCGTCTGCTCCTCGAGCCGCTCATTGGACGCCTTGAGCTCATCCTGCTGCGACAGCAGCTCCTCAGACTGACTCTGCAGCTCCTCTGTCAGCGACTGATGAATGCGCAGCATCTTCGCCACATGAAGTCGATCCTGCAAGATGTGCAGCATAATTCCGACGACCTCAGTCAGCTGGTCCATCAGCTGAAGCTCCAGCTCCGTGTACGGCCGCAAGGCGACGAGCTCGAACACCGCTAATACTTCGCCGTCGTAAGCGACCGGATACACCGAGATGTGCGACGCTCCAAGTCCGCCGAGGGCGGACACAATTTCACCATACTCACCCGCCGACGTCTCCATTCGGATCTTCTTGCCATCCTTGGCAGCTTGGCCCGGCAGCCCTTGACCCAGCTGCAGCTCGCGCGCGGCCCTAGCATCGGAGAGTGCATAGGCCCCTGCCAATGTGAGCTTGCCTTCAATGACACCTCGACGCTGCACCACATAGAATGCCCCGCTGGAGGCGCCAACGATGGTTGCAGCTGCGGAGATGAAGTCCTCGGCCAGCTCCTCGACGCTCTTGCTTTCTTGAAGCTGGGCATAGATGTCCCTGACGTTCGACTGCAGCCATAACGTATTCGCATTCGTCTTATTCAGCGCAAGCGCATTGTCGGCCGTCCGCTCCAGATCCTCCGCCAGCTTGTTGAACAGTCTCGCCACTTGCCCGAACTCATCCTGCGACAGCGTCTGCGGCAGCTTCGGGCGACCTTCCCGCTTGGAGGAGTAGTGGGTGGCAATGGAGGTTAATATGCCGATCCCGCGAGACATGCCCACCATAATCCAGTAGACGACCGCGCCGCCGAGGAGCAGCCCCAGACTGATAAGAACAGCCGTTCCTGTCAACGTGCTTCGGTTATCCTCAATCGACTTATCCACTGCAGCATCCATCTCACGATCTTGTAACAGACTGACCTCGGTCAGCTGGGTATGGAAGCTGTCCTGCAGCCGATTGCCGATGCTCGCGCGAAGCTCAATCGCTGCCTCCAGCTCCCCCTGCTCCAGATGCTGCTTCACCTGCCGTATATATAGCAAGTAAGCGGTTCCGCTCTCCAGCATGACAGCGGCCGAATCCGACTCCTCCTCACCCGTATAGAGAGCTGACGCTTGGCGCAGCTTCTTCTCCACCGATTGGGTCAAATTCTCAATCTGCCCCAGCACGGGACCGATGTTCTCCGTCTCCCCGCTGAGCAACGTATTGGACACCATGCGTGTCAGCTCATACGATTCCGTGCGCAGCGAAGACGTATGCTTCAGCTTCTTGTAGCGGTTATCATAGACATCCCGCAGCGTCATATCCGACATCATCAGCCTCGTGACGCTCATACCGCCCAGCACCAGCAGCAGCGCCAGCAATATCCCGAATCCTGTCCATAGCTTCGCCTTCATCTTCATCGTCGATCGTCCCATCCTCTTCCTTCAAGCCTCTTAGGGCACACCACAGCCAAGTCGCTAAGATGCTGTAATCATGACTAGACATATATCATCCTTGCGCGATTCGAGCGCCTCTTGCGGCAGCACGGCCTGCAGCAGCTTCTCCGGATCATCCTTCTCCGTGGATCGTGCCACAATACGCTCCAGCAGCAGCTCCGACTCCGCCGCCGACTCCGGGTATGCAGCAGGGATCGGGAGCGCCTCCAGCAGTCCGTCCGTATACAGCACGATGCGTAGCGGACTTGCGTACGCGTAGGTGCTCTTCACAATATCCATCTGGTCAAAAAAACCGACCGCACAGCTCCCTTGATCGAGCTGAAGCGGAGGCTGCCCCTGCTGCAGCATAAATCCAGGCGGATGCCCGGCATTGACGTACTCGATCGTCTGGCGCTGCGTATCGATAAGCAGATAGATCGCGGTGAAATAATAGCTCACCGTCGTGCTCTTCTGGTTAAGCTGATTCATATATCGGTTCAGCTCTGCAATGACGAGCTCCGGCGACACGTACCGGGTGATCGTGTCCTGCATCACCGAGGACATGAACATGCATACGAGTGACGAGGATATGCCGTGACCCATCATATCCAATATAATGATACCGTGACGATGCTCGTCAATCCGGTACCAGGCGTAGAAATCTCCCGCCAGCTCGAAGGAAGGATAATACGCCGCCCCGATTTCAAGGCGCTCCTTCCTTAGCGGAGGACTGAGCACGCTGCTTTGCACTTGTCTAGCCAGCTCCAGCTCGCTGCGAATTTTCGCCTCATTCTCCTTATGCCAGTCCTTCTCGTACTTCAGCCTCAGCGCCACTCGAATGCGTGCGATCAGCTCGACCTTATTGACCGGCTTCATCACGTAATCGATCGCCCCAGCCTCCAGCGCCTCGGCCAGCTTATTCGAATCCCCGATCGCTGTCACGATGATAATAGGAATGTCCCTCAGCCGTTCATCGAGCTGAATACGGCGGCAAGCTTCAATGCCGTCGATAACCGGCATCATCATATCCAGTAGAATGAGATCGACCGGCACCTTGCCCGCATCCGCTTGCTCGGTCAGCCGCTCGAGCAGCTCGACGCCGGAGGACACCTTCCAGAACGATTGATAGCCGGCGCTCTTTAATATTTTCTCAATGACGATGACGTTGACCGGATTATCATCTACAATTGCAATATGCATACTTCCGCCGCTCCTTACACGTTCGGCTGCCATCGGGCACAAGGCGCTCTTCAGGCTGCCTTCTTGTTCCACGCCGTCCTCATTATAACAACTTTCTTCTCTTATGTAACCGTTCCGAAGGCGCATTGAATCAGACGCAATGCAGAATGTTGACGATTTAACGCACAAATTGCCTCTTTATTTCACAGGGAGATGGAAGTAAACTGATAGGAGAAACAATTATTATGAATTTGGAGTATTCTCCACTAATTCCCTAATGAACTTTCATTTCCTTATGATCGTCCATAGATTAGAGGTGTCCGTATTGGAATCGGATATGAAATTCGATTATTTGAAATATTTAAGCGACAGCACGGACAAGAAGACGATCTTAGACGAGCTGATGACAGCATATGGCAAAGATGTATGGAATTATGCCTACAGCATAACGCGCAAGTGGGACCAGGCCGACGATATTACGCAGGAAGTGTTCATCAAGGTGTATCGCAATCTGTATACGTTCCGTTCGGAGTCCTCGATCAAGACGTGGCTGCTCGCCATTACGCGCAATATGACGCTGGACTATCGCAAGTCGGCGTTCCTGCGCAAGGTTACGCTGGTCGATCCGTTCAAGGCACGCGAGGAGCAGGCGACCGCTTCTGCTGAGGCGGAGTACATCGACCGAACGGCGATGAATGAGATGTGGGAGCTGGTGCTGTCTCTTCCTGTCAAGTATCGGGAGGTGCTAATATTGTTCGCTCACCATCAATTGTCGATGAAGGAGATCGCCGATGTGCTGCAGGTTAGCGAAGGAACTGTCAAGTCAAGACTCTATCACGCGCGTAATAAAATGGGGAAGCTGAAGGAGAGTCGTCTACGTGGATCCGATGGATAAAGAACTGAAAGAACAACTAGCACAAGCTCCTTGGGGCCAAGACGGCTACTCGGAGGCGTTACATAAGCGAATTATGACGTCGCTGGATGAAGCTGAGCCGACTGGACAGGTGCACAAGCGTACCTATTGGCGTGTGGCTGTCTCTGGAGCAGCAGTCGCGATGGCGGCACTCCTCGTGCTGAAGCTGGGCCTCTTGCCGTTGCCTGGCTTACCTTTCGCTACTTCCGGCCCTGAGGCGAGCAGCCCTGCTCCGTACGGGCAAGCTGCAGCCTCCGCGCCAGCAACCGATTATGAATCGACGATCCGCTCCGCCCTGCTGGTCGGACTGCGCACGGACACCGTCTCGCCTGAGGGCGAGCGCAGCACATACCGCACCCTGCTCATCGCGCCGGAGCACAACCGTCTGACGCGTATCGCAGAGGGCAGCGGCATCGTGATGCCGTATAAGCTCGACTTCTGGCGGCTGCTCGCAGTGGAGAGCCGCGCCGCCGGTGCTGCCGACAACGCGCCGCCGCAGACGGTTCGCTTCGAGGCGACGCTAGCCAAGAACAAGCGCGCCGGCGCCGAATCAGCAGCCGAGAGCTTGAAGCCGTTCGCACGAATAGGCGAGACTGAAGCTTCAGGCGGCGCAGGAGCGGGAAGCGGCGTGCGCGAGAAGCTGCTGTTCGTCGGCAACCGCTATATCGCACTGGAGCAGCAGACCGCACCTTCCCGTGCGCGCTCGAAGGACGTCTCGTCCGGGCAGCGGTACGTAATGGTGAAGGAGCTGCCACAGCTGAGCAGCAGCTCTCGGGCAAGCTCAGCCTCGCTCGACCCGACTCGCGAGCCGCACGTCAAGCTCGGCGAAGCGCTCGGGGACGACTACAATACCGTCTTGAAGCAGCTGCAAGAGGCAAGCACATCGAAGACGGACCTTATGAAGACCACGGGTCGGACGACAGTCGGTAAGCCAGCTCCAGGAGTGGAGACGCCTGCATGGGGCGACAGCTGGACTGTCTCCCGCAAGCAGGGAAAGTGGGTCGCCCAGCTCGCTCAATACGACGAGCTGGGCACAACAAGCGGCCGCGCAGCAGGCTACAAGCTGCAGGAGCTTGAGCTCACGCTGCCGGAATCGATCGTAGCCCACGACGAGCTGGCTGTCCCGTGGAGTCATATTCGGAGCACACAGCCTGCAGCGCTTGACGCCTTCACCTCGCCGAATCAAGACATCGCGCTCGTTCGAACGGCGAGCAGTCTCGTCATATACCCGCTCCAGAGCGTCATGCTGCCGAACCCTCTGCTCACCATTCAGCTGCAGCCAGGCGAGCAGATCATTATGCTTCACTGGGCGACTGATCCATATATTGAAGCGTGGAAGTCTAGCTTAGCAGACTACTTCACACCATAAGACAGATGTGAGTCGAAGCTCGGCTGATCCGGAACGATCAGCACGTGAGTCTGTCCCGGCTGAAGCGCAGCCTCGCGACCCTGTTCGTACAAGCGGACAGGGTCGTCCTCGTGCTGACGGCTCCACTCCACCGTTCTTGCCTTCCCCCGCTGGAACAGTACGGCTGGACCAGAGCCGATCAGCGTGACGTCTCGCCGCCCTTCACGATCCAGCACGCGATGCTTCGTACCGAGGACGACGACGTTCGCCGCGGACAGCGCCTCGCCTGTGTTCAAGTCGACGTGCGGCTGCTCATTAATCGCCCGCTTGTATAGATGCGTTGCATCCTCATACGTATACGACACGCGATAAGACTGCACGAGGAACGTCACCTCAAGCTTCGTCGCCTCCACCTGCTGAGCACTCATCGCCTCCTGCGCATCGCTGTCCTTCTGTACGAACGTATAGACCGGATCAGCCGCCACTTCCTGACTTAGACCTCGCTTAGCTGCGCCTTCCTTCAGCTGGCTAAGGCTCGTATACAGGTTATGCGGCGCCTTGCGGGCCTTGTCCCGCCAGAACAACGCCCCCGCATTCGTAATTTCGTCCAGATGCGCAAGACGCTCATCGGCAAGCAAGCTGTAGCCGTCCGGACTGCCACCCGCATGTACATGAATCGCCTTATATCCTTGTCCTATGCTTATAAAATAAGGCCGTATGCTGCGCACCGGACCGACCGGTCCTTCGAATGAGCTGCTCTGGAACAAGCCGATCAGCCGCGTAATCTCGCCTTCGGCCAGCACCTCGTACACGATATCCGCTTGTGACAGCCCGCTCTGGGGCCTCGCCTGCGGCGCATTGTTGACGACGACCATGAACGGGCGCGACGTATTCGGTGCATCCATCGCGGCTCCCGTCAACGGAGCCGTATACGCAGGCTGTATCGGCTTCGGCGCTTGCGCATCCGCAGGCTGCTGCTTGAAGACGCTCTCGACAGGCTGCTCACGGGCCGGGCCGCTGCCGGGGTCGGTGCCGCCACTATTGCAGCTCGCCAATAATACAGCCAACCCGCACCCAAGCCAGACGTATCGTCCTCGCCGATCCTGCAACTTCGTACGACCGCCTCTGTGTGGCCACAACAGCCTCCATCCTTGCTTCATTCTGATCACCTCGTCCTGAAATGATAGCCGTGCCTCTACTGAATGAACTGGCCCACTACCCTCTAACCGAACATCCAACAGCTGAGCGACAAGCATCCGTTCTGGTACTGGCGATGCAGCAGCTTCGCCTTCTTGCCCTCGTGAGCGGCTCCCATCGCAATCAACAGCGGTGCAAGATGGTCGCGAGTTGGCATCGCCTCCGCCGCACACGGCGCCTCGTCCTGGTAATGGAACAAGCGATCGATGTCCCACGTCTCCAGCCGATCCTGCAGCCACTGATCGAATGTGAGCGCCCAGCTGGTGACAGTCTCATCGCTCCAAGCGAGCTGCTCCAAATTATGTACCGTGCCTCCGCTTCCGATAACCAATACATTGCGCTGACGCAGGGCCGCAATAGCTCTGCCGATCCGATAATGCTCCTCCGGCACGCGGGACGGACAGACCGACATGCTGACGATCGGCACGTCACCGCGCGGATACATCCACTTGAGCACGCTCCATGCGCCATGATCGAGACCGCGCTCATCATCAAGCTCCGCGTGAATCCCTTCCAGCTCGAGCTGCTTATTAATCTGCAGAGCGAGGGCGATATCACCGCTTGCCTCATATTCCAGTCGGTACAGCTCCTCCGGATATCCGAAGTAATCGTGGATCGCTCGGAACCGAATCGGCGCTCCAACATGCGGCCGTATCGTCTGCCAATGCGCGCTAATGATGACGATCGCATCGGGCCTCGGAAGCGTAGCCCCGAGCGTTTGCAGCATGCTCGTATACCGGCTATGCTCCATAGCCAGCGTCGGCAGTCCATGCGCGACGAATATCGTAGGCAGCATGCACCGTCTCCTCCTCCCGGGAAATGTATTGACTCTAGCTTTAGCCTTCCAATCCATCCCTATTCCCCGGCTTCTTATACAGGCCGCCCTATTGTCTTCCCTATCGGACAGCCGATTTCCTGCCCTATCTATACATTTACGACGCTGAAGCTGGAAATAGCCCCTGCACTTGTGCAGAGGCTGCTTACAATTACAAGATATCAAAGCTTACAGCTGCGACTTCACCCAAGCCTCCAGCTCAGCAGCCGGACGGAAGCCTACCTGTGTGCCGACATCGACGCCATCCTTGAACAGCTTCAGCGTCGGAATGCTCATGACACCGTATGCGCCAGCTGTCTCGGGATTATCATCCACGTTCACCTTAGCGATCGTCACCGAGTCGCCCAGCTTGCCGCTCAGCTCCTCCAGCACAGGAGCGATCATTTTGCACGGACCGCACCAAGGCGCCCAGAAGTCGACCAGAACAACACCTTGACCTACCGTCTGCTTAAATTCGCTATCCTTCACATTCACAATGGCCATAATATACTCACTCCTATTCTGAATTAACAGGCTCCTAAACTATAAAACCGCTCCGCCTCCCTAACTGTTACAGAAAAAGTGACAGTTAGACTAAAAACAAACTACACCCGCTCCTTCTGAACCACGCGTACACGCTCCAGAACCTCCGCAATCTTCATCTGCTCAAGAAAGGTCAGCATACGCTCCTCCGCTTCCGAGAAGATGCCGTCCATCACCTCGGTCATGTTGCAGGCGATCATGCAGTCGCCCTCCTCGGACCCTGAGCACCAGCCCGGCTTGATCGAGCCGATCGACGTCGCGCGATAGATCTCACCAAGTGTCACTTCAGTTGGATCACAGGACAGCGTGTAGCCGCCGCCCGCGCCTTCCTTCGTGGCGACATAGCCGCACTTCTTCAGAACGCTCATCACCTTGCGGACACGGGCCGGATGCGTGGAGACGTTGCCCGCAATCAGCTCGCTCGTTGCCGAATGATCAGGACGATAGGCCAGCAGTACAAGACTGTGCACCGCAATCGTAAATTCGCTGTTCATCCGTTCAATCGACCTCCCGCCTCGAGCTTACTGTTATTATATTTATTACAGATGAGACTGTCAAGCACATCATTCCCTGTGCTCGACAGCCGATCGATCGGGCTATGATTCATCAGCCATATACCTACCTTTATGAATAATGTCAACCGTTACATGTATTGAATCGAGTGAAGCTTCATTCAAAAACTGCACCCCATGTTGCTGCACTTGCTCCTTCCACCACCCATTGTAATTGCGATATAGAATCTCGCGAAGCCTGAACAAATCCATTCCCCTTCCGACACCGCGTACGTAAGCTTGCCTTAGCTGGCGTCGTACCTCCTCCGATGCCAATTGCTCAAGCTCTTCGATCGACACCGCCTCGTTGCCCACCTCCTGTATAACCGCTCCCAGCTTCACTTCCATTCGGAACTTGATTGTCTGTCCTTCCCAGTATGGAATGACCTTCTTAACTGGCTTCTGCAGCATGAACACACCCTGTGTCCTTCCTCCCTTCCGTATGACAAGTGGAAATCGTTCCATCTTCTTCTCCTGCCATTGAATTCCTTGTAATTGAGCAGATGTCAGCTTACCCCGATACGTATCGTTGCTGTACACATGGGCTCCGTCCATGTACAGCATCTTCTGAGGCTTCTTGTTCTCCTCCCACGTCCGTTCTTTAAGCGCAAGCGAAGGGATTATGGTCGTGGTGCTCGCCTCTTGACTGTCGCGAATCACCTCATACCATTGTATCGGACGAATAGAGGAGTACTGCTTATACGCTTCAGTAGGCTCAATCAGTATCGAATTCACAGAAGACAGCCCGAAGAAGGCCGTAGCCGACAAGATTCCCTCCATCTCCTCGTTCGTGCCATACACCCATATGTTATACCTTGATTCCCGATATCGATTCACCACATCGATCACCTCCTTATAGCCGTGCTCCATGAGTCGGCCGGTGAATACAAGCGCCCCCATATGATCCCAGTAGACGCGCTGCTGCGACGATTGATACAGCTTCGCAATCGCCATAGTCAGATCAGGGTCACTCGCATGTCCGACCCATACCTTGCTGCTCTGAGACTGCCCCCCTTCAACTTTCGCTACTGTAATAAAATCAAGAAACTGCACATAGACGACATACTCATCCTTCACATAGTCAACGCCCATCGCAATCGTGTAGTTCAGATCCTGCACCTCTTTGTCGCTCCAACAGCCGGTCAAAGGCAGTAGAAGCAGCAGGACGGCCAATATCGCCCGCAGCGTACGCATCAGACTCGATCACTCCTTCTGTCTACGTTGACTATCCGCCTGTCTGTCCTGATCCTGAAGCTGAAGACCCGACGGCCGCTTCCGCTTAGATATCCACGGCAGACGCAAGAGAGACTGAACCAAGTCTCCAGACAGCGGGTTCGAAATAGGATTAAGATAAGGAAGACCGAATGAGGTCAACCATGACATGTACAGCACTAGTAAGAATATACCAGTGAAAAATCCGAACAAGCCCAGCGATGCTGAAAATAAATACAGCACCAACCGGATAATCGTAGCAGCACCCAGCAGCGCCTGATTGCCCAAAGTGAAGCCCGAGACCGCAGTCACCGCACCGACCACAACCATCGAGGGAGACACAAGTCCCGCACGGATGGAGGCATCGCCCACAATCAGTCCACCGACCACGGTTAACGTTTGTCCGATGGAGGACGGCAAGCGTACGCCCGCCTCGCGGAACAACTCGAGGAGAAAAAGCAGAAGCAGCATCTCCATCGTTGCCGACAGCGGCAGCCCTAACCGACTCATCGTTACCGAGGCCATGAATTGGAACGGCAACTGGTCCGGATGAAAGCTCACGATGGCGATGTACATCGCCGGTAAGATCGTCGTCATCATAAATCCGCATAGCCGCAGCCAACGGGCGAATGAAATAGCGATATACATGAAGTGGGAATCTTCAGCCGTCTTCATGATGAACAGCAGATCGGCTGGTCCGATCACTGCTGAGGGATTACCGTCCAGCAGCAGGACGAAGCGTCCATTCAGCACACTTTCCACTGCAAAATCCGGTCTGCCTGTGAAGGCCATAAGCGGGAATAGTGAATACGAAGAATCCGATATGATCTCGGATAATTGTGTCGATGAGATAATGCCATCCAGCGAAATGTGATTCAGTCGATGCTGGACCTTGTCGATAAGCTCCCGATTCGCAATATCCCTTACGTACAGCAAGGCAACACGGGTTTGGCTGCGGGAGCCGATGCTGTAGTTCTCCACACGAAGCGTCGCCGTCTTCAACCGCTTCCGGACGAGTGCCACGTTCGTATCCACATCCTCGACGAACCCATCCTTCGGTCCGCGAATGGACACCTCGAAGTTGGACTCATCCGGATTGCGAGTAGGCGGTGAATAGCTGGAATGCGCGTAGAGTCGGCCGCTAATACTGTCATAGACCAGCAGCTTGCCCGAGAACACCTCCTCGTCCAGCTGTCCGAGGCTTACTCCCGCTTGAATGCGATCCAACTGCAAATAGCTTTCCTCCAGCTCATGTTCAGACTGAACGGCCTCCAGTAGCTGCTGTACCCATCTCCCCGAATCACACAAGCCGGAGCAATAGACGAGCGTGATCTCACCTGGTCGCTCGTTGCGCTTGCAGGAATACGTTTCGATGACAACATCGGCACAGTCTTGATAACGGCTTATTATATCCTCCAGGCAACTGGCGGGATTATCCATCACACATTCCTCCCCGCTCTCTGTCTCATGGTCATGAAGGCAAGGAGCAGCAAGAAGCCTATACTGTAGGCAGCGCTAACCCCGTTCTCAATGAAGGCCTGCCATCGATAGTTCTCGACATCGAATATGGGCAGCAGACCCGAATACACGAAGTAGATGGAGCTGATGATTAGGGCAGCAACTTCTCTTCGAATGTTCCATACACTAAGCAGATCCAGTGCAATCGTAACCGTCAAGGATACCCGTATAAAGGCGCCGGACAGCCACTGGTAGATGGATAGAAAGTCGACATGCTCTATGAATCGGCCGATTTTCACGATTCTCCACTGCTCATACGCCGGATACCGCTGGGCTGCCGCCTCCTCTGGACCGAAGATGGCAATGCTTCCGAGAAGAGGACCTATGGTCAGTCCGGCCAAGAGCAGGGAGAGACTAAGAATGTATGACAGCTTGTAGGTCCCGTTCTTCACATAGTGCTGCAGAAATAACAGCATAACCACCTCAGCGAAGCCGCTTAACGCAGTCGGCACAGCGCCCCACACTCTTTCCCAGCCGTATTCAAGCATTGGCATCAGCTGCCAATAATCTTTATATTGGAAGTTAGCACTCATGACGAAGTATCCTAGCAACACAACGAGAGGTAAAAAAATGCAGGATGAAAGCGCAATACAGCGGATTCCAAAATATCCCGCCAGACCGCAATAAAGTATAGCCAACAGCGCAATCGCGATTTTGGGCGTTTCGGGAAGATAGGCCGCAACCGTCCACAGCACCGTGTTGTTCAGCGTCGTCAAGCCCATCGGGATTACATAGATCAATGCTGCTGCTGCGAGCAGCCTTGTAAAGAGTCTCCCGTATTGAGCAAGAGCCCAATCCATCAGACCTTGCTGGCCGATACCTCTGGATACATAGTACAGCAAGAGGGCCATTAACACGGTGAAGCCCATGGCTATAATCACCGTAATCCACGCGTCCCTCCCGGCCTTATCCAGCAGCAGGGGGATCAGCACCACGTGATTCGTCATTCCCGAAGACAGCATCACAACGAAAGCGATTTGAAGCATAGACAGCTTACCCAAGTTCATCGAAGCTCCTCCGTAGCCGTTCAATATTCGAGCGAATGCCTTTATACTGTACCCTTATTTAGAAGTTTTATCCTAATGCCAGCACCCTCTTCTCGCTGTAGCTCACAAAATGTTGACGACTATCTACCACTTGTTGCTTCGTCATAAGCCTTACCAAGAGCTAGGCGAAGATTATTTAGAGAATGTTTCAAAGGATAATAAAGTGAAGCGTGTCTTCAGGCAACTAACAGCACTAGGCTATGATGTCAATATCGTAGCACTTATTTGTTCCATATTTCACTTAGAGGTGGATACCAAAAAAAGCCAACTCGGGCATCCATACAGCTTTCCGATGTTCGTCATTCATGTGCATGCAGATTACAAAAGCGTTTTGAGGCCATATTGTTTGGACATTGAGTTCACTTCGCGTAACGAACTCATCCATCGAGACCGTTGGCGCTTTTTGGCATACCATCTTGCGAACCGTTGAAGACTGTACCAATCCAGCCTTGCCATCATACCGAGGAAGTCAAAACCTTCTTCTCCTGTCCATAATCCGACGATGCGCCTGACGTTTCCCTCTTCCACAACTCCCGCACCTAACCACTTCCTCACCAATTTCAGAATACGCCTGTCACTGATTCGCATTTCGACCAGCTTCATGAGCTTCTCCTGATTGATGTTGTCGAAGTAGCCTTGTCCCCATATGCCGGAGAATTCTTCGCTGTCGTTCCAAGTTCTGAACAGCTTCCATGGCCTTCGTCCATTACGCGAGACTCGGCTTCCTCTCTTTCCTCTTGCGAGGCCTCTTTGACGACGCGGCAGGATTCACTTTATGTTACGGCCTGATATGTCGCTCGCCCTGTCTCTAACAGGTACTTTTGTCAATACGCTTCTACACACAGATTTCGCCATACGCATATATCCTAGCTACGTGGGGGCTTTGCCCCTCCCGCGACCGGACCTGCACCGGCTAGAAGATGTGTGCTTAGCTGGGCACGCCGTTAAAAAAAGACAGCCTAGGCTGTCTTTTCATTCTGTACACGAGCACGGGTAAGCTGGAATTATTGGTACATTCCGCTGCGCACGAACGCATTCGGCTGCTGCGCGCCAATCATGTTCATCTGGAACGTTGCCATTTGGGCAACGGTACGCTCCAGCTGGCTGCACATGTGCGCAAGCTGCTGCATTTGATGTACCGCCGACTGGTGGCCCTGCAGCGCCGTTTGGATGACCTGCGCCGCTTGACGCTCACGCTGAGCGATCATTTCGAGCTGCTGTGCGTTTTGCTGCTGCTGCTGCAGCATTCTCTCATAGTTTTGGCTAGCCATGTGCGTCTGCTGGATCAATTGCTGAATCATCTGCTGTGCCTGGTTAACCTGCTGCGTGACCGCGTTGTTGTTCATCATGTACATGTGGATAAGCCTCCTCTGTAGTCGGGTCGTCTTGATAGCCCATCCTATTGTGCATAACTGTGTCCGCAACTATGCAAGACAGCATGCCTGGCTTGTACATTGTACGCAAAAAGCGCCTCCCCAAACGGGGAGACGCCATGAAGCCTGCTTCGAGCACGCAGCCGTGTCGGTTGCGAGCCTTCTATTAAGGTTGAATACCGTAAATGTTGTACAGACCATCCAACAGCAAATTCGCTGCCTTCACGCCGCCGGCTGTGTTCCAGATCGCATCGTCGACCTTGTGCACATTGCCGCTCTTTACGCCGTTCAAGTTTTTCCACAGTGGATCGTTCAGCCATTCCTGCTCCTGCTGATTCGCCTTGTTATCGCCTGTCTCGTACGTGAAGTACAGAATGATGTCGCCATCGGCCTCAGGCAGACGCTCCTTCGTGATCTCCTCCGCGAACGTGTTCTTGCTGTTCACTGTCGGGCGCGCGATGCCGATCTGGTTGAAGATGACGCCTGTGAAGGTGTCTGCTAAGTAAATTCTTGTCTTGCCCGCCATGAAGCGTACAACCGATACTTTCTGCTGCAGCTTGTCGCCGGCCTTGGACTTGAAGTCCTCAATCCGCTTGTCGAATGCCGCGATAACCTTGTCGCCCTCTTCCTTCTTGCCTAGAGCCTCTGCATACAGACTGTAGTTGTTCTTCCACTCGCCGCGCAGCGTCTCGGAGAACACCGTAGGGGCGATCGCCTTCAGCTGCTCGTATATTTTCTCCTGACGCAGCTTGTTGCCGAGAATGAGGTCCGGCTTCAACGCCGCGATCTGCTCGAGGTTCGGCTGCGACTCTTGACCGAGCTCCACGACGCCTTCCATGTCTGCCTTAATATGATCGTACCACTGGCTTACAGTGAACGACTTCACCGCACCGACCGGCTTGATGCCCAGCGACAGCACCGCTTCCGTACCTTCGTTCGTCAAGACGACGACACGCTTCGGATTCGCGGGAACGTCCGTCTCGCCCATCGCATGCTTCACCTTGCGCGTCGCATCGGCCGCTGCGGCTGGCTCCTTCTTCGCATCTGCAGCCGGGCTCGACCCCGTCGCACCGTTATCCTTCGCCCCGCAGGCGCTGAGCAGCAGCCCGATCATTAGAATAAGAGCCATTGCAGCTGAGCTATTCCATTTGAAGCTCCACGATTTCATGTTTCCGTACCCCCTGATTGATGTATGTACCGATACTTTCTCAGTGATAATGATTATCACTCGGATGACCATCACCTATCCTACTCGCTCAGTGTACGATTGTCAAACCTTTTTTTGATAATGATTCTCAAATTCATTGACTTCTACTACCTCATCTCCTACAATGGATAAACGTAGCAGGCCTAAGCCTGCTATTTGTCACGACCTCGCTAGTGGTAGCCTCTACCATCGAAGTCGCACATCACGCTATAACAGGAAGCAGGACGTAAACAGATGCCTTCATACTTCACTCCTACTGTACTGCGCTTGGCAGGCTTGCTCGTCGCGATCGCACTGCTGGCATTCGCAATGCTGGCCAGCGTGCAATACGGGGTCGCTTACTATTCATGGGACCGCGTTGTCACTTCATTCACCGCCTATACGGAAACGAATGATCATATCATCATCCGCACGGCACGTGTGCCTCGAGCACTCATTGCCGCTGCAGTCGGAGGCAGCCTTGCTGTTGCAGGGGCGCTCATGCAGGCGATTACCCGCAATCCGCTCGCATCGCCGAGCTTGTTCGGCGTAAACGCTGGTGCCTCGTTCGCGATCGTGCTGTCCGTCGCCTTCTTCGACGTATCCGGCTTGACGACGTTCACGTGGATCGCCTTCCTCGGCGCTGCGGTGAGCGCTGGTATCGTCTACATGCTCGGCTCGTTCGGACGTGACGGCATGACGCCGATCAAGATTACGCTCGCGGGCTCTGCGATCGCCGCGTTCTTCTTCTCGCTCACGCAGGGCATTCTGCTCTCCAGCGGCAAGGCATTCGATCAGGTGCTGTTCTGGCTCGTCGGCTCCGTATCTGGGCGAACGATGGAGATGCTCGAAGCGGTGCTGCCCTACATGGCGATCGCCTTCGTGGGCGCCATGCTGCTGTCACCACATATGAATGTGCTCACGATGGGCGACGACGTCGCCAAGGGGCTCGGTCAACGCACGATATTGATCAAGGCGGCTGCCGCGCTCGTCATTGTGCTCCTTGCAGGCGGCTCTGTTGCTGTCGCAGGACCGATTCTGTTCATCGGCGTCATCATTCCTCATATCGTACGGTTTCTCGTCGGGGTCGACTACCGGTGGGTGCTGCCGTACTGCGCAGTGCTCGGCGCGCTGCTGCTCGTCGCCGCAGACGTCGGCGCTCGCTACATCGCGATGCCGACCGAGGTGCACGTCGGTGTGACGACCGCGTTGATGGGCGTGCCGTTCGTCGTCTATATCGCGCGCAAGGGGGGACAACTCGGATGAACAGCTTGACTAACCGCTATATCACGCTGCGCGGCTTGTTCTTCTCCTTCCTGATAGCGAGGAAGGCGCTGCTCCTTACGCTGCTGCTCTTCACCAGCACCTTGATTGTCATGATTCTATGCACGGGAATCGGCAGCATCTTCGTTGCGCCTCTCGACGTCATTCGCTCGATCTTCGGCTACGGGGCAGAGACGCATGAGCTGATCATACGCTCCCTCCGTCTGCCGCGTGTCGTGACCGCTGTGCTGATCGGCGCTTCGCTGGCGGTGTCAGGAGCGATTCTGCAAGGCGTCATCCGCAATCCGCTGACGTCTCCTGACAATATCGGCATTACTGGCGGCGCGGTGCTCGGCGCGGTGTCGTTCTTCTTCTTCTTCGCCGATAAGCTAAGCATTCATTGGCTGCCGCTGTGGGCGATCACGGGTGCGGTCGCTGCCACGCTGCTCATCTATATGCTCGCCTGGAAGAAGGGTGCGTCTCCACTGCGCCTCGTCATGATCGGCATCGCTGTCACAGCGGCCTTGAACGCCCTCTCCTATATGATGATGATTACCGGCCCCGCCGTGCTGGCGAATCATTCGTTGACGTTCATGACCGGAAGCATATACGGCGTCTCCTGGGAAAAGGCTGTACAGCCTCTGCTCCCTTGGGTCGCCGCCCTGCTGCCTCTCCTGCTCGTCTATGCGCGGCACATCAACGTCCAGGAGTTGGGCGAGGACGTCGCCCGCAGCGTCGGCAGCACCGTCCAGCGGCAGCGGTTCCTGCTCCTGCTGCTGAGCGTGGCGCTGGGCGGCGCCGCGATCGCCTTCGGCGGCGCGATCAGCTTCATTGGCCTCATGGCGCCGCATATGGCGCGACGGCTTGTCGGGCCGTCCTTTGGCGCGCTGCTGCCTGTGTCGGCGCTGATCGGCGCTATCCTGCTGCTGCTGGCCGATCTGGCCGGGCGCATGCTCGTCCCGCCGCTTGACATACCGGCGGGCGTATTCACAGCGAGCGTCGGCGCGCCGCTGTTCGTGTTCCTGCTCTATCGCAGTCAGAGACGGTAGAGCTATCGTTCCACTGTTGCGTGAGAAGCTCGACTTTGTCCATATCACGCCGATACCCCAGCCATGAATCTACCCAACTCGAAGGAGTCGATGACGATGTACGCCCTGCAATCGAACGACCTGTGCCTCAGCTATGGAGAGACGCGCATATTCCAAGACTTAAGCCTCAGCCTCCCCAAGGGCCAAATCACCGTCTTCATCGGCAGCAACGGCTGCGGCAAGTCGACGCTGCTGCGCTCGCTCGCGCGGCTGCTGAAGCCGCAGAGCGGACAGGTCGTACTGGACGGCAGCGACATCGCATCGCTCCCGACGAAGGAGATCGCTCGGCGAATGGCCATCCTGCCGCAGGGACCAGCGGCACCCGAAGGGCTGACCGTGCTGCAGTTGGTGAAGCAGGGGCGGTATCCATACCAGAGCTGGCTGCAGCAATGGTCACGCGAGGACGAGACGATGGTTCGGCGCGCTCTGGAGCTGACGAACATGGCCGCGCTCGCCGACCGCACCGTCGACTCACTGTCCGGTGGCCAGCGGCAGCGGGCATGGATCGCGATGACGCTCGCCCAAGGAACGCCGACCATTCTGCTCGACGAGCCGACCACCTATCTCGATCTCGCGCATCAGATCGAGGTGCTGGATCTGCTGCATGAGCTGAACGAATACGAGCAGCGGACGATCGTCATGGTGCTGCACGATATTAACCTTGCCTGCCGTTATGCCCACAACATCGTGGCAATTAAGAACGGCAAGGTGTATGCGGAGGGGCAGCCCGAGCACATCGTGAACGAGCAGCTCATTCGGCAAGTATTCGACCTCGACTGCCGCATTATGGAGGATCCACTATTCGGTAGTCCCATGGTTGTCCCGTTCGGCAAGGGCAGGGGCAAGCAGCCGCAGGCTGTGCAGCCCGAATCGGCTCCAGCAGCGCGCTTCAGCTGAATTCGCCGTTGCACGATCTTAGCTAGCTCGGCTCGTAACGACATCATAACGATGTGCGGCCGCTACACGCCTCATCCGACTCGGATTAAATAAGCCCTCCTCTCGGGTAAGCTATGATTAGCTTATTCCGGGAAGGAGGGCTTATGGTCTTGGAGACAATCGCATATTACATGTCGACTTACTGGCTGTCGGGTTTACTCGTGCTCGGCGCCGTGCTTGCCGGTTATGCGGTATACCGCAGCTGGAGTCGTATCGTCATCAAGGGCAGCGGCCGCAAGTAGGCTGGCTGCTTTTTTTTTTCAATTACTGCTTCACAATCGGCTGTGGCAGCTTCACCGTCCACAGCTCGGTGCCATTCTCAGCCAAGTCGCTGCCTACGCCGAAGTCGTTGTCGTTCACGATCACGAGCGTGTCGTCGCCTACAAGCGTCAAGCCTTCGATCTTCTCATACGGGAACTTCAACTCAACGAAATCAACGATCGTGCGCTTCGCTACAGGCATAATGGATGCAGCCTTCAGATCCGCCGCACTCATCTGCTCCAATGTCTTGCCGCCGTTCGCAGCTGTGTCATACTTGCCGAGCACGTTCGTAGCATCCGTCAGGTCGATCGCATAGATGCGCTTCAGCTGTGCCTTGTCGCCCGCATACTTGTCACGCTCGTCGATCAGCAGCGTATTCTCGTCCAGTGCGATCATATCCGACAGAACGATGTCCGCTTGAATCAGATCCTTGAACGACTTCGCATTCTCTGTCACATAGACGAACTCTGCCTGCGCTTCCAGCGTCTTCAGATCGAACTTCACGATGCGGATTTGGCGGGAGTTGTCCGTCGCCTTATCCGGGTTGCGCAGCGGGCTCTGCATCGCCATGAACATGTACTTGCCATCCGGCGTAATGCTTACCGACTCAGCGCCGCGGTTCATGCGAAGCTTGTTGTACGCCTCCGGCAGCGTCTCGCGAGCCGGTACGAGCGGAGTTGCAACCTGCGCTGCCCAGCCCTTCGGCACGATACGCTCGATGATGGTACCGTCGCGCTTCACGTGTACGATCGACGGTCCGTACTCGTCAGACAGCCAGAACGTATCGTCTGCAGCGTTATATGCGATGCCCTCAACGTCCAGACCGTATGGGTCGTAAGCCAATTCCTTCTCACCCTTGGCATCGAACGGAGCTTCGTCACGACCCTTAATGTTCGGAAGACCTGTAATGTTCGCCTTGCCTGTCGTCGGGTTCACGCCATTAACCTTCAGAGGCGTCTGCTCGAGAATCTTGATCTCACCCTTGTTAATCTCGATCTTGTAAATTGTTGGGGTGTATTCAGCGAGCGGGAACGTACGAACCGTCTTGCCGTTCACCGTCACTTCACCGTTCGGACCACGGTCCGCCGTCGTGTAGAATACGTTGTCCGGGTCGCCAGGCAGATGAATCAGCGACGAGCCAACGCCCATCTTGATCCCTTCTGCCAAATTCGGAGCCGTCAGCTTGTACTTGCCCGTCAGCTCGGGCTTATCTGTCAGCGATACGGTACCGCGGAACTCGTCCCAATCGACGAACTTGCCCGTCGCTTCGCCGAAGGCGCGCACCGGCAAGTAGAGGCTGCCATCAATATTAACAGCTGCAGCGGAAGGAGCTACAGCTTGTCCGTTATTCGAATATTTCACCGTCTCTGCGGTTGTTCCTTGCACATTAGCTGCGGTTACCGCGCTAGTTCCTGTCGTCAACGCCAGCAGCGCTGCGGCGCTCATCATCCACTTCTTGTTCATTCTCTTGCTCCCCCTAGTATCGATTGCTCAATATGTTTGATCTTGTCTATCGTAGTCATATTTTGTAAGAGCGAGATTAAGAGAATAAGAAGATTTTGTAAATGAGGTTGAACCGCTCCTGCGCCAAGTGGAATTAACTTCATACGCAACCTTCTTCAGGATATGGAGTCTAACGTAGAAGAATTAACCATAAGAAGGATGTGATCGCATTGCTATGGAATCGAAGCTTCATCATACTGTCTCTCATTATACTGTCTCTCATCACCCTGCTGTTCACCTGCATGCCTGCGATACCTAGTAGCGCCGCTGCTGCCGTGCAGAACAATGTGACACTGCCCACCTTTTCCGTGATGATCAATGGAAAAGCGGTCGATAATCATCGCCTGACGTACCCGTTCTTCGTCTACAAGGACATTACGTACGTGCCGCTGACCTTCGGCATCACTCGAACGCTGGGCTTGCAGCTCAAGTTCGATCAAGGTGGCTTATCGATTCATAAGGAGCACATTCAACTAAACGGTCTCTGGGCAGACTGGCGTAAGGAGCAGTATCCTCTTGAGCTGGCGGGCTCGCATAGCGCGAAGCAGAAGTACAGAGCTGCTCTTCCAGCGTTCGCCATCCAGATTAACGACTCCTCTATAGACAATGGACGTGAGCCGTATCCGTTCCTCGTCTGGAACGGGGTGACGTACATGCCGCTCACGTGGACGTACGCGCACGACAAGCTTGGGCTTGCATTGCGCTGGCGGGGCAACGACGGACTAGAGATTATCGGCGGGCAGCAGCAGGTGCTGGAGCGTATCTTTTATGACGATGAGCAGTACCTGTACGTGACCCCGACATTCATTACGAATAAAGAGCAGGGCGGGCTTAAGGTAAGCAAGTCGATGGAGGAAGCACCCGTATGGATCTCAGCCGAGGAAGCCGATGGTCTACGTGGTCGGTTGCAGGAAGAGTTCAAGGGGTACAGCGGAGAAGAGATTGAGCTGATTGAACGGGCGGACGGTCTGTATTATAACGAGCTGAAGCTGCTGGAGAAGAGCGACATTACGGTGAACCCGAACGATGCTGGCCACCCGCAAATCGCAGAGCTGAAGGGTCAATTATTCCGTCTGGGGGCATCGCGTTCTTACTTGTCGATCACCAAGGTTGTAGCTTACAACGTGGGACAACGCATGACCACTCATTATTCCTATATGCTGGAGAACGACCAGGCTCGTCCTATGCCTCAGTTCCCTCAGCCGCCTGACCGTGTTATTCCGAATGCAGATGGCAGCTACTGGCTTGTGTCGAACGGCATGATTATGCGAAAGAGTACGGTCATTCCCGGCAGCCGTCAAGTGGCGCTCGTGACTGCGGAAGGCGAGCTGCGTCACGTGAACGATCTGATGACTGGAGCCGATGTGATCGTGCCGGGCGCATACAATCCACGCATCCAGAGCTTGCTGGACGCTGAGGGCAAGCTGTTGATTTATATGTATCATTCTTGGCCGAGACTTGAGCAGGAGACGCTGCCTTATTCGCCTGGCTTCTACTTGGTGGATACCAGCCTTCAGTTAACAAGAGTGGAAGCGCTCGATCCGCTCGCCGCCGAAATTCGAACCATTCCCGATGATCCCGGACATTGGCCGTTCTACAGGTCGGTTGACGGGAAGCTGTACTTAATTCGCAAGAACAATGACCTCGCCAACTATTCGGACAATACGTCCGTGCTGTGGTATGACCATGAGCTGCTGATTCACGAATAATGAAGATTGTGTTCTCCCGCTTCAGCCGCTATGGCTTGGGGCGGGTGTTTAGCTGTTTGGAGATATTAATAAAAATATATGGATACGGCTCACCCCTGATGGTATATTAACTGTTAAGAGATTATGGCGAATCGTGTAGAATTATATCACATCAAATTCACATACCGATTTCGATATAGGATCTTATGCCTAACAGGGGGTGTATCCTATGAAGCTGAAGTTAACAGCTACAGGCGCAGTAGCTTTTTTGTGCATCCTGCTACTCATCATCTCAGGGCTGTACCAATGGGAGCTGGACGTGGAAGATGCTATCCCGAAGTGGCTTCTGTTTGTATTTTCCACTGGCCTGTTTATCCATGTATATGGTACGAGGCAACGTTTCCTGCTCTATGGCTCGCTGCTATACACCATTGGCGCATTTCACGACGCTGTCAGCCAGTTTGAAAGGATTGAGATGACTAGATGGTACAAGATTACGTTCGAGAGCGCTCCGATTACGGTCGGATTTATTCTCATCGTGATCGGATTTATCGTTGCACTTCGGGAGAAGGAGACGCTTATGCAGCGTCTATCCTACCTTAGCTATCATGACACGTTAACGGGCTTGTACAACCGTGCATATCTCGAGAATCAGCTGTCAGGTCTTGATCAATCGTCGTACCCGCTCTCCATCGTCGTCATGGACGTTAATAATTTGAAGGTGACTAATGATGTAAGAGGACATCTGGTTGGTGATCAGCTGATCGTGAAGGCCGCCAGAATGATTCAAGCAGAGTGCCGCAAGCACGACGAGCTGTTCCGTGTCGGTGGAGACGAGTTCATCCTGCTGCTCCCGAGTACGACCGAGGCAGATGCAGAATCGGTCATTGGCCGCATCCGCGAAGCGATGCGCAATACGATGGACGACGATATTCCCATCTATATGGCTATCGGCTCTGCTACCAGCAGCCCCGGCAAGGAGCCGCACTTCTCCAAGCTGTTCAGCGAGGCCGAGAACCGTATGTATGCGAATAAGAAGGAGATGAAGCTTAGCTGCGATACGGTGATGAGCGTACCTTAATGATTGCAACGTAATCCGGATACGAGCATATATGTAATCCCTATATGAAGTAAGCAGGCTCCCCTTATGGAAAGGAGAGCCTGCTTGTTGCGTCCAAATAGGACCTGATACTAGCTATCGATCCAAACCGTCTTCCAGAAGCCTGTTGTGCTGTCATACTGGAAGCTCCAGTATTCGGTATACTCTACGCCCAGCTCACTAATTTCAGGCTGTACCCATGCTTTCTTCGTCTGCTCGACGGCTCTGATTGGCTGTTGCTTGTTCATCGTAATCGACTCCTTTATCGTTAGTTCGTATTAATAAGAACCTGCGCCAGTGAATGTACCCTTCATGAAGTCCATCTTATTGACTGGATTCTCCACATTTCCTGCGTTGTCTTCACTGTAATATTCGACGGTCTGCGTCGTGCCAGCTGTAGCGGTGAATGGACCTGTATACGTCTTCCACGCGCCGCCATTGATACGGTACTGTGTCGTCTTCACACCAGACCCGCCTGCGTTGTCCTCAGCCTTGAGCGAGATGTTGAAGCCAGACACATATTGCGCCCCGGACTTCGACTTCGCGAAGATTGGATCCATGCGATACTTCGTCACAGGTGCAAGCTGATCTGCAGGCTCAGCATCGTAAGCCTTCGCTGTACGCTCGCTCTCGACCATGCCGCTACTTGTCACCGTCACATAGATCGTGCCTGCCGCTTGACCAAGCTGATAGACGTGCATCGTCACGGTTGTCGAGCTGCTGTCTGCAGATGCTGACCCGAGCAGGGAGCCTGCTGCAGGTGCATCGTACACCTTGATAACATCGCCCGGCGTTACATCCGATACCGAGATCTCGTCAACCATCGGCAGCTTGTGGTTCACGACTGCGATGCTGGATGCTGACGGAGCCTTGGACATGATCGTCGCTGGCTCTACCGCTGACATCGCGAGCGGCTTCAGCTGGTACGTCGTCTTGAAGATAGCCGAGATCCCTGTAATATTCACAACCGCGCCAGCTGGATACTTGCTCTGGAATTCGGTCATGCTGATGCCTGTACGCGCATCGACACGAACATGCGTCGAACCCGTGCTGCTAATGACGTCGAACTCGAAGGAGCCTGCCGGAGTCGCAGTGATATAATTCTGAATCGTAACCTTCTCCAGCTTGACGAGCTCGCCTTGGTTGCTCTCATTCAGCTCAGTCTGTACGATCGCTGCTGGAATCGGTGCTGTTCCGACCTTCTCGATTACGATCGGATCGATCAGCTCCAGCTCATTGTTATACGTCGTCTTCTTCGCAGAGATCTTGATCTTATCCCCTGCGCGGAAGCCAGCTGTCGCTTGGTACACATAGATGCCGGCTGTGTCATCCTGCATGTAGAACGCCTGGCTGCCGAATGCACCTGGCTCCGACGTAATGATGCCTTCTACTGTTACGACCGCATCGTCAGGCTGGAGACGAACGTTCGCAATCGACGTCTTCTCCGGCACTGGAGGCTTGTCCGCCGGCAGCGGCTCTGCAGGAACATTGCCGATCGTGACAGCATTCGTCACTTCGTTATTGCCGTTCGCCTTCAGTCGCAGACTTGCTGCACCGCTGGCAGACGGATTCATCTGTACCGTAAGGTCCTTATAGCCGCGGCCTAGTGCGTCAGCTGTAATCGAGAAGCTCGAGCTGTAGCCGTAGCTGGAAGGCCACGTTCCATCCTCGTTACGAATCTTGGCCACTTGAGTGCCGCCTGGCAAATAAATGCCTGCAGACAGACCCGATACTGTCTGGCCTGGAAGAAGCTTGTCCGCCTTCACGCGAATCTGGAATTCAACCGCGTTCGGCAATGTGCTCTGGTGCAAGAAGGAATATTGCGCTTGCACGGGTGGCTGCTGGGAGGAGCCATACGAGCCCGACTTGAACGTTGACGGGTCGTACCACTTGTAGCCTGCGCTTGGTGCAGCCCATGGCTCTGGCTGTGGCTCCGTCGTCTGAGCAGGCTGCTCGTACGCATGAAGCTGCGTCGGCTGATCCAGCTGCAGACCTGCAACTTGAGTCAAGCTGGAGTAGTTCTCGCGATGAGCCAGCCATCTTACCGTTTGTACCAGGAACGTATCATTGTCAGCTTCAGCCTTGAAGCCGTTATACGTCGTCTTCTTCGAGCCGTTCTCTTCGCGCAAATATTTCGGCGTCGCATCCTCAACCGGGGACGAATCGCCAATAAAGGCAGCCTTACCTGCGCCGAGCTTCGCTACGGCTGCATATGGACCTTCTGCACGTCCGCCGCCGTTGTATACACCGCTGTCTACTGCATGCGCCCATTTGGAGACAGGCGCCGGTGGGTAGACAAGACCTTTGGCCTTCGCCGGGTCAATAATCGCGAGCGTGGAGCCCGCATGCATCGAGAGCGAGCCTACATCCTGCGTAATGCCGAACGTCTGGTTCGGAGCTACGACGTCGGTCATATGGTCGACATCGCCGAGCGAGTTGAAGCGGAAGCGTACGCCGAAGTTCTGAGCGAGCCAGTCGCTGCTCACAACGTCCTGCATCGCCGGGGAGCTTGCTTCCTCAGCCGACATGCCTTTCGCCGGATTCGTCCACGCGCCGCGACGGTAGCCGTTCATCGCCTCGGAGCTGTCCCAACGGTTTTTGTTACGGTCGGCATTGTAGTGGTCGGAGATGAAGAAGATACTGCCGCCGCCTTGTACATATTGAACCATTGCGGCTTGCTCGGACGTCTTGAATGGAATGTTCGCCTCAGCGATGACGAATACATCGTAGCCCTGAAGCTTCTCCAGTGTGATCGCTTGCTCACCGAACGTGTAAGGGATCGTGCGCTCGAGCGACTCTACGGTGAAGCCTGCTCCACGCAGACCGTCCGCGAAGTCGGAGAACGCGCCGTCAATGACCCAGTCCGCTGCACCGGCTGTCTGTCCATGGGTATTGTCGAACAATACCTTCTTACCTGTACCGTCCGGAAGCGGTGTCGGTTGAACTTGACCGAACTTGACATAGCCGTTCGAGATTGCGTCTTGCTCCGTGTTGAAGAAGATACGCTTCTCTACAGGAACGGTTGCCCATTGCTCCTTGTCTACATACACCTTCGTATCGGAATGTCCAACAGGACGTGTCAATCCAGCTCCGGACAAGCGAGCGCGGAAGACGAATGGAAGCTCTTGAAGCGGGTTCGTAGCGGACCAGATACCGAGACCTTGATCCTTCGCCGTCTTCACGGCAGCTTGATACATATTGTACTCTTCAACTGTGCCAATCGGCCAAATGAAGTACGTGACGGCGTGGCCCTTGTTTACCATTTCCAGGTTGACATTAAGTCCATCCGACTTACGTACAACTTGGGCAAGCAGGCGGCCGTAGCTGTCGATCGCCTCTGCGCCTACCTTCAGCACGACCTGGTCACCTGGTTGCAGCAGTGTGCCCATGTATTGCTTCGCAGCAAGACCATAATCCAGATGATTCTGGTCCGCAGGCGTCTTAACGCCGCCATTAAGACGAATATAGTCATCGGATTCCGGTGTATCGATGTTCAAGAAGCGAACATTAGTCGCACCGAGCACTGAGCTGGTGAGGACGATTGTATCGCCGTCTACGATGCGCTCAACCGTAGCTTCATACTCGGTCGGATTCGTCGGATAGAGCGGCGGTTGATTCGCCGAGAGGACGAGATCCGCATTTTTACGCGGAATGACCTGATACGAATCGTATTGTCCGAGAATACCGACGACATCGTACCACTTGTCCTGCTGAATGCCGGACATGTTGATCGAGCCGTCTACAACGCGTACAGTCGTTGGCGCATATTGCGCGTCTACAGCTTGAATATTGTAACCGCCGCCCGCTGGTGTGGCCGGAACGGTCTTGAAGTAAGCGGTAAGCTTAACGAGTTGGCCTTCATAGGCTTCTGCTGTAGCTGCACTTTGCAGGTCTGCTACGGTCAGGCTGATTGGAGCTGGGAGCGTCTGGTTGCTGGCTTGTACAATGATGGAGGTAGGAACAATTTCGGTTAAGCCCTTGTAGGAGGTAATGGAGCCTGTCACCTCAACCTGATCGCCTTCCTTCAGGTCGGGGAAGCCGGCTGTGGACTGACTGAAGATGTTAATGCCGCCTGTCGCGTCCTGGACGAACGTCGACAGCTTGCCGCCGCCAATCGCAGCATTGTCTGCAGTTACGATTCCGGCGATTTTGACTGTACCTGTTGCACTCTTGGCGCTGGAGATCGAGACGATGCCAGGCTCAGGAGGCGGGGTATCGCTCACGAATGCGATCGACTTGATCGACTTGACGCCCGGGAACGAGTTGTACGCGGTTAACGTACCTGTTACTTTCACTTTCTTGCCGATAATGGTCGGATTCGTCTTCAATCCGAACGTGTTGCGGTCGGCTGTTGTCGACAATTGAATGTTGACGAGCTTGCTCTTGTCTTGCTCGCCGCTCTTGTCGGCGATGAGGATGTTGAAGTCGTTGCTGAAGCTTGGCTTGAAGTTCGCTGACATCGAGCCAGTCGCATGTCCAACGATGAAGCCTTCTACGGTGCTGACGCTGTTGTTGTTGTTCGCAGCAATTACTTCTGCTACGGTCAAGGTACCATCTGCACTTGCTGCGACTGTGGTACTAGGCGCATACCCGAACAATCCGGACATAGCCAGGACCATGGCCATGACGATGCAGGACCATTTTCTGAGAAGCATAGTTCTCATTCGTGTTCATTCCTCCAAAAGTATGAAATTTGACCCTATCTCAGTATAGCTTCATATGATCGGGAATCAATTGGTTCAATGTTAAGAGATTTTAAATGTTTGGTGAAGGGGGGGATTGACACAGCCACACGCTATGAATTGTGAAGGAAGGCAAGATTAGCAGCTTGCCCTGCACTTGGAATATGATGTTCATGAGCTTGAAGACCTAACGCCAATTGTTGCACCTGATGAAGTCGGGATTGCTAGAATGACAAGGAGTTGCTACATAGTATGGGACGATTAGTAGAGCTGGCTACAGCTCACGAAGTAAGCAGGGAAGAGGTATATGATGTAGTACTAGCAGCAGGTGGTGTTATTGATCATTCGCGTAATCAAGGTATCATCGGGAGAAGACACGGGCCAGTAATCTGGATTTATTACAGGGTGGTAGATAAAATTGAGCAGCATTATGATGAAGATGAAGCTAAGCTATTGGAGGAAGCCGGTATACAGGTTAAACGTATCGTGGCTGTCGATCTGAGCTCTCACAGCAGAAGTGTTCAACTAGCTCGTAAGTTCTGCAAGCGGTTCATGAGAAGATATGCAACGACCGTACTTGATGATGGATATAGGCTATACACGTATGAACAGTTTCAGGAGTTTAACCGATTATAGGTGTTGCATACACTCAACGGTAGATTCATTACCTTTTAAGTTTTTCACCAAATCTATAATGGAGAATGTCCCTAGACACTGCACAACTTCGCGAAAACGCTCGTCTTTCCACGATACCTGCATAACTCGGTACCCCAGTTAAAAAACTAGCACTTCATCAACAATACACACGGATTGTTGATGAAGTGCCACGATTTACCAATATATTCGACCAAACTGTCGTCTACGTGTATCAGCTAGCTCTAGCCAACTGACCTTTGGCCGAACTTCTTGACGAATTGAGGCTCAGCGCATAACAGTTGCCGAGCAACAGCTCAACTCGTCTGCCTGTTTGTGTTGTTTTAGGTGTCCATTTGCAAGAGTTAAGCTAATTATTCTCGTTATTGATCAAGGAGCCTGGAAGTAGAATAATTGATTGTCCGCTCCATTATTGGTCCACTGGTGCACATTACCGCCATTTGCTGTAGAATTGTCCGCGATGGCCAGCACTTTTCCGCTGCTCCTATTCACAATTCGATAGTAGCCGTTCCCAGCGGATATAATCTGCCACTGTTGATTGTATCCCCCGCTTCCGATCACTGTCCATTGCTGAACGTTCCCTCCATCTGCAGAGGATGCATTTGCTACATCAAGCCCCTTATCGCTGTTTACGTTTACAATATTGTAATATCCACCTCCCGCATCTCTCAAAGTCCACTTCTGATTGTTGCCGCCAACATACTCCCATTGGTGTACGTTAGCCCCGTCTGCAGTAGATACGCCTGCTACATCTACTGCCTTATCGCTCGATTTGGCTAGGATGCGGTACGTTTGCCCAACTGCTGGTTCAAGATATTGACTGCCACCACCACTGTTCCCTGCTACCCATTTGAACGTAATTGCCCCTTCTGCCGGCACCTGATAAGTGAATGACTGGGAGCCCCACTGAATCTTGACTGTTTTCGCGCTTGTTAAGCGATTAGATAGGATGAGCGCAATGGAGCCATCCGGATTGCGGTACGCGACACTTTCCATATTATCCTGGAATGTATTCGAATTGACACGGTACGCGCCGGGATCTACGAATTTACTGCTATGGCCAAGCCCATAGTACTGCGGGTTATAGGTCACGTTGTCTGTAGTATCGGAGCGAATGGTAAGCAGCCCGCGGTTGGTAGCGTCAATTCCGTGCAGGGCCGGACCGCTATTCTGATCCAAGGCGATATTCCACATAATATAGGACTTCGCCCAGTTTCTCGGGAAGCGGATCGTATGCATCATCAGATCCTGGAACATTCCTTTATTCGTACCGCCACCAATCCATGTGCCGCTTCCGCCTTCTGTGAACCAAATATCTTTGTTCGGATACTGGTTATGAAGCGTTGTTAGGTTCGAATGGGTGAGAGCAGAATAATAGTGGAACGCACTCCCGCTCACATGTGTTGAAGCACTAGATCCCAAGACGGTGGCAGGATAGTTGATATCATCATAGTTGTGGTCATAAGCCATAATCTTGGTGGTCAAGTTGTTCTGTTGTAACTTTGGTCCAAGCACATTGATAAAGTTGATTTGTTCCGTTGTCGACATTAGCATACCCGGCCAATTAGGAGCGAACTTAGGTTCGTTCTGAACGGAGATCGCGTATACCGGCGTTCCTTTCGCGCTGTACTGCTGAAGGTATTTCACTAAATAATCAGCATAAGCGTTGTAGGCATCCGTGCGTAGGGTTCCACCACTGTTGCCATATAAGTTTTTTACTGTTTTCATCCAAGCTGGAGGACTCCACGGCGCAGCGAAAATTTTGATACGGCCTTTATTCACATTGTATGCTTGATCCAGCATCGGGCGGATATAAGCGTCTTCTCTCCACAAGGAGAACCCGGATAAGTTCATATCATCCACATTGTTGGTTGTATCGTTATACGTCCAAGCTTCCCAGTTGAAGTCACTGGCCCCAATCGGCTGTCGAAGAGCACTAATGTTAATGCCGGACGGTCCGAACAGGTTGCTCATCACTTCCATACGTTTAGCTGCTGTAAGTTGGTTGAACAGAAGCCAAGCTGACGCGTCTGTCAGAGATGCTCCGAAACCGTCCATCGTTTGATAGGTTGTACCGCTATTTACCGTGATCGTGTAATCTGCATTTGCGCTAGTGTTTGCGAAGCTTACATCTGCTTGCCGAGCTAACCAAGTATTGTTATTTGGATTGCTAAGCCATACCTGAACAGATTCTCCAGTTGCATGAGTAGAAGCAGGAATCGATGCTCCCCCAATCGATAACACCAGTGCTAAAGCAGTAATGCCGACAATCGGTTTCCTTTTGGTCATCATTTCACGATCCTTTCGTTTTTTAATAAACTAAGGCAATTACCAAGCATTGCATGAGAAGATTTACAGTTACATCTGTATCACCTCCTTTGATCTGAGCAAAACCTGAAGAATCTGCTCGGTCGGCTTCAAACCCATCAGCTTTCCATTGACATTAATGTTTCATGCGCCCTAATAAGTTGTAGACCACTTGTGCACTTTCGGCGCGTGTTGCTGTATCCTGGGGTCGGAAGCCTACTTCGTCACCTTGGAGAAGCTTCAGCTCAACTGCCGTATTCACCGCAGATACGGCCCATTTGCTGATTGCCGTATGATCCTCAAATGATGCTGGCGTTGCCGTATTCAGCTGTTGTCCCGAATGCAGCTCCAAGGCTCTGACGAGCATTATCGCTATTTCTTCCCTTGTAATCAGAGCCTCAGGTTCGAAATGAGACGCGCTTGAACCGATCACGATGCCCGCATCTGAGGCTGCAACAACATAGGCGTTATACCAAGCGCTTGCTTCCACATCGCTAAATCGGCTTGTAGAGTTGCCTTCAGTGTCTATGCCAAGCGATCTCACGATCATCGCCGCAAACTCAGCACGTGTCACACGGCCGGACGGATCAAACATGCTGCTTGTTTTACCGGTAACGATATGCTTAGCCGCAAGCACTTGAATGGCATCTATAGCCCAGTGTGAATCACTTAGATCGTTGAACGATTTAGTGAATTCCAGCACAGCATACTTACTGAAGTGATGGATCTTGACAACCATTCTCCCATTCTCGATTTTGCCGCCAACATACTCCACGTCGCCATTCACGTCCAAGTAATACACACCCAGCAGATCAAGATTCGTGTTAGGATCAACATGAAACGTCAGTACAATCGGTTCTTCGAACTCTGTTAACTCATGGATCTTGCCACTAGCCGTTACTGCGAACAGTTCAAAGCTATAAATATTTCCTGCAGCTGTAAGTGTCGCACCGCTCTGTCCTTCGGCTCTTGAGAGAAGCTGCTGCGCTTGCTCGACTCCAACAAGCTCAAGTGTGAATCGAATCGTCGCACCTTCCGCTTCCTTCTCAATCAGTGATTGTTGAAGACCGCTTAGTACTGAGCTTGGAATCTCAACTGCAATATCATTAGATTGGACTGTTATTGGACGCAGCCCAATGATCTCTGCAGCTTGTACTGGAAGTACGACTTCCTTCTTGCCTCTTACTCCGCCAACAGTAACGACGACTTTGCCTTTCTCCGCCTGGCTGCGAAGCGAATTTTCATTCCATACGATTATGTCCCCTCCATTCTGTTGTTCAACTTCATCTACGACGCTTCCATCATCGTCACTTGTACCTCCGTCGGCATTCCCGTTACCGCTGTCTACTACCGGACCCGCTTGCACAGTTATCTTCACTTCTAGCTCAGAGCTTTGTCCGTGCTGGTCGGTTACAATAAATATAACAGTATGCTCGCCTTGAACTGCTGCTATCCATCTGAACTCTTTCTTCACCGAATCAAAGCTTGCACCTTGCGGCAAGTTCAGTGCTGTATAGGTCATGGAATCACCGTCTACGTCGTTAGCTGTCACGGTGAATGTCAATTCATGACCCACTACTACCGTTTGAGGTTCTACAGAATCCCAGACTGGGGCAGCGTTTCCCGGTAGCTTCATAATTTGCACATCATCGAATCCTGTCCAGTTACCGGATTTCCCGTCTGAGAAAAGCCCGATCTCAAGTTCGTTTGTTGTGACCTCAATCGGTTCACTTAGGAACAGCGTCCACTCGGTGGAAGATGCACTTTTTAAATCGACCGTTTGCCCTGAACTGCCGAATTTTTTCAATTCCATTCGGAGCGCATTTTGCCCCCCACCTGTTCTAACCCAAGTCGAAACCTGATATGACCCGTTATCTAACTTAATCGTTTGATATGTTGTCTGCATATAATCACTAGCTGCCCAATGCGTAAGCTTGTGTGATCCTGTCCTAGGTCCGTCTTGATCTACATAATGCGCATTACCATTAGGATTCCATCCGCCCCAGCCTGTTGTATCACCGAGTTCAAAGCCTAGATTCGCGCCTTCTACAGGTGGGTTAGGAACTATCTCAATCTCTGCACTCTTCATAGATTCATTGCCTTCGCTGTCTAGAGCACTTATGGAATAACGATATAATTCTCCATTATTAAGACCTGATATGGTTGTAGTACGGCTTGTAACCTTGTTAAGGAAATTGCCATTCTGATAAATATGATACGACGCAATGTCATGTTCAGTATTTCCAGTCCACTGCAAGGTTGCGCTTTGATGGCCTCCGATTCCTTTTAGACCCGCAGGTACAGATGGAGCATAGCTATAAATTTCAAAGTCATCAATTGCCGACCAATTGCCCGCCTTGGCATCAGAGAATACACCAACCTCTAATTGACCATTGGTTACTCGTACATTATCAATGGCGAACGGTGTCCATGTTCCTCCGTCAGCACTTCTCATGTCCTTGGTAAGCTGATCACCGCCGTAGTTCTTCACTTCTAATCTGAAGGCATTCTGCCCTCCACCTGTGCGCACCCATACCTGAACTTTATATATTCCGTTAGGAACTTCTAACGTACGATAGGTGGATTGCAAGTAATCTGTCGGTCCCCAGTGGGTGAGCTTGTAGGCTCCTCTTGGATTGTCATTATCAACGAAGTGTGCAATGCCTTGGCCATCCGGATGCCATTCTGACCAGCCTTCCAGCGAATTCGATTCAAAATCCAGATTGGCAAAGGGTACCTTAACTCCAGATGCATTTGGAGACGCTGTTACAGAATCATTAAGAATGGATTCATTCCCCGTCTTATCTACAGCACTCACTGCAAACTGATAGGCTATCCCGGGAACCAGATTCTTCACAATATATTGTGTCTCAGTGACAGGATCTACAGATGCAATTCTTGCTTCATTCATGTAAATGTTATACTTCAAGAAATCTTTTTCTAGATTATGCTCCCAGTACAATTGGATCTGCTCATTTCCTGTCATAGCACGCAGACCTACTGGTTTAGCCGGAGCAACTGCATCTACTCCAGTTCCGGTTGTTCCGTACACGGAGTTGGAGACATTGGATTCTCCGTTGCTATTATAAGCGGTAATGACATAATAATATGTTTTATTACCCTGTAACCCATAATCTCGATAACTAGTAGAAGCCGATGATGTGATACTTAATTCTGCTAAGTCTACATACACTGAGTTTACAACTGTAGCTTCTGTGATATTTTTCACAGAGCGGTAAATCTTATAGCCGCCAGCACTGACTACCGGATCCCATGTCAATTGAATGTTGTTGTCTCCCTCAATATTGGCCGTAAGATTCTGTGGACTAGCAGGCGATTCGGCTGACGTTGTGACAGCTGGTGCCTTCGTAGTAACCGGACTTAACCCGAAATCGTCGAATGTCGCCCATTCACCTGCTGGAGAATTCGAATACACGCCAATCTCTACTTGCCCGTTCGTCACTCGAATATCTTCGATATTCAATTGCACCCAGGATCCAATGAATTCAGTACTCGCCTCAGCGGTTAAATCGGGGCCTCCATAATTTTCCACTTCTAATCGAGTTTGAATTCCGTTACCTTTGCGAAGCCATACTGATGCTTTATACGTTCCATTAGGTACCTTCACGGTACGGTACGTTGATTGTTGATAAGCGTCCGCTGCCCAATGAGTAAGCTTATAATGGCCGCTTCTTGGCTCACTACCATCTATCTTATGGGCTGACGCCTGCCCTTCTGGATTCCATCCACTCCATGAATCCAAGGCTCCTTCCTCAAAACCACCATTATAAGACAAATAATTCAGACTATCCTGGTAATAGTCTTTACTAAATTGAAACCAATTTAGGTTAACGCTTCCCTTAAAAACCAGATACAGCTTATGGGTTCCACTTGCTCCTTCAACTGGGGCAGTCCTGGTCTTCCATGCCTGCCAACCGCCTGTATTCGCGACATCTACACTACCCACCACAGGGCCGTCAGCACGATTCAGCCTGAACTCAATACGGGCATCCTGCTCAGATGCAACTCTAACTTTGAGACTGGCAGTTCCATCTACGAATTCAACATTATCAAATGCGATATAATCACCATCATTGGTCTGGCCAACGAACTTGCCACCTGCCGTATCAGTGCTTATATCAGTAGTGATTCCATTCATTTCGCTATAATCTTCGGCTTCAACGATGCTGTATGGCGAGATCATTGCTGCTGCCTCAGACATACCGTTCCACTTGAATGTAGCAACAGCACCAGCCGGAAGTTCATAGTTGAAGCTCTGTCCACCCCAGCGCACCTTGAACAGCTTGGATTCCTTGGAGGAGTTTAAAACGATTAACACTTTGGAGCCATCGGGATTTTTGAACGCTACGTCCTCAATGCTTCCAGCGCCATAAGTATTAGACTTAATCCTTACCGCTCCTGGGACCACGAATTTGCTTGCATGTGCAAAAGCGTAATATTCTTCATTGTAAGTGACTTCTTCTGTGTCTGTATTCACCGTAACTACGCCTCTGCAGTCCTCACACCCGCCTATAAATGGACCATGATTTTGATCTAATGCCAGATTCCACTTCAACGATGTTTTGGCCCAATGTCTAGTAGCTCCGATGATTAGATTTTGAACGTCCCAGATCAAATTGTCCCCGAAGATTGGAGCAAATGCTCCACCTGAGCTCTCAGTAAAGTAAATACCTTTATCAGGATGTTGGTCATGGACGAAAGATTGGCTCTCCACAGAGCCTGCATAACCATGGAATGCTGACCCTGCTATATATCGCTTCGCCTCTGCATCGTTCAAGACCTCAATTGGATAGCCTGATTCATTCCAGTTATGATCCCAGATGATAATTTTCGTATCCATATTCGCTGCTTCGAAAGCAGGTCCCAAATGTTTAGCAAATGCAGCTTGATCTTCCGGCTCCATTCTCATCCCTGCATAGTTACTTGGTTCGTAATGAGGCTCATTCTGTAATGTTACCGCATCAAATGTAATACCTTCTTGTTCATAAGCTTGAATCGTTTTCACAAAATATTGCGCATATACAGCATAATTCTCCGGTTTCAGCTTGCCCTTAAACAAGGATTGATTCTCTTTCATCCAAGCCGGAGCACTCCATGGGGTTCCCATAAATTTCAGACTTGGATTGAACTGAAGAGCTTGTTTAAGAAGAGGAATAATGTATGCTTTGTCATGATCAATAGAGAATCGTTCTAAATTCGGATCACTTTCTCCTTCAGGTACATCATTATAAGTATAATGGCTAAGAGCAAAGTCACTTGCACCCAAGGGTACGCGAATGTAGCTAAATCCCGCTCCATCCACTGGATCAAATAGTTGCTTCATGACTTCTACTCTCTTGGACTCATCTAACGCATGAAATAGTACCCATGCCGATGAATCAGTCATGGAAGCACCGAACCCGTCCATTTGCTGGTACGTTACATTCTCATCAATATTAATGGTATACTCTAGTGGTGTAGGATCCGGGCCGAACGTTAAGTCAGCTTCTGAACTGAGCAGTTTATTCTTGTCTCCCGTCGTCAACCATACGCTAACACGCTCTCCTGCAGCTGATGCCGTAGGAGCTACAATACTTGGGAACAGTGATACGACTACCAATATGGCTAATACGACACTGATCCAGCTTCGTTTTCTCCTCATGTTCTCACCTCTTGTCATTTTATTTGAATAAGGGGCTCGGGACTGAAGGGTCAGACATCCAACTATTTTGTCCCTGCAACTGTTGCCTTAATCGATTTGAAGCTAAGAGCGATCTCATTCCTGCTATGAATATGGATAGACTTTATTGCTTGCAGCTCAATTCCCTCCGCTCTATACAATGGAACATACACAGGGTACCAAGTCTGCGTCACAATATCATATGAACAATATGACCATGTACCGCCTGATTCATCTTTGATGTCCACATCTAAGCCGCCGATTAGTTGATCACTAATCAGAACAATTTGAATATAATCAAATTGTGTTACATTCATAGGCTCCTTCAAGTCTAACGTCAACTGAGTTGTTACTGACAATTCATCTTGTATGTATAATCCTACATCTTCAGTCGGCTCTACGTTTAGAGCAAAGCCATGATTACTGCTTGTAAACGCTTGATAATCTGCTTGGATTAAGCATGCTATTGGTTTTTTCGAGGAACGATTCATATGATAAATACCGAACGTATCAATCCAGTTATTATGGTTCACGTACCAGTTGTACATAATCCAAAAGTCAATTCCTGCTACATAGCCATCTTGATTGAGATTACCTTTACTTGATACCGTCGATTTCTCCATCAAAGCCTGCAGTGTAGCTTGATAAGTCTCAATCTGCTTATCTGATTCTAGATTGAGCTCACCCGTCCAGTTTCCATACTCCGTGTTCAATATCGGTTTATCCGGAAACGCACGATGGGCCTTCTCTAGAAACAATCGAGTGCCTTCATAATAAGTGCTTCCATGGAAAACACCAAAATACATCGTCCAGCCTGCAACATCCAGTGGTTCCATGGATGGATCATCAAAACCAGGCTGATCAGCTGCAGCGCTTTGTGTTATTAATCGGCCGTCGTCATAATACTTGTGCAGATCTTCAACCAGTCGTGTATTGTATTTCAATCTTAAATAGACATCCTTGGATTCATTCTGTGTGCTCCACATAATGACGGAAGGTCTGTTATATTGTGAGAAAACCATCTCTCTCCACATTTGGTCAGCAAATTTACGTTCTTCCTGTGCTTCATAATGGACGGTCTCAAATTGCCATAACGGAATCTCACTCATTGCCGCAAGCCCTAATCTGTCTAATAACAAATACGTGTACACATGATTCGGATAATGACCCGTTCTTACCATATTGGCATTTAACTGTTGAATTTGTTGGAGATCACTTCGAATACGATCCCATGTTGCCGTTCTGCCATATTCAGGCCATTCTTCGTGCCTTGCTATCCCCGCTAGAAATACTGCGGAGTCATTCATCATGATCTGGTTCTTCGCAGTACCCAAGGTTCGAATACCGAATTGAGTATAGTACCTATCCGTTATATTTGAATCCTCCAAGTCTACGAGTAATAGCTTTGCTACATAAAGGTTCGGTTTACCTATAGACCATAGTTTCGGTTTATCCACCTGTACTTCATAGGAGATAGCCCTTACTTCTAGAGGAGTTAAATCCATATATTGTAAAATATCGCCACTTATACTCGCTTTGTCACCAATAATTTCTGCTGCGCTGGGGGAACTCAGAAAGTTAGGGGAATTGGGATTAGCTTCATAAATTTCTCCATCTAGTCGGACAGCTTGCTTTTTATTGCTTCGGTTCTCCACAACAACCTTGACCTGAAGCGTACCTTTTGTATCCAAAGGCACCACATCTGTCCTAGCTATAAGTACACAATTCGACACTTCGATGTACAAATCATGAATGATTCCAGTGTAATTCAAAAAATCGGTAGATGCTAATGCAGGAATTACTTCGGTTCTACTTCCCCAAGGCGGATTATCAACTCGTATCCGAATTTCATTTTTGCCATCATGAAGAAAAGGAGACAAGTCCAAAGCAAAAGGCGTGAATCCGCCTTCATGGAATCCCACCCACTTCCCATTCAGCCAAACATCGGCAACATAACTGATTCCTAACGCTTTAAGGGTGTAAACCTTCCCTTCCTTCTTGAAAACATCAAATATCCTTTTATACCAGACACCATCCTCATACGTTTCGGCAGAATTCGCCTGTTCTTTGCCAGTCAAATGGTTCTCTGGCAATGGAATGGTATGCCCCTTCCAATCATCGGAATCTTCTTTAAGGTACTTACATTCTAGTTCTTCAATTTTATTCAACCATGCCAGGTCTCTTGAAGACATCGTTATATCATGATCAGCTTGAAACCGGATTTTGTCCCAATTCCCGTTTAGCGGAAGAATCTCTCTCTCTTGAGGCTCAAAGGTTGGTAAGGGGATACCGTTCTGAAACGGAACAGCCATGCTGTTGATCTTCTTCAATGAAAGTGTCGTTTGAAGATACGGTCCCTTGAGTTCGCTCTCTAGCGGATTTTGGTTAATGTGCGTCTCCATTTGCACCCCTCCAACTGCTGTTGTCATCATTCTCGTCCGTGTATTACATGATATTCCACTTAAAAATTAACGAAGCCTCTCATTTTGGTATTAGCCCTTTACTCCACCGGCACTTATTCCCTTCATGATGTGCTTCTGGAGGAACATAAAGATGATAATAAGTGGAACAGCTACAATAACAGAAGTAGCGATCATAATCGGATAATTCTCCGCTTGCTTCAGTGTAGAGAGAAGTGCTCCTAGCCCTAGTGCAATCGTATAATTCTCAGGGCTATTAATAACAACAAGCGGCCAGAGGAAGTTATTATAATTCCACATGAAAGTGAAGATGCCCAGTGTCACTAGAATCGGACGGGCTAGTGGAAGCGCAATTTTGAGGAACACCGTATACCAGCTCGCTCCATCAACAATTCCTGATTCCTCTAACTCCCTAGGCAAGGTTAAGAAATGCTGCCTCATAAGGAAAATGTTATATACAGACATCATAAAAGGAAGAATCAGTGCACCTAGATGATCATAGAGACCTAATTCGTTAATAATAATCATGTTTGGCACAAGCAGTACCGTGCCCGGGATCATCATAGAGGTCAAAATTAATTTGAACATCAAGTCTCTGCCTTTGAAACGAAGTCTGGCGAAGCTATATCCCGCTAAAGAATTAAGAAATGTATTCGCAACGGTATTGATAGTGGCTACCAAGAAAGTATTCATGAATAATACAGCGAAGTCCATGTGCTCAAAAGCAGCTTTGTAGTTATCTAGGCTGAAAGAGATTTCACCTGTATCCATATCCCTCGGGATCAATGAAAATTCAGGCGAGAAAATACCTCTACTATCCTTAAAAGATGATGACAAAAGCCAGATAAAGGGAAACACTAACACTACAACAAATAAGCATAAGATCAAGTAGGTGAGGATACGTTCTATTTTCTTTCCACCCATTTTTTCGACTCCTCCCTATTCATCAAGACGTTGAGGTATGAATTTAAAGTTCAGCCATGTAACTACAAGAATCACGAGAAGCAGTATGTAGGACATTGCAGCTGCAGTTCCCATCTCGAAGTACTTAAACGCATGGTTGTATAAGCTGAACAAATACGTTGTTGTAGAGCCATTAGGCCCGCCTTTGGTCATTAAGTACATTTGATCAAATGCCTGAAAAGATGCAATCAAACCCGTTACAATCAAAAAGAAGATGGTAGGCTGTATCATCGGAAGAGTAATCCGCAAGAACCGCTGCGCTGTGTTCGCACCATCGATCCTAGCCGCTTCGTACAAATCTTCCGGAATTCCTTTCATACTAGCAAGAATAATCAGTACGTTATACCCTAATCCGCCCCAAATAGCCATTACCCCTAATGCGGGAAGAGCTGTACTCTCATTGTTTAACCAAGAGGTAGTAGAATACTGCTCTAACCCAGGGATGGCTGAAAGAAATTGATTGACTAAGCCAATTCTGGGATCTAGGAGAAATACCCACATTGCCGCTACAGCTACCGCCGCGGTAACATTTGGTATATAATAAGCTACTTTAAAGAAACCTTCACCTTTAACATTCGAGTTGAGCATGGCTGACAATACAAGAGCGATAAAAATACCTAACGGTACACTATATACAATGTATTTCAGAGTAACGAGGAGAGATGGCCAAAAGTCTGGATATCGAACATCATCAAACAGTAAGTTTTGATAATTATCCAACCCTACCCATTCGGGTGACGTTCTTAAATTCCATTCTGTAAAACTAACACCAAACGAGAGTAATATGGGGAATATTTGAAAAACCAAAAAGTAGATCAACAGCGGAGCGATAAATATGACTCCCGCCCCTGATTCACTTCTAATCCATGACAGAAAACTTTTTCTCTTCGGCTTCTGTACGTTTAGCATAAAATCACCCAATCTTTATTTAGATAAAGGGGGAATCTACTCGATTCCCCCTCTCTTCAAAACACGAAAGGTTATTGATTGATAACCTTCGTTGCATCATCTGAAGCCTTCTTAATGATCTCCGCTGGGTCTCCGCCACCAATAAACACTTTTTCCAATGCTTTACCGATAATCTCATCATTTATCTTTAGCCATTCTGTGATCGTCGGTCGTGCCACTGCTGTTTCCATTTGTTTCAAAAATACACTTAGATCCGGATCGTTTGCGAATTTCGGATCTTGAGCAGCTTTCAAACGAACTGGGAAGTTGCCTGTTACGTCAGCCATTATTACAGAGTTTTCATCGTTTGTTAAAAACTTGATGAAGTCCCAAGCAGCTTCCGGCGAATTCGTATTTTTATAGATGACAAGATCGTCACCACCAATATTTGAGAAAGATTGCTCCCCTTCTTTATGCGGGATTAAAGCTACACCGTATTTCAGGTTCGGGAAATTCGTTTTGAATCCGCCCATCTCCCAAGGTCCACTGATTTTCGTTGCAATCAAACCGTTACCGAATGCGTTGTTACTTTCTCTGACAGATTTGTCGGAATACTTGAGCAATTCATTGACTAGTTGAATTGCAGCTATGCCCTTATCGTCACCAAAAGTCGCAGTCTTCTCATCCTTGGATACCATCGTACCGCCGCCGCTATGTACTAATGCAGGCAACAGCCAAGCGCCCCAACCACCTGTACCAAGACCTTCAAATGCTGCGACTTTATTCGCTTTGTATACATCCTTGGACATCTTAATCCATTCTTCCCAAGTCTTCGGAGGGGTTGGCATCAGATCTTTATTATAGAATAACGCAACTGTCGTTTGGTTCATCGGCAAACCATACAGCTTGCCACCAACCATCACCGTTCCTAAGGCTCCTTGATAATACTCCGCCTTATTAATACCCTTTGCTCCGTTTGCGAATTGTTCCACCTCAAGAAGCACACCGTCTCTCGCAAACTTAGGTACCAGCGGCTGGTCTAGATACGAAACATCCGGATTTCGCCCCACAGCAATGGCACTGTTTAATTTTGTATTAAAATCATCCTTTGGTACAAAAGTTGTTTTAATGGTATGACCTGTTGTTTCTTCATACTTCTTAAGCAGTTTCACCAGAACATCCTTGCGCTCTTTCGTTTCTGGCTCATAAACCCAGAAAGAAAGAGTTTGCGGCTTAACCTTCTCCGCATTGTTACCATCAGCATTCGCTTCATTTACCACATTGTTATTGTTTTTGTCACCAATGTTACTTCCGCCACAAGCAGCAGTAACAACCATTAAAGCCGAAGCTAACATGAACGTCATTGTTTTTCTCACTCGCATTACCTCCCAATGAATATGAATCGCTGTAATCGATTACATTTTTGATGCAACATTGTTTCAAACCTGGTTAGTTAGGTGTTCTTCAACCTTTTCACATCTCAGATTATAACATCGACTGTAATCGATTACAACATGTTTAAACGAATTTCATTGATGATTTACGAAATAACATCGTTGACTCAATGGTAACTATTCTGTTATTTATATCCTTTTTGTTCACCAAGCACATGATCATTTCCGCAGCTAAATACCCTAATTCTGTATTAGGTGGTTTCACTGAACTTAAAGGCGGCTCTATATACCTCCCGATCCTGTTGTCGTCTACTCCCATAACGGAGATGTCTTCAGGGATCCTTAAGCCCAACTCCTTACAAGCTTTGTACACACCCAGGGCCATTTCATCATTCGCTGTATAGATGGCCGTTGGTCTGGGAGTTTTGTTGATTAGTCTTATGAATGCTTGATAGCCTTTTTCCTCATTATAATCGCCATGCTCAATTAGTTCTGGGTAAAAGGGGAGTCGATTTACCTTTAATCCTTGAATATACCCTTCTAAACGATCCATACTTTCACTTGTTGATAATGACCCATTAATAAATGCGATCTCTCGATGGCCTTGCTCAGCAAAATGGGTAACGACCCTTTGAGAGAATTCTAAATTATTCGTAATACAACAAGGAATACAAGCGTGTTCAATGACCGACCCTACAACTACAACATGATAACCCTCATCATTAAGCTGAATAATTTTATCATTTTTGATGGTTGGATGTAGCAAAATCATAGCATCTACCGTATGAGTCCTCAATAATTCCAAGTATTTCATCTCTTTATCAATATTATTGCTCGCAGCGCAAATAAGAATGTTAAAGTTATACATTTGTGAAGCCCGTTCTACGCCTTTGATAAAATCAGTAAAAGTAAAAACGTTGATGTCGATGTCCGGTACAATGACTCCAATTGTTATTGACTTTTGGGAGCCTAGATTTTCAACTGATGCATTAGGATCATACCCCAACGCATCCATTCCTTTTATCACTCTCATGACTTCGCCTCCCTTTCAAGCAAATTGTAATCGATTACTTATCAAACAAAAAAAGAGGACTAACTTAAGCAAAGATTAGGTTATGCGGCTAAAGTTAGAGGATTCCCTTATAATTAATTCAGATTCAACCTTAAATACTCTTTGATCATCAAATTCATCTTCATTTAGTTGATCAATAATTTTCTCTGTAAGCAACGCCCCCATTGTATATTTAGGCTGGTTCACCGTACTCATTTGAGGATGAATGTACTTGGTGATTCTGTTATTATCGACCCCGACAACTGCCATATCGTTTGGAATTTGGATTCCAAGTTCAGCACAAGCACGGTATACGCCTAAAGCCATTTCATCGTTTGCTGAATAAATGGCGCTAAATGAAACCGTTTTGTTTATCAATCGTTTAAAGGCTTGATATCCGCCGTCCTCATTAAAATTGCCATTCTCAATCAGCTCTGGCTTGAATGCAATCTGATGCTCCCGAAGTGCCTTCATGTAGCCCTCTAATCTTTCGTAACTATCTAATGAATCAGGATAACCGCTCAAAAAGGCAATATCCCGATGCCCCCTATCAATCAAATGCTGCACCACTTCTCTCGAAAATTTCACATTATCCGTAAACATACATGGAACCTTACGGCTATCGATAAACCTGCCAATGACGCCGATATGATAATCCTTATTAGAAAAATCGTTTATGATTTCATCTGAAACCATAGGTGTAATGAGAATCATTGCATCCACCGTACGGTTCAGCAAAAGTTCTAGATATCCTAACTCTCTCTCCTGTTGGTTCTGAGCATCACAAATAATAACCTTATATTTCCTGGAATAAGCCATGTTCTCAATACCTTTAACGATTTCCGCATAGTAAGAAACGTTAATATCGGAGACGATAACTCCAATCGTCATCGTTCTCTTGGATCGCAAGTATTTTGCAGTAGCATTAGGGTGGTAGTTCATTTGATCGATCGCTTCTTGAACTTTACGCCTTGTTTTCTCCGTAACTAACTCACTGCCGTTTAATACTCTGGAGACAGTTGCTACGGAGACGCCTGCCATTTTAGCGACATCTTTTATCTTTGTGTCCACTCCAGATTCCCACTTTCATCATATAACTCATCGACGATTACAATATTATAACACACTAGAGTGATGGGCCGATAACTTTCTGCGCCTTCTCATCAAACCGTACATGAAGTATTCCTTATTCGGCTTAAGCCTGCTTCCAGCTATCTCCCTAATCCGAATAAAATAGCCCCCTGTTAACAATCCGACCGGATCGTTGTCAGGGGGCTATTCGTCTATTCAAGCTGTTCCGGTTAGCTTAAGCAACTGCTGCAAGAGCCTGCAGCCTCTAACGCTCAACCCCTACATCAGCGCCTTCTTCGCAATATCAGTCCGATAATGCTTGCCCTCGAAGCGAATGCGATCCGCCGCGGCATATGCCTTCGCGCGCGCTTCCGCGATGTCCGCGCCAAGGCCGGTAATGCCGAGCACGCGGCCGCCGCTCGTCACGTAGCCGCCGTCCTTCAGCACTGTGCCTGCATGGAACACGAGCGCATCGCCCGCGTCGTCAAGGCCTTCAATCGGCAAGCCCTTCGGGTAGCTCGCTGGGTAGCCCGGTGAAGCGAGAATGACGCATACTGCCGCCTCTTCGCTCCACTGGATGTCCATCTGATCCAATCGGCCGTTCACCGTCGCGAGGAAAATGTCCAGCAGGTCCGTCTTCAGCCGCGGCAGCACGACCTGCGTCTCCGGGTCGCCGAAGCGAGCGTTGAACTCGATCGTCTTCGGACCGTCAGCTGTAATCATCAGCCCCGCGAACAGAACGCCGCGGAACGGACGGCCCTCGGCAACCATCGCCTTCGCCGTCGGCTTGATAATCGTCTCGATCGCCTCATCGATGATCGACTGCGGGATGTGCGGCAGCGGTGTATATGTACCCATGCCGCCTGTGTTCGGGCCTTGATCGCCGTCGAACACCGCCTTATGATCCTGCGCTGGCACCATCGGACGTACAACCTCGCCATCGACGAAGGAGAGAATCGACATCTCTTGACCCGTCAGGAACTCCTCGATCACGACCTGATTGCCCGAATCGCCGAACACCTTCACGACCATAATGTCGTACAAGGCCTTCTCCGCCTCCTCAATCGACTGGGCGATAATGACACCCTTGCCCGCTGCCAGTCCGTCCGCCTTGATGACGTAAGGAGGCTTCAGTTGATCGAGATACGCCCGCGCTGGCTCGTACGCATCGAACGACTCGTACGCCGCCGTCGGGATGTTATATTTCTTAAAGAGCTCCTTCGTGAACACCTTGCTCGCTTCGATAATCGCCGCGTTCTGTCTCGGTCCGAATACGGCAAGACCGCGTGCTTCGAGCACATCCACGATGCCCTCGGACAACGGATCGTCCGGTCCGATCACGAGGAGGTCGATCGTATGATCGACCGCGAACTGCGCCAGCTCCTCGAACTGATTGACTGCGATCGGCACGCACTCTGCGACCGCAGCGATGCCGCCGTTACCCGGCGCACAGTACAGCTCCCTTACCTTCGGGCTCTTCTTCAGCGCCCAACATATTGCATGCTCACGGCCGCCGCCGCCTACAACCAAGATACGCACAGGCTTCGTTCCCCTCTCGCTCTTAATGTTTGAAATGACGGACGCCTGTCATCACCATCGCGATGCCGTTCTCGTTCGCCACACGAATCGATTCCTCGTCCTTGATCGAGCCGCCCGGCTGAATGACCGCCGTAATGCCCGCCTTCGCCGCTAGCTCCAGCGTATCGCCCATCGGGAAGAACGCATCAGACGCCAGCACCGCGCCCTTCGCCTTCTCGCCTGCTTGCTCGATCGCGATCTTCGCCGCACCGACACGGTTCATCTGGCCTGCGCCTACGCCGATCGTCATATCGTCTGCCGCGAGCGCAATAGCGTTCGACTTCACGTGCTTCACGACCTTCCATGCGAACAGCAGCTGCTTCAGCTCCGCTTCTGTCGGCTGGCGCTCTGTGACGACCTTCAGGTCTGCCTCAGTCAGCTGGTAAGCGTCGCTGTCTTGCACGAGCATACCGCCCTCGACAGACGTAATGAACGGCTCCGCCTTCTTCTCGCCGCTGATCGCGCCGATCTGGAGCAGACGGATGTTCTTCTTCTGCTTCAGAATGTCGAGCGCCTCAGCCGTGTAATCCGGAGCGATGATGATCTCGAGGAAAATTTCGCTCATCAGCTGCGCCGTCTCCTTGCCTACCGTCCGGTTCGCCGCGACAATGCCGCCGAAGATCGACACAGGATCAGCCGCATACGCCTTCTGGTACGCCTCGTGAATGTCGGTACCGATGCCGACGCCGCAAGGATTCATATGCTTAACTGCGACAACAGCTGGCTCGTTGAACTCCTTCACGATCTGCAGCGCCGTATTCGCATCGTTGATGTTATTGTAGGACAGCTCCTTGCCGTGCAGCTGCTCCGCTGTCGTAATGTTGCCCGCAGGTGCCAGCGGCTTGCGGTAGAACGCCGCCTTCTGGTGCGGATTCTCGCCGTAGCGCAAGTCCTGGACCTTCTCATACGTCACCGTCAGCTTCTCCGGAAGCGGCTCGCCCGTCTGCTTCGTCATGTAGTCCGCAATGAGTGCGTCGTAAGCCGCTGTATGACGGAACACCTTCGCCGTCAGACGCTTGCGCGTCTCGAGCGTCGTATCGCCGCCAGCCTTGATCTCCTCGAGTACTGCTGCATAGTCCGCTGCATCCACCACGACCGTAACGAACGCATGGTTCTTCGCCGCCGAGCGCAGCATCGTCGGTCCGCCGATATCGATGTTCTCGATCGCGTCCTCATACGTCACATCCGGCTTCGCGATCGTCGCCGCGAACGGATACAGATTTACGATCACCAGATCAATATAGTCCAGTCCGAGCTCCTTCATCGCTGCTTGGTGCTCCTCGCTGTCGCGAATCGCCAAGAGGCCGCTATGTACAGCCGGGTGGAGCGTCTTCACGCGTCCATCGAGAATTTCCGGGAAGCCCGTAACCTCCGAGATTCCGACTACCGGCACGTCGTTCTGCTGCAGCAACGAATGCGTCCCGCCCGTCGAGATGATTTCTACGCCGAGCTTCGACAGCTCCTTGGCGAATTCCACAATGCCGCTCTTATCCGATACACTAATTAACGCTCTACGAATAGCCATGATGTAACTGTTCCTCCTTCAAGTTGCTAGACTTCTATATAAGTGGACAATCCATCCACAACATTCAACCCTTACAGCGCAGCCTCACTAAGCTCCACCTGTCTGCCGTTCAATCGCACCTTGCCGTCACGAATCCATCCGACCACCTTCGGATACAGCTCATGCTCGATCCGGTGTACCCGCTCCGCGACCGTCTCCTCCGTATCGCCAGGCACAAGTGCAAGCGACTGCTGGGCAATAATCGGCCCCGTATCCATGCCGCCATCCACATAATGCACCGTCACGCCCGTCACCTTGACGCCGTAGTCAAGCGCCTGCTTCACCGCATTGATGCCAGGGAAGGCAGGCAGCAGCGACGGATGCACGTTAATGAGCCGTCCATAGTACGGCTCCACCAAGACGCTCGTGATCAGCCGCATATAGCCAGCCATCACGACAAGATCGATCTGCTTCGCGTTCAGCAGCTCGACGATCTCCGCTTCATACGCCTCACGCGAGGCGTAATCCTTCGGACGGAACGCATGGACGGCAACGCCTGCCGCATGCGCCCGCTCGACGACCTTCGCCTCGGGCTTATCACAGACTAACAGCTCGATGCGAGCATCGAGCCGCCCCTCCTTCACCGCGTCCACAAGCGCCTGGAAGTTGCTTCCTGAACCGGAAGCGAACACAGCGATGCGGAACGGGCTTCTATCGTTCAAGCTCATACTTCCGCTCCAGTGAATGTAACGACCTTCGTGCCTTCCGTCACACGACCGAGCGTGTACGCCTTCTCGCCATTCGCCTCGAACAGCTCCGCAGCGCGTGCTGCATGCTCCTCTGCGACGATCACGACCATGCCGATACCCATGTTGAACGTGCGGAACATGTCATTGTTCGTAATCGCACCCTCACGCTGCATCAGCTCGAAGATCGGCAGAATCGGCCAGGAGCCGTAGTCGATCTCGACGTTCACACCGTCTGGCAAGCAGCGCGGAATGTTCTCGAGGAAGCCGCCGCCTGTAATGTGTGCCAGTCCCTTCAGCGGAACCTCCTGCAGCGCAGCCAGCACAGGCTTCACATAGATCTTCGTCGGCGCGAGCAGCACGTCGCCCAGACGGCCTCCCAGCTCCTCGATCGTATCGTGGAGCGTGTAGCCCTTCTGCTCGAGCAGCAGCTTGCGCACGAGCGAGAAGCCGTTGCTGTGCACGCCGCTCGACGCCAGACCGAGCACCACATCGCCCGGCTGGATCGTGCTGCCGTCGATGATTTTCTTTTTATCCACAATACCGACTGTGAAGCCAGCAATATCGTACTCGCCTTCGCTGTACATACCCGGCATCTCAGCCGTCTCGCCGCCGATGAGCGCCGCGCCTGCCTGCACACAGCCGTCGCTGATGCCCTTGACGATCGCCTCGATCTTCTCCGGGATGACGCGGTCGCACGCGAGGTAATCGAGGAAGAACAGCGGCTCTGCGCCTTGTACGATAATATCGTTCACGCACATCGCCACTGCGTCGATGCCGATCGTGTCATGCTTGTCCATCGCGAACGCGATCTTCAGCTTCGTGCCGACGCCGTCCGTACCGGACACGAGCACAGGCTCCTCATACTTATCCTTATTCAAGCCAAATAACGCACCGAAGCCGCCGAGCTCCGTCAGCACCTCGGGGCGGTACGTTGTCTTCACATGCTTCTTCATCCGTTCTACCGCTTCATTACCGGCCGCGATATCGACTCCGGCTTGTTTATATGCATCGGACATTGCGGATTCCTCCTTATGAGTGACTTCTATATATAACCTTATGGTTCCTATAAAAAGGGAAGGCGGCCAGCCATTCGGCGGCGACCGCCAATCCTCATCGTGTACATGTGTCCTTGTAGTCGCTTAATCGCACCCGCCGCAAGCCATCATCGCAGCTGCCTCATCCGGCACCGCTGTCGGGTACTGGTTGTCGAAGCAAGCTGTACAGTGACCGCGGTTGTACTCATCGCCCTCGCGGCCGATGGCCGTAAGCAGTCCGTCCTTCGTCAAGAAATGGAGCGAGTCCGCATTAATCGCCTGACGAATCTCCTCGACCGACTTCACTGCGGCGATCAGCTCCTGCCGGCTCGGCGTATCGATGCCGTAGAAGCACGGATTCGCGAACGGCGGCGAGCTGATGCGCACGTGTACCTCAGTCGCACCTGCTTCACGAAGCAGGTTGACGATGCGAAGCGACGTCGTGCCGCGCACGATCGAGTCGTCGATCATGACGACGCGCTTGCCCTCGACGATGCTGCGCACCGCCGACAGCTTCATCTTCACGCCCTGCTCGCGCAGCTCTTGGCTCGGCTGGATGAACGTCCGGCCTGTATACCGATTCTTGATCAGTCCGAGCTCGTACGGAATACCCGTCTGCTCGGCATAGCCGATGGCAGCCGAGATGGAGGAATCTGGCACGCCCGTCACGATATCCGCGTCCACAAACGCCTCCATCGCCAGCTGACGACCCATCCGCTTACGAGCCGAATGAATGTTCGTCGAATCAATATCACTGTCCGGACGAGCGAAGTAGATGTACTCCATCGCGCAGATCGCCCGCTGCTTGAGCGGTGCGAACCGATCGACGGTCACCTTGCCAGTCGCACGGTCCAGCACGAGCAGCTCGCCCGGCTCGATGTCGCGCACATAGCGGCCGCCGACGGTGTCGAACGCACAGGACTCGGACGCGAACAGGCTCGCGCCGCCGAGCTCACCCATGACGAACGGGCGAAGCCCGTGCGGATCGCGCGCAACGATCAGCTTATCGTTCGTCAGGAACAAGAAAGCGAAGGCGCCTTCCACCTGCACGAGCGCATCCTTCACCGCCTGCACGATGTCGTCATGCTTCGAGCGGGCGATCAAGTGCGCCACGACCTCGGTATCACTCGTCGTCTGGAAGATCGAGCCGTCGCGCTCGAGACGCTTTTTCACCTCGGGTGCGTTGGTCAAGTTGCCGTTCGTCGCGATCGCCAGATCGCCCTCGCGGTACTTGAACACGAGCGGCTGCGCGTTCGTCAGCTTGCTCTCGCCCGACGTCGAATAGCGCACATGACCGATCGCTACAGAGCCGACCAGCTTGCCGAGCGTGTCGTTGTCGAACACTTCCTTCACGAGCCCCATGCCGCGATGGTAGTTAAACGTCTGACCGTTCGAGACACAGATGCCTGAGCTCTCCTGGCCGCGGTGCTGCAGCGCGTGCAGTCCGTAGTACGAGAGAGAGGCGGCATCGTCGTGACCGAACACGCCGAATACGCCGCACTCCTCTCGCAATTTATCGAACAAGCCGTCATGGCTGTTAATGCCTTCGTTGTAGAAATTGCCGGTCCAGAGCTGATGGCTAGCTCCGGACCCTTTCACGCGAACTTGTGCTCCTTGTCCAGCGACGATTAGCTCATCAGACATGGAATCGCATCCTTCCAGACCTTTTCTAGTTGTGTGACAGATGCATCAATGACCGAGCTTCCGTTAACGCTGACCTGCAGCTTGTCGCCGCCGACTGTACCGAGCACCTGCACCGGCACACCCTTCGCGCGAAGCAGAGCTTCGAGCTCGCCCGCCTTCTCCGGCGAAGCGCTGAGCAGGATGCGCGACTGGCTCTCACTGAACAGAGCGAAGTCTGGACGCAGTGCGGTCTCGACGTTCACCTTCGCGCCAAGACGACCGCTCATGCAGCTCTCTGCGAGCGCTACAGCAAGACCGCCGTCAGACAAGTCGTGCGCCGAAGCGACCAGACCTTGCTGGATCGCGCCAAGCACGGAGTCGAGCAATACTTTCTCTACCGCCAGATCGATCGCCGGAGGACGTCCTTCCGTTACGCCGTGGATGACGGACTGGAACTCACTTCCTCCGAGCTCTGCCTTCGTATCGCCGAGCAGCAGCACAACGTCGCCCTCGCGCTTGAAGCCTTGCGTCGTAATATGATCCACATCATGGATCAAGCCGACCATGCCGACCACTGGCGTCGGGTAGATCGCGCCCTTCGTGTTCTCGTTGTACAAGCTGACGTTACCGCCGATAACCGGCGTGTTCAGCTCGCGGCAAGCCTCCGCCATACCGTCCACCGACTTCTCCAGCTGCCAGAATATTTCCGGCTTCTCCGGGCTTCCGAAGTTCAGGTTATCGGTAATTGCGAGCGGCTCAGCGCCGGAGCATACGTTGTTACGCGCCGCTTCCGCGACCGCAATACGTCCGCCCACCTCTGGATCGAGGTACACGTAGCGTCCGTTGCAGTCTGTCGACATCGACAGCGCCTTGCGGGAGCCGCGGATCGTTACAACCGCTGCGTCAGAGCCCGGCTGAACGGCTGTGCTCGTGCGCACCATGTAGTCGTACTGGTTGTATACCCATTCCTTGCTTGCAACAGTAGGAGAAGCGAGCACCTTCAGCAGCGCATCCTGCAGGTCCGTCACTTCCGCATAGCGAGTCGTATCGACCGATGCGTTCGCCTCGTAGTAAGCCGGCACCTGCGAAGGCTTGTGGTACATCGGGCACTCGTCCACGAGCGCTGTCACCGGCATATCGCCGACCAGCTCGCCCTGATGGTACAGCTTCAGGTTGCCGTCGTCCGTCACTTTACCCACCTTCGCGCAATGCAGTCCCCAACGCTCGAAGATCGCCTTCGCCTGCTCTTCATGCTCAGGCTTCACGACGAACAGCATCCGCTCCTGCGACTCGGACAGCATCATCTCGTAAGGCGTCATGCCTTCCTCGCGCTGCGGCACCTCGTCGAGGTACAGCTCCATGCCGTTGCCCGCCTTGCTCGCCATCTCGGAGCTGGAGCACGTCAGACCTGCGGCGCCCATATCCTGAATACCGACGACGATACCGGAGTCGATCAGCTCGAGACATGCTTCGAGCACGAGCTTCTCCATGAACGGGTCGCCGACCTGCACAGCAGAGCGCTTCGCTTCGGATTCCGCCGTCAAGTCCTCGGAGGCGAACGTCGCGCCGTGAATACCGTCGCGGCCTGTCGCTGGACCTACGTAGAATACCGGGTTGCCGACGCCCTTCGCGACACCCTTTTGAATTTTATCGTGATCGATCAAGCCGACGCACATTGCGTTAACGAGCGGGTTACCCTCGTAGCTCTCATCGAACATAATTTCGCCGCCGACAGTCGGGATACCGATACAGTTGCCGTAGCCCGCAATACCGGACACGACGTGCTCGAACAAATATTTCACCCGATCGTTCGTCAGACGTCCGAAGCGCAAGCTGTTCAGCACCGCTACGGGACGCGCGCCCATCGAGAAGATGTCACGAATAATGCCACCTACGCCTGTAGCAGCGCCTTGGTACGGCTCCACCGCGGAAGGGTGGTTATGGCTTTCAATCTTGAACACGACCGCCTGGTTATCGCCGATATCGACGATACCCGCGCCTTCGCCCGGTCCCATCAGGACGCGTGGACCGCTCGTCGGGAACTTCTTCAGCACGACCTTGGAGTTCTTATAGGAGCAGTGCTCCGACCACATGACGCTGAATACGCCAATCTCGACGTAATTCGGCTTGCGACCGAGGAACCCGCATATTTTCTCATATTCGGAGTCTGATACGCCGAACTGCTTATAGATCTTCTGCTCTTCAATCTGTTGAGCCGTTGGCTCCTTAGCCGATAGCTGCTGCGCCATGCTTCTCCCTCCAAGTGCTCAAGATCGATGTAAACATACGTGCTCCGTCCGCCGAACCAAGAATGTCCGCAATGGCGCGCTCCGGATGCGGCATCATGCCGACCACGTTGCCTGCCTTGTTGCTGACGCCTGCGATGTCGTCCACCGAGCCGTTCGGGTTGTTGCCCGCTTCATAGCGGAAAATAATTTGGTTATTCGCCTTAAGCTCCGCCAGCGTCGCGTCGTCGCAGTAGTAGCTGCCTTCCCCGTGCGCAATCGGAATGTTGATGAGCTCGCCCTGCTTATATTCCTTCGTAAACGGATTGTCCGCGTTCACAACCTCCAGCATCGCCGCGTGGCAGCGGAACTTGAGCGCCTTATTGCGCAGCAATGCGCCTGGCAGCAGACCCGCCTCGGTCAAGATCTGGAAGCCGTTGCAGATGCCAAGCACGTACTTGCCCTGTGCCGCAGCCTCAACGAGCGCGTTCATGACAGGAGCGAACCGTGCGATCGCGCCGCAGCGCAAGTAGTCGCCGTAGGAGAAGCCTCCCGGCACTAGAATGCAGTCGTACTTGGATAGATCCGTAGCTGTATGCCACACATATTCAACAGGCTGTCCGATCGTGTCCTCAACCGCCTTGAAGCAGTCGATGTCACAGTTCGAGCCTGGAAACACCAGAACCGCGAAATTCATGCGTTGCTCCCCCTTTTATGTTAAGCCTCAACGAGCTCGTAGCGGTAGTCCTCAATGACCGTGTTCGCCAGCAGCTTCTCGCACATCGCCTTCACACGCTCTTCAGCAGCGGCGCGGTCGTTCGTGTTCAGATCGACCTCCAGGTATTTACCAATACGCACCTTGCCAACTTCGTCGAAGCCCATCGAGTGAAGCGCGCCTTGAACGGCGGTTCCTTGTACATCCAGTACGCTTTGCTTAATCGTTACGTATACGGTCGCTTTCAACATCTCAATCCGTGCCTCCCGGGGAATGGTTTATTGTAATCTATCCTTGCACCAAACGGTTATAAATGTCACGATAGCGGCGGCTCGTCTCCTCGACGACCTGCTGCGGCAGCGGGTCCGGCTCGCTGTTCTTGTCCCAGCTCGTTCCGGCGAGGTACGTGCGTACCGGCTCCTTATCCATGCTGTCGATCTCGATGTCCAGCTCATATTTATTCTGATCCCAGAAGCGCGAGGAGTCCGGGGTGAAGATTTCGTCTATGAGAATAATCTCGCCATCAATAAGTCCGAATTCGAATTTCGTATCCGCGAGTATAATGCCCCGCTCCGCACAGAACGCATGCGCGAACTCGTACAGCCGAATGCTCTTCTCCTGCAGCTGCTCGGTCAGCTCAGCGCCGACCAGCTCCTTCATCCGCTCGATCGAGATGTCCTCGTCGTGGCCGACGTCGTTCTTCGCCGCTGGCGTGAAGATCGGCTGCGGGCACTTCTCGTTCTTACGCATGCCTGCAGGCAGCTTATGTCCGTTCACCTCGCCGGTCTGCTGGTACTGTCTCCAGCCGCCGCCGGTAATGTAGCCGCGCACCACGCACTCGATATCGATGCGCTCCGCCTTCTTCGTCACCATGAAGCGATCCTTCATGATGTCGCGATCCGTAACGATGTCTCCGAGCTGCTCCACATCCGTATGCACAACGTGGTTCGGCTGAATCGACGCCGTCTGCTCGAACCAGAATCGGCTCAGCGAGTTCAGCACGCTGCCCTTGTACGGCACCGCCGGGCTCAGCACCCAGTCGAACGCCGAGATGCGGTCGGTAACCGCGATTAAGTAATGCTCACCGAGGTCGTACAGCTCGCGCACCTTGCCCTTGTACAGCAGCGGAGCCGTCACATACGACTGTGCGCTGGATATTGCGATTGCTTCCTTCTCACCCACGAGCGCCAGCCTCCTATTCGCTCAAGCCAAGACGCTTGAAGATCGTATCGACATGCTTCAGATGCCAGCTCGGGTTGAACGCATCGTCGATCTCGTCTGCGCTCAGCACGTCTGTAATCGCCGAAGTGCTCAGCACGATGTCGCGGAACGAGCGCTGCTCCTCCCACGCCTGCATCGCACGCGGCTGCACCGTGTCGTACGCCTGCTCGCGGCTGAAGCCCTTGTCGATCAGCTTCGTCATGACACGGCCGGAGAACGGCACACCATATGTCGACTGCATGTTGCGCTTCATGTTCTCAGGGAACACGGTCAAGTTCTTGATGATGTTGCCCAGACGATTGAGCATGTAGTTCAGCAAGATTGTTGCATCTGGTAAAATGACCCGCTCCACCGACGAGTGCGAGATGTCGCGCTCATGCCACAGCGTCACGTTCTCGTACGCCGAAATCATGTGGCCGCGAATGACGCGGGCAAGACCGGAGATGCTCTCGCAGCCGATCGGGTTGCGCTTGTGCGGCATCGCCGACGAGCCCTTCTGACCCTTCGCGAACGGCTCCTCCACCTCGCGGAACTCACTCTTCTGCAACGCGCGAATCTCCGTCGCGAACTTGTCTAGCGACGTCGCAACGAGCGCCAGCGTCGCCATATATTCGGCGTGACGGTCACGCTGCAGCGTCTGCGTCGAGATCGGCGCCGCCTTCGTGCCGAGCTTATCGCACACGTACTGCTCCACGAATGGATCGATGTTCGCGTACGTGCCGACCGCGCCGGAGATTTTACCGAACTGTACACCGTCCGCTGCATGGCGGAAGCGCTCGAGGTTCCGCTTCATTTCCTCGTACCAGAGCGCCATCTTCAAGCCGAACGTCGTCGGCTCGGCATGCACGCCATGCGTACGTCCCATCATCGGCGTATCCTTGTATGCAATGGCCTTATCGCGCAGGATGTCGATGAAGCTCACGATGTCCTTCTCGATAATTTCGTTCGCCTGTCTCAGCAAGTAGCCAAGCGCCGTATCGACAACGTCTGTCGATGTCAAGCCGTAATGCACCCACTTACGCTCGGGTCCGACCGTCTCGGATACAGCACGCGTGAAGGCGATCACATCGTGACGCGTCTCCTGCTCGATCTCATAGATCCGCTCAATATTGAAGCTTGCGTTCTTGCGCAGCTCGACAACGTCTTCCTTCGGGATAACGCCCAGCTCCGCCCACGCCTCACAGGACAGCAGCTCGACCTCCAGCCATGCCTTGAACTTGTTCTCTTCCGTCCAGATGTTGCCCATCTCGGGTCTTGTATAACGATCGATCATTGTATTGCAGCCTCCTATTTAACTCTTTCTTTAATTAGCGTCCCATATATGTGAAGCCTCTATCCAGCGAATGGCATCCTCATGCGTGTTCGCCAGCAGGTTGACGTGCCCCATCTTGCGGCCTTCCTTCGCCTCGTGCTTGCCATATAGATGAAGCTTCGCTGTCACTCCAGCGACATGCTCCGACTGTGGCTGCACGATCCAATCAAGCAGCGGCTGCACATGCTCGCCGAGCACGTTGACCATGACGACCGGCTGCATGAGAGCAGGATCGCCGAGCGGCAGGTTGCAGATCGCCCGCACATGCTGCTCGAACTGCGACGTCCGGCACGCCTCCATCGTGTAGTGCCCCGAATTGTGCGGCCGCGGCGCCAGCTCGTTGACGAACAGCTCGCCGTCCTCGGTCAGGAACAGCTCGACGGCGATCAGACCGATCACATCGAGCCCTTCGGCGATCATCTTGGCGATTGCTTCTGCACGCTCCAGCACGTCCGCATCGACTCGTGCCGGTGCGAACGACAGATGAAGTATGTTGTTCACATGCACGTTCTCAGCAGCAGGGAATACCTTCACCTCGCCGCGCGGACTGCGTGCCGCAATGACGGATATTTCCTTGGTGAAGCGTATAAACTGTTCAAGCACGAGCTCCGTACGCGCCTGACTGAGCGTTTCGTAAGCTTCGGCAATCTCCTCTTCGCTTCGAATGACCCACTGGCCCTTGCCGTCATAGCCGCCTGTCGCCGTCTTCAGCACGCATGGCGTGCCGAAGCGAGCCACCGCTGCCCGGAGCTCATCGACGCTGCCGATCTCGGCATACGGCGCTACCTTCACGCCTGTCGCCTCAATCGCCCGCTTCTCGCGCAGCCGATGCTGCGTCGTATACAGCAGCGTGCTGCCCTGCGGCACATAAGACTCTTGCATAAGCAACGCTGTCACATTCGCATCCACGTTCTCGAACTCGTACGTGATGACGTCTGACAGCTCAGCGAGCCTCCGCGCTGCCTCCACATCATCGTAGGCGGCCTCCAGCTGCTCGTCTGCCACCTGCGCGCAAGGCGCATCCGGCGTCGGCTCCAGCGTGACGAACCGATAGCCCATCGCCCGTCCGGCGAGCGCCAGCATGCGGCCGAGCTGACCGCCGCCCAATATTCCAATCGTCGAGCCTGGCGCAAGCACCTTCTGCGGGTCATAAGCCTTTATCTTTGCGTCTGGCTGCATCATCATCACTCCAGCACACTCTTCTCAATAACATCCTGTGCTACCTTCGCCCGACGCTCGACAAGACGCTGCTGCAGCTCTGGGTCGAACGCGCCTAGCAGCTGCGCTGCGTACAAGCCCGCGTTCTTCGCGCCCGCCTGCCCGATCGACATCGTGCCGACCGGCACGCCGCCTGGCATCTGCACGATCGAGTACAGCGAGTCGATCCCGCTCAGCGTCGACGACTTGACCGGCACGCCAATAACCGGCAGCACCGTCTTCGACGCCACCATGCCTGGCAGATGCGCAGCTCCGCCTGCTCCGGCGATAATAACCTTCAGACCTCGCTCCACCGCTGCCTCCGCGTATTGGAACATCAGATCCGGTGTCCGATGCGCGGACACGACTCTTTTCTCATAGGGCACCTCAAGCTCGTCCAGCACGTCACAGGCGTGCTTCATCGTCTCCCAGTCCGACTGGCTGCCCATAATAACACCAACTAGCACAGACATGATTATCCTCCGTTTATCGACATGTTTCGTCATAATGTATACAAATGAAAATCGCCCTTGAGATAGACTTCAGCACTGCTTACACAGCATTATCATCTATCGAAGGACGACAAGTTACTCAATCCTGATCGTTCAGGTCTTAAGCGCAAGTTAAGGTCAAGCACCTAGGGTACTGACCTTCTCTATTCGTAGCTTGCTCGTAGTCCAAAAATTTAAGGTTTTCGGGTAGAAACGTTCGGGCCATATTCCCGACATTATACGAGATTATTTAGTTAACGGTAGCCGCCCGCAGCACCCTTCAAGGGTCTACGTACAAGCACCTTTACAATTTCTTTACCAGCTTTTCACTACATCAGTTTAGCAGGGATTAACATGCGCTGTCAACTCGCAAATCCGAACATTCTCGTTTTTGTCACAAAAAATAGTTCGCATTTCCCGCGATATTTCACGTTGATTTACTTTCATTTTACAGCTGCTGCTTTCATTTCGGAAAGCTCTTTCATTCCTGCGAGCACCTCATCCCGACTGAGCCCGCCGCGCAGGAGCTGCTCCTCTGACAACTCCAGCCAGCCGGTGTACATCGCGCTCCCCAGCTCCAGCAGCTGCTGCCCTCGCTCCTGCTCTCCACCCTCAAGCCAGCCGTCCAACGCGTGATACAGTGCATCCTCACACTTGTCGTAGCGCTCATTCTCCCGGTAATACGACACGAGCTGCTCCCATACCTCAGCCGACCTCGGTGCGCGGCCGAGCAGCGTGATCGCTCCCTCCACGCGCAGGTCGATCTCGCTGAGCCACTCCTTGCCTTCCTCAAGAAGACGCACGGCAAGCAGCAGCTCCAGCGACTTCACACCTTCAGCCGCGGCCTCCTCCTGCAGACCGGCCTCGACGAGCAGAGCCGCGCGCACCTGCTGCATATCGCTGATGACGAGCGACTTGCCTACGTCCACAACTCCGCCCTGAGCGAGCAAGGCAAGCAGATCGTTCGTCGACAGACCACGCACGAGCTTCGAGTCAAGCCCGGCGAGCCGCTTCATTGCTTCGTTCAGCAGCGCCAGTCGTTGACGCAGCGCCTCTTGCTGATGCTTCGTTAGCACCTCATGAATCGCCTTCGCCGCATCCTGCAGCATCCTTACGATATAATCCCGTTGATACACGAATATCCCCCGCCTAGGAGTGTGTCTCCTCCATAATACGCTTATAGGTTACCTCATCACAGATGACGAACAGCTTGGCCTCTGCTGGAATCGGCTCCTTCAGCTTCTTATTAATGTTCATATCATGATTATCCGCTATTAATGTAGCCCCTTGTCGGAGCAACGCTAAGAACGCATCCTCGTACGTCTTCCATTCGCGACTTACGGGTATGTGGTGCAGGTCCGCTCCTCGTTGGCGACTTAGCAGCTGTGTAATTACACCTACGCTACCTTCATTCATCGCCGACCGGACAGCCAGTCTAGATACAGCATCATGGGATAGCACGAATTCATTGACATGCACATGCTTGAAGTTCTGAATGTGCTTCTCCAGCATAATCTCCACAGTCGTATGCACATGGGGAGCTACGCTCTCGATTGTGGACGCGAGCAGCAACGACTTCCCATCTACGAGCGAAGGCTCGTCGATTCTCGAATCCGCGAATATGATCGCGGACCGCGCGTTGCCAATATCGGCCATTTCCAATACTTCCATTGAGCTTGGGTCTCCGCTGATGAAATGAACATTCGGCTTATCGTATGGATGCTTAGGCAGCTCATCAATAATAACGACCTCGATCGTCGGGTCTGTGGACATAATCTCCTCCACCGCATACTGGGCCTTCTTACTCCAATTGGCGATGATCACGTGCCGCTTGCCATGAAATCTCAAATGACCCGCCTCCCTCTTCCTATGAAACGCTGCAACTCCATCCAAAATTTTACCAATGACTAAGCTCAGCAAGCCGATGCCGAATATATAAATGAAGATCGTAAGCACTTTACCTGAAACTGTCTCGGGTGAATAATCGCCATAACCAACCGTCGCCATCGTCGTCAACACGAAATACAAACTATTGAACCAGCTGCCAAAGTTGTCAGGCTCCATCCAATAGGCCAGCGTAGTAGCAGCTAGCACAAAGATCAGACATCCAACAATGAGTGCTGAGCTTTTCATTTTTAACAGCTTAATCGATAATCGAAGCAGCACAACGTGCAAGCGTATCCCCCCTTACTGAGAAATGATCATGTTCATCCAGCTACGTTCATTAAGACTCTTCCTGCTTACTAAACTGCGCCTTCACTTGCTCTCTCAGATGCTTCGGCACTAGCACGTAGAGGATGTCGCCCGTTTGAATGAAGGTCATTCCCTTTGGCGTAATAATTTTTTCATCCCGAACAATGGCCGTCACTAATGCTTCCTCCGGAAGCTCGGCATGTCTGATCTGCTTACCCTCGACGGGAGAGTTCTCCTCGACATCGATCTCGATAATCTCCGCATTCGTCCTTCCGATCGATACGAGCTCCAGAGTGTGCGGAACGGTCGCTTTTTTACCACCTAATAGTCCTAGCTTGTCAGCTAATAATGACACTGTTGAGCCTTGCACCAAGGCCGACGTGAGAACGACGAAGAATACGACATTGAAGATCAGCTGGCTGTTATCGATTCCTGCGATCATCGGATAGGTGGCGAGTACAATCGGTACGGCTCCCCGCAAGCCCGCCCAAGAGATGAACGTGATCTCCTTGAGGCTGAATTTCGTGAAGATCATACTTGCGAACACGCCGATTGGCCTTGCTACGAACATCAGTAGAATCGATAAGCCTAACCCTTGCCAGATGACGGAGAGCAGCTGATTCGGGAACACGAGCAGCCCCAGTAATATGAACATCAGAATCTGCATCATCCAAGCGAAGCCTTCGTTAAACCGGAAGATCGAGTGCCGATACGTAAGATCCGAGTTGCCGACGAGAACAGCCATCACGTAGACGGCTAGTAAGCCGCTTCCTTGGAGCATCGCTGTTCCGCTGTAGGTCAGAACGGCAAGCGCCATCGACAGCACCGGGTACAACCCTGACGAGTCGAGATTAATTTTGTTAATCATCCATACAGATAACTTACCTAAGAGTACACCCATCACAAGTCCTAAGCCCATCTGCCACACGAAGCCCCAGATGAGCGACATCAAGCTGGCATCCGGGTACTGAATCAATTCGATCAGCGAGATGGTCAAGAAGATCGCCATCGGGTCATTCGTTCCCGACTCGGCCTCCAGCGTCGCCGTCAGCTTCGGACGAATGTTCTTGTTCCCGAGGACAGCGAATATTGCCGCGGCATCGGTGGACCCGACGATTGCACCGAAGAGCAGCCCTTCCAGCCAAGACAATCCAAGTATGTACTTGGCAAGCACGCCGATAATGACGGTCGTAATCAACACGCCCACTGTCGCTAGCGTAGCTGAGGGACCGATCACCTGCTTCACATTGCTCCATTTCGTCTGAAGTCCGCCTTCGAACAAAATGACGATCAACGCCACAATTCCGAACAATTGCGTCAGGTAGGCGCTGTCATAGTAAATAAACTTACTCAGCACCATGCCCACTGCAATAAAGAACACAAGAGACGGCACGCCGAGCCGAGATGAGAACTTCGTGGTGATGACGCCCACAATTAATAATGTAGAGAAAAGTAAGATCGAGCTATCGACTGTAAATGGCACCCCTGGACCTCCTCACCGCACCTGTTGAGCGAAATATGCTGCTAATCCATCACGAGCTTCCGCGGATCTGCTTCTATATATTGTACCATTACAGGTAAAGGTAGGCACGTCTTTCAGCATAAACGGGCATAATCATTTCCATTTTCAACCCATGGATATTTTTGCGTATTGCTTCATAAGGAACGCTTATGATAAATTCATTTAAGCCGAATCGCACAGGCTTCTTCATGCTGCTCGTACGGGGGACTCTTTACTTGGGGTGAATGGCAGTTGACATGCGCTTGAATCTTCCTTGCGCACAAGACGGCCTAGGGAAATCCTCTTCCCGAACCCGACAACTAACCTCGGAGGCTTATATAGGAGGGATACAATTGCATACTTCTGTGAAAAAAATGCTGCTCGCAGCTTTATTGGTGCTGCCTGCTGCTCTATATTCACCATCTGGCACCTATGCAGCAGTACAGACGGATATTAAAGTACAGATCAACGACAAGCTCGTTCAATTCCAGGACGCCAAGCCTGTTGTCGTCGACAATTCGAAGCTGCAGGTGCCAGCACGTACAATTGTGGACGAGCTCGGCTATAGCCTTGAATGGCAAATGGACGGTCAACAAATAACCGTCACCATTCAGAACGAAGAGACAAGCTTGACGCTGACAACCGGCGAGAAGGTCATCTCTGTCAACGAGCAGACCACCGAAGTCGAGAGTGCGCCGCGCCTCGTCGACGGACGCGTCTATGTCCCTTTCCGACTCATCTCCGACACCTTCGGAGCGACGACGCAATGGGATGCGACGAACCGAATCGCGATTCTTGGCACAGACGGACGCTATTACGCTCCGGCGTGGTACCGACCACTAATCAATAACCGCACGTTTACGAAGGTAATCAAAGCTAAGGCGTCCGCTTACACCGCTACTCCATTAGAGAACGGCGGTTATGCAGCGCTTGATTATATGGGTAACACGTTGAGTCTAGGCACCGTCGCTGTCGATCCGTCTGTCATTCCGCTCGGCAGTCAAGTATATATCGAAGGCTATACGCATGAAGGGCTACCGGTCGGCGGCATGTTCGGTACAGCTACCGATACCGGTGGTGCGATTAAGGGCAACAAGGTCGACATCTTCGTCCCACAGTCCAGAGATCAAGCTTGGCGCTTCGGCATTCAAGATGTGAAGGTTTACGTATTAGCTCCTTAAACTTGTTAAGTGAAGTGAAGCAGATTAGCTGATAACAGCTAGCCTGCTTTTTTAGCTAGACCAGGTACCTATCACGGCTTCAATACAACCTTAATACATCCATCCTTCTTCCCGTCAAAAAGCTCATACATCCGCGGCGCATCCGACAAGCTCGCCCGATGTGTAATAATGTCCGTCGGGTCCAGCTTGTTCGTCGTGATAAGCTCATACAAGTGCGGCATGTAGTGAATGACCGGAGCTTGGCCCATCTTCAATACGATGTTGCGTGCGAACAAGTCTCCTAGCGGAAACGCATTATACCGCAGCCCATATACGCCGATGAGCTGGATCGTACCGGTCTTCCTCACAGCCTGCGACGCAATTTGGATCGCTCCCATCGAACCGCCTTGAAGCATGAGCGCTGTCTCGATCTTCTCCACCAACGTCATCTTCCCATCCATCCCGACACAATCGATCACGACCTCGGCGCCGCCGCCTGTTAGCTCCTTCAGGTAGCTTCCGATGTTCGCTTCCTTCTCGAAGTTAACAATCTCAACCCCGTTCACGCGCTTCGCATGCTCCAGCCGATAGTTGATGTAATCGACCGCGATGACGCGCTTCGCCCCCTTCATCCAAGCGAACTTCTGTGTCAGCAGACCGACAGGACCACAGCCGAGCACAATAACCGTATCCCCCGGCTTGACGCCTGCGTTATCCACTCCCCAGTAGGCGGTCGGAATAATGTCAGAGAGGAACAGCAGCTTCTCATCCTCAAGCTCACAGCTCTCTGGAACCTTGAACGGCACGAAGTTGCCATATGGCACTCTTAAGTATTCAGCCTGCCCCCCAGCATAGCCACCGAACGTATCCGAATAACCGAAGTACGCACCGACCTCTCCGTTCGGATTCGCATTATCGCATTGACTCTCCTGCTGATGCTGGCAGTAGAAGCATTGGCCGCACGCAATATTGAACGGAATAATGACCCGATCACCTTTTTTCACATGGGTAACATCAGGTCCGACTTCCTCCACAATGCCCATCGGCTCATGGCCTATAACGAAGTTCTTGGGCATATTGGGAACCATCCCGTGATACAGGTGCAGGTCAGAGCCGCATATGGCCGTGCTCGTCAGTCTAATGATTAGGTCATCGCGCTTCTCGATCATCGGGTCCTGTACGTCCTTGACCATTATTTTTTGAATCCCTTGATACGTAACGGCTTTCATGTCAGGCTCCTTCTTGTTTTTGCGTGTAATATGCCACCCGACTAGCCGTTGTATTCAGATACAGGATATAGAAGCAATAACACCTTAATATTTCCAATGTATACATATATAAGCCGAACGATGCACGACTACAACAATATCTTATATGGATTCGACAAAACATATAAACTTATTCGACATACTCCTGAAGTATAATATAGACGTAGTGCTGAAATACCATTTATCTAGGCGGGGGAACTTCATATTTTGTCGGTTCATCGCGAATCCCCAAGATGCATATGTACGACCACCAAGGAGGAATGTAAAGTGAAGAAGAAAGTGTCCGCTTTATTAGCAGAGCATTTCAATCGTTGGGGAATTACACATGTGTTCGGCGTACCGGGTAAAGCGGTATGTCCGTTGTTGTTCGAGCTCGAAAACGAAAATGTGACCTTCGTCCTCAGCCGACATGAAGCTGGTGCAGGTTATCAGGCTTCCGGCTATGCACTCACACACCAATCACTGGGTGTAGCTGTAGGCACGACTGGTCCAGGCGGTACGAACCTACTCACAGCAGCCGCGCAGGCCAAAGCATATCATCTGCCGGTTCTATTCATTACGGGTCATCAGCCCATTGAAGCTACAGGCAAAGCCCAAGGGCAAGATTCGAGCCAATTCGGTACGGACCTGACACGAATGTTCGAGCCTGTGACCTTGTTCAGCGCACGTATAGAGCGTAAGGAGCAACTTATGCTATACTTAAGGCACGCGATTGAGCAGGCTATGACTGGCAAGCGAGGACCTGTTCATCTCTCAATCCCTTACGATGTCTATATGGAAGAGGTCGAATCGTTCTATATTCCGCTGCCCACGGATATTCCTTCTGTCGTGTCGTCCGATATTGAGAACGTCGTACCATTGATCAACAATGCCAAGAAGCCGGTTCTTTTTATAGGCAAGGGCGTCGGCATTGCAGGTGCTTATGAAGAAGTGCGACAAGTCGCCGAAGGCTGGAACATTCCTGTTATCACTACTCCATGTGGCAAAGGCGCCTTCCCTTCTACTCATCCGCTAAGCTTAGGCGGTTTTGGCCTTGGAGGGACCGAGGATGCGTCCCACTATTTAAGATCCGGTACGGACCTCATGATCGTCATTGGTACGAAGCTCAGCGATATGTCTCTAGCCGGCTTTACTCCTGAGATGTACCCACACTCTGTTCTGCACTTCGATTGTGATGTAACCTTTACAGGCAAATCGATTCCCGTTCCTAGCAAGGTTGTTCTTGGCGATGCAAAAGCCAACCTACAGAAACTACTCCAAGTGGCCACCCCTCCATACTGTACAACCTTCTCGGAAGTCGCAGCGACATTAACCGAGCCAGATTCCAGCGAAGCTCCAATTACAACAGCTCTTACAGCCAAACAAACGGTCAAAACCATGCGCGCCCTCTTACCCCAAGATTCGATTCTGTTCGGGGATGATGGAAGTCATACGTTCTATGCAGTTCGTCATTTTGATATTTACGAGCCAGGCACCTTCTTCTTCGATGACGTGTTTGGTGCGATGGGACATGCGATCGGGTTCGCGATCGGAGCGAAGATCGGTGCTCCTGACCGGACGATCGTATGCTTAACAGGGGATGGCTGTACATTTATGCACGGCACTGAGTTTTCCACAGCAAGGAATCATCACATTCCCGTTATCTTCATCGTTCTGAACAACGGTCAGCTCGATATGGTCGAGAAGGGCATGTCTTATTCTACAGGCCGGTCCGTAGGAACTATCTATGAGACCAGGCTCGACGTAGCTCAATTTGCCGCATCCATGGGCGTCCCATCGTTCCGCTGCACAACAGAGCATGAACTGGCAGAAGCGATCACATCCTCCTTGAATGCCGATGGTCCTGTCGTTATTGAGGCCATTGTGGATCCCAAGGAGGTTCCGCCAACACTGTCCAGAGTCGTGCAGCTGAAATAAGGAGGGAGTATACGAATATGAACACACGTTTTGACCGTGGAATGGAGACGTTGCGCAAATTATCGGGCGGACAAGGAACAGACCCTCTGGATAGCATCAAGCGCTTCAGTCCCGATTTCTATCATATGATCATTGAATTCGGCTTTGGCGATGTGTACTCTCGTACCCAGCTTGATCTGAAGCAGAGGAATCTGCTGACTCTGTCTTCCTTGATTACACAAGGAGCCGAGGGGCAGCTGCCCTTCCATCTGAATGCGGCATTGAATGTGGGATTGACTCCAGAAGAGATTGTCGAGGTCATTATGCACTGTACCGCGTATGCCGGATTCCCTAAGGGCTGCGGAGCGCTTGCCGTAGCGATGAAGTTTTTCCAAGAGCGTAATATTTCGTTAACCAAAGAATACGCCCTACGTTAATTATCACACCGGGAGGTCCTTCATGACCACAGCCACTATAGCCAGTTCCAATGTACCAACTACGCTGCTCGACATCTATGAACGTCTCAGCTCCAAGCTGCTGACCTACACTCTGATCGGCATGGGGGTCATGAGCTGCTTTCCTATCTTTGTGATCTTCTACATGCTTGAGCTGGTGGACCTGCAGCAGTTCATTTCTTTCTACATTACGATGATCACCTTGAGCGTCATGACCTATATCCTTTTCAGGCTCGTCCATCAGAAGCCCGTCGGCAAGTTTTTACTTAATGCGTTTTCCTTTGTACTCAGCTTTATCGTCATCTGGTTCATTCCTTCAACTATGGCTTGGCTGACCTTTTTTATGACGTTGTTATTTTCATTGCCCTATCTTCACACAAGAATCATGTGCTTCTCTATCGTGTACGGCATGGCTGGTATGGCCATCCACTTTACGTACAATCCTTATTTTCTTACGTATGAGCTCATAGACCTGATTGTCATCAACTGCCTGTATCTAATGTGTGGCTTAAGTGGCATCTCCGTTTGCTTGATCGGACGGAAGATTATTAAGGATGTATTGAATAGCGAGAAGCTCGCTCAAGACAATCAACGTAAGAGCAATGAAATTTTACATCAAGTTAAAAAATCGCTCGAAATCCTCACCCAATTTTATAGTTTGCTTCAAGATACGGTACGTAAAACAGACGAGTCCTCCGCACATATTGCGGATCGATTCGGGGTTATGTCTGGCGCCTTCAACAGGCAGGCTACGGAGATTATTGAAACGAATCAATCCATTGAATCGACCAATCACAATGTGCAGCTAGTCGCAGACCGATTCAAGACCATTCGTGAGCTTTCCGTCGAAATCTCAAATGTTACCGATGAAGGCGATGTCAAAGTCAATCAATTGCTCAGTGAAATCGACGAGCTGGCTCAAATGATTACGAGCACTGTTAAGCTTCTGGAAATGCTTGACGAGCAAAATGATAAGATCAGTCACATGATCTCTACCATTCGCGATATCTCCGAGCAGACGAATCTCTTATCTCTTAATGCATCGATTGAAGCAGCTCGCGCAGGTGAACATGGAACGGGCTTCGCGGTTGTCGCCCACGAAATACGCAAGCTGGCTAACCGCTCCCAGCAATCCTCAGCCGAAATTACGGCTATACTCGAGTTCATTCAGGAACAGACAGAGCTTGTAACGGAGCAAGTTAGAATTGGGCAAAAAACCGCCCTTCAAGGGAAATCCATCGGTCAAGATGCAGGCGGTAAATTCAAAACCATATTGGTCGAAACGTCTAAAGCTGCCACTCAAACGAAGGAAATTGACGAGCTCTTCTATGATGTTGAATCTAGCTTCAGCGCTATCTATCATAAGATTATGTCCATATCTATGATTACAGAGAAATCAAGCGGTCAGCTGTCTGATATGACAAAGGACATTAACTTCCAGAAAGATCAGGTTAATAAGCTGGTGGCCAGCTCCAAGCAGCTGGAGGACATTATTAATGAGCTGAATCAATTAACAAACTGGTCTCCACAAACGAGCCCATTAGCTGCAAAAGGCTAGAACGCTCACAAGCTTCATGAACTGAGCTGGTGACGAAATAACGTCCATCAACTCGCTTCAGAGGTATAGCTCGAATGAGATACAAAAAAGAGTCTTTTTGGTTTTATCCAAAAAGACTCTTTTTTTTGCTTGGCGACGTCCTACTCTCCCGGGACCCTGCGGTCCAAGTACCATCGGCGCTGGAAGGCTTAACGGTCGTGTTCGGGATGGGTACGCGTGGTTCCCTTCCGCCATCATCACCAAACCTCAAAGTTTTGCAAAGCAAAACTACTTCGAAAGCATTAGATTTTTATGCTGACATCACTTCTTCGAGATTCGACAATAAAATATCCAACCTTGAAAAGGACATGCAGCTTAAAACTCAAGGCTATTGCACCTTGAAAACTGGATACGAAACTCAAGCACGCTGATGCTCTATATTAGCTTTATGAGATGTACATCCCATAATTTTTTAGGATAAGCCCTCGACCGATTAGTATTCGTCAGCTACACACGTTACCGCACTTACACCCCGAACCTATCAACCTCGTCGTCTACAAGGGGTCTTACATACTGGGAAATCTCATCTTGAGGGGGGCTTCACGCTTAGATGCTTTCAGCGCTTATCCCGTCCGTACTTGGCTATCCAGCCGTGCTCCTGGCGGAACAACTGGTACACCAGCGGTACGTCCATCCCGGTCCTCTCGTACTAAGGACAGCTCCTCTCAAATTTCCTACGCCCGCGACAGATAGGGACCGAACTGTCTCACGACGTTCTGAACCCAGCTCGCGTACCGCTTTAATGGGCGAACAGCCCAACCCTTGGGACCTACTTCAGCCCCAGGATGCGATGAGCCGACATCGAGGTGCCAAACCTCCCCGTCGATGTGGACTCTTGGGGGAGATAAGCCTGTTATCCCCAGGGTAGCTTTTATCCGTTGAGCGATGGCCCTTCCATACGGTACCACCGGATCACTAAGCCCGACTTTCGTCCCTGCTCGACCTGTTTGTCTCGCAGTCAAGCTCCCTTATGCCTTTGCACTCTGCGAATGATTTCCAACCATTCTGAGGGAACCTTAGGGCGCCTCCGTTACATTTTAGGAGGCGACCGCCCCAGTCAAACTGCCCACCTGACACTGTCCCCATACCGGATTACGGTACCAGGTTAGAACTCCGATACGATCAGGGTGGTATCCCAACGGCGCCTCCACCGAAGCTGGCGCTCCGGCTTCTCAGGCTCCCACCTATCCTGTACAGATCGTACCAAAGTCCAATATCAAGCTGCAGTAAAGCTCCATGGGGTCTTTCCGTCTTGTCGCGGGTAACCTGCATCTTCACAGGTATTAAAATTTCACCGGATCTCTCGTCGAGACAGCGCCCAAGTCGTTACGCCATTCGTGCGGGTCAGAATTTACCTGACAAGGAATTTCGCTACCTTAGGACCGTTATAGTTACGGCCGCCGTTTACTGGGGCTTCGGTTCACAGCTTCGGATTGCTCCTAACCGCTCCCCTTAACCTTCCAGCACCGGGCAGGCGTCAGCCCGTATACTTCGCCTTGCGGCTTCGCACAGACCTGTGTTTTTGCTAAACAGTCGCTTGGGCCTTTTCACTGCGGCCCCCTCGGGCTATTCACCCTACCGAGGCACCCCTTCTCCCGAAGTTACGGGGTCATTTTGCCGAGTTCCTTAACGAGAGTTCTTCCGCGCGCCTTAGCATGCTCTGCTCGCCTACCTGTGTCGGTTTGCGGTACGGGCACCTTCTCCCTGGCTAGAGGCTTTTCTTGGCAGCTTGAACTCATGACCTTCGGTACTTATATTTCCCTCCCCATCACAGCTCAGCCTTACGGTTAGCGGATTTGCCTACTAACCAGCCTCGCTGCTTGGACGGACATCCATCAGTCCGCGTCACTATCCTTCTGCGTCACCCCATTGCTCATAACGGTTCACGGTGGTACAGGAATTTCAACCTGTTGTCCTTCGACTACGCCTTTCGGCCTCGCCTTAGGTCCCGACTTACCCTGAGCGGACGAGCCTTCCTCAGGAACCCTTAGGCTTACGGCGGATCAGATTCTCACTGATCTTTTCGTTACTCATACCGGCATTCTCACTTGTATGCAGTCCAC